>NZ_DAISZC010000044.1:0-1231 GCF_036824975.1 Tepidimonas sp.
CCCGCCCGTTCCCCTGCCCACCGACCAGCTGCGCTTGGGTATGAGGCTGCCGTTTACGCTGCTGGATGAAGCCGGACGCGTGCTGCTGGCCAAAGGGCTGTGTATCGAAGACGAGCAGCAGCTGGAGCTGCTGCGCGCGCGCAAGCGCGTCTTTGTGCCGTTCGAGGAATCGGAGCTGGCCGTCAAGGTGTTGATGACGGGGCTGCTGGAGCTGGATCGGCGTGGGGCGGCGCTGAAGGATCTCGACCGGTATCTGTCGCGGCAGGACGAGGGTGATGCACCGGAGGGGGCCGCGGTGCTGCGCGGCACGATGCCGCAGCAGTGTGCCGAGGTGGCGGCGCGCCTGCGGCGGCTGCTGGTGGCGCTGGCGCAGCGCGCGCTGGCCGCCGACGAGGCGCAGGCGCGGCTGCAGGGCCTGTGGGCCGAACTGCAGCAGTGGGCGGTCGCACGCGTGACACAGGAGGCGGCGACGCTGGTGTTGACCTACCGCGCTTGCAGCAGCCCGGACGAATACAGTGTGCTGCACGCGCTGCAATGCGCGGTGCTGGCGCAGCGGGTGGCCCCGTTGCTGCGGGTGCCGGCGGCTGAGGTGCGGCCGCTGGTGATGGCCTGCGCGACGATGAACGTGGGGATGGTGCAGCTGCAGGATGTGCTGGCGGGGCAGATCCAGCCGGTGTCGCCGCAGCAGCGCGCGCAGATCGACGCGCACGCGCAGGAAGGCGAGCGGTTGCTGCGCGCGGCCGGGGTCAGCGACGAGGCGTGGTTGCAGGCGGTGCGCTGGCATCACCAGTCGCCGCCGGCGGGCCCGCTGGAGGTGCTGCCCGTCGGCCGGCGGCTGGCCAGCATCGTGCAGGGGCTGGACCGCTACACCGCGGCCATGAGTCCGCGCGCCAGCCGGCCCGGGCGGTCGGCCCGCGATGCGGCGCGCACCGTCATCGCCCGCCAAGGCGCGGGCGCCCAGGATCCGCTGGGAGTGGCGCTGGTGCAGGTGCTGGGGCTGTATCCACCGGGCACATTCGTGCGGCTGCACGCAGGCGAACTGGCGCTGGTGCTGCGGCCTGGGCAGCGTGCGACCGCGCCGGTGGCGGCGGTGGTGGTCAACCGCCACGGAGAACCGGTGGGGACGCCGAAGCTGGTGGACTGCGCGCGGCCCGAGCACGCGGTGGCCGAGTCGGTGCCGGGCTCGGCGGTGAAGGCGCGCATCGACTTGGAGGAGATGGTCGAGCGTCTG
>NZ_DAISZC010000044.1:1331-3835 GCF_036824975.1 Tepidimonas sp.
CAGCAAGGCCGTCAACGGTCGTTTGGCGTGTGGTTGGCACACTATCATGCACCGATGAAGACCATGCGTGTGGCCACCTACAACATCCACAAGGGCGTGCAAGGCCTGGGGCCGCTGCAGCGGCTGGAGGTGCCCAATCTGGCGCGCGCCGTGGCGGCGCTGGACGCGGATGTGGTGTGTCTGCAAGAGGTGCGCGGCTGGCACGCCCCATCCCAGCGGCGCTTTGCTCACTGGCCGCGCAGCGGTCAGGCGTCGGCGCTGGCGCCGCCGGGTTACCACGTGGCCTATCACGCCAACGCGCTGACACGCCACGGCGAGCACGGCAACGCGGTGTTGAGCCGCTGGCCGATCGTGGCGCAGGCGCAGCACGATGTGTCCGACCATGGCTTTGAGCAGCGGGGGCTGCTGCATGTGGTGCTGGCGCCCGCCGATACCAGCACCGCGTCGCCGTGGCCGGCAGGAGCCCACGCGCTGCACGTCATCGTGGTGCATCTGGGGCTGATTCATGCCAGCCGTCGGCGCCAGGTGCAGGCGCTGGCTCACTACATGGAGCGTGCGGTGCCGCCCGAAGCGGCGCTGGTGGTGGCGGGCGACTTCAACGACTGGGGCGAGCGGCTGCACGCCCCGATGGCCGAGCTGGGCCTGCACACGGCAGTGCCGGCGCGCGTGTCCACGTTTCCGGCGCGCTGGCCACTGCTGCCGCTGGACCGTATCTATGTGCGCGGGCTGGTGGTGCGCGCGCTGTGGGCACCGCACGGGGGGCAGTGGCCGCGCTGGTCGGACCATCTGCCACTGGTGGCAGAGGTGGCGTGGGTGCCATGAGCGCAGGGGGGACTGGCGCGGCGCGGCGCGCTGCAAGCCCGGGTGGCCCTGTATTGCGGCCCGGGCACCGACTGCGTCTGCTCGAAGGCGGGCAGGCGCTGTTTGTGGCCATGGAGCAGGCCATCGACCGTGCGCGCCACTTGGTACACGTGGAAACCTACATCTTCGTGTTTGCGCACCAAGCACTGATGGTGGCCGAGGCGCTGGAGCGCGCCGCGCGCCGCGGGGTGGAGGTGCGCCTGGTGGTGGATGCCGTGGGTACACCCGAGGTGCCGGCCGAGTGGCGCACACGCTTCGGTGCGGCTGGCGTGCAGTGGTGCCAGTATGCGCCGCTGGGGCGGCTGGGCCTGCTGATTCCCAGCCGCTGGCGCCGGCTGCACCGCAAGCTGTGCGTGGTAGACGGCGTGGTGGGCTTTTGCGGCGGCATCAACCTGATTGACGATTGTGATGACGTGGTGTTGGGGCGGCTGCCCACGCCGCGGCTGGACTACGCGGTGGAGGTCAGTGGCCCGCTGCTGGCTGAGATGCAGGCCACGATGGAGCGGCTGTGGTGGCGTCTGACGGCAATGCGTTACGCGCAGTCGCGGGAGTTTGGCGCCGCGTGGCAGTCGTGGCAGGTGGCGCGGGCGCGGCGCGATCCGGGGCTGCGCCGCTGGTGGCGCGCTTGGCTGCGAGCGCGCGACGCGGGCGGCCGGCACGACCCCGCCGAGCCGCCGACGGTGGTAGGGGCGCGCGCCACGGTGCTGTGGCGTGACAACGTGCGCCACCGCCACGATATCGAGCACGCGTATCTGCGCGCCATCGAGCGGGCGCGGCGCGAGGTGGTCATTGCCAACGCGTACTTCATTCCCGGGCGGCGCCTGCGGCACGCCTTGGCGCGAGCGGCAGCGCGCGGCGTGCGCGTGCGGCTGCTGGTGCAAGGCAAGTACGAGCGCTTTCTGCAGTACCACGCCCCGCGCCCGGTACACGCGTGGTTGCTGCGTCGGGGCGTGGAGATCCGCGCCTATGCGCCCAGCTCGCTGCACGCCAAGGTGGCGGTGGTGGATGAGGCGTGGGCCACGGTGGGATCGACCAACCTGGACCCGATCAGTCTGCTGCTGGCACGCGAAGCCAACATCGTCACCACCGACCGGCGTTTTGCGCGTCACCTGCGCGAGCGGCTGGACCATTTGCTGCGCGAAGCGGGCGAGCCGCTGGAAGCGGGAGCGCTGCGTCAGCGCCGCTGGCACGAACGCGCGCGCGACTGGCTGGCGTTTGCGGTGATGCGCGCCGTGCTGTTTCTAACCGGGCACCGCTACTGAGCAATCGCTTTCCATGTCAAGCCGAATGAAGCGAGTCGCCCCAGAGCTGATTGGCGCCGCTGGGCGGTTTGTGGGGCGCAGCGCTACGAACGGGCTGTTGCCCCGTACACCCCTCGTACCCCGTGGCGTGTGCGTCGGATGCGGCGCGCGCGTCTTGTTGTTGGCATCGATCGGCTTGCCGGCCTATTGCCGTGTGCGTGAGTCGCCGCGCCGTGAGGCCGTCACCCGGCATACCCCCCTGCACCCGACGGTGGTGTCGGTGTCAAGGCCCCAGGCTCTCCCGCCGTACCGGGGCTTGCGCACCGTGCCCGCACGGTTTGCGGGTTTTCACGCGCCGATGTTAGGATGGGCCATGCTGATGCCAATGAACGACGCTTCCAC
>NZ_DAISZC010000044.1:3935-12963 GCF_036824975.1 Tepidimonas sp.
TTCACGCGCCGATGTTAGGATGGGCCATGCTGATGCCAATGAACGACGCTTCCACCATGGCTGATGACCCGCACCACGACGACGGGGTGCCCGTGTCCGTGCGCATACGCGAGCGGCTGCGCGCCGCGCGCAAGCGCTTCCACGCCAACGACAACATCGCCGATTTCATCCGCCCGGGCGAGCTGGAGCAACTGCTTGACGAGGTGACGCAGAAGATACAAGCGGTGCTGGATGCGATGGTGATCGACACCGCCAACGACCACAACACCGAGAACACCGCGCGTCGCGTGGCCAAGATGTACCTGAAGGAGGTGTTCGGTGGCCGCTACGTGCCGGCGCCGACGATCACGGAATTTCCCAACGCCGAGCATCTGAACGAGCTGATGATCGTGGGACCGATCACGGTGCGCAGCGCCTGCAGTCACCACCTGTGCCCGGTGATCGGTCGGTTGTGGATCGGCATCATGCCCAACGAGCACACCAACGTTATCGGGCTGAGCAAGTACGCGCGCCTGGCCGAGTGGGTGATGGGGCGTCCGCAGATCCAGGAAGAGGCGGTGGTGCAGCTGGCCGACCTGATCCAGGAAAAGACCCAGCCCGACGGGCTGGCGATCGTGATGGAGGCTACGCACTACTGCATGGCGTGGCGCGGCGTCAAGGACATGGACAGCCGCATGATCAACTCGGTGATGCGAGGCGTCTTCTTGAAGGACGCCAACCTGCGGCGCGAATTCCTGTCGCTGATTCCGCGTCAGGGGCAGTGAGGGAGATCAACGATGCTGGTCCGACTGCTCTATGTCAGCCGCGCGCGCACCGGCAATACCGCGCAGGACATTGAGGACATCCTGACGTCTGCCCGCCACCACAACCTGCACAACGGCATCACGGGCATCCTGTGTTACGGCGGCGGGGTATACCTGCAGGCGATCGAAGGCGGGCGCAGCGCGGTCAACCGGTTGTACCGCCAGATCATCGAAGACCCGCGCCACACCGACGTCGAGTTGCTGCTGTACGAGGAGATCAGTGAGCGGCGCTTCGGTGGCTGGACCATGGGACAGGTCAACCTCGCCAAGCTCAACACCTCCATCGTGCTGAAGTACTCCGAGCGCCCCGAGTTCGACCCCTACAGCGTCTCGGGCCGGGTATCGCTGGCGCTGCTGGAGGAGCTGATGGCCACGGCCAGCATCATTGGCCGGGCGTAAGGGGCGCGTGCACGGGCAATGGGCTCGATGGCGAGGGTGATGGGTGTGTGAGCCGTCTGCGGGCGCAGGACCATAAGAAGCCCGGGCGCCGGAGCGCTCAACCTGGGTGTCGAGTCATGGGCAGGCAGAGGGCGGCCACGGTGACCACAACAACACACCCGCGCTCGGCCCGCTGCAGGCGAGCCACGGGCCGTAGCCTCGCCCTCGTTGGCGGCCTGCGCGCCCCTGCCGCTCAGCCTGCCGCGCGTGCGTCGCACACCGGGCAGCCAGGCTGACGAGCGAACGCCACCTCGGTAAACGCCAGGCCGCGCCCGTCCAGCATCAGCAGCCGCCCCACCAGGCGCGAGCCCAGGCCCACGATCAGCTTGAGCGCTTCGGCCGCTTGCATGGTGCCGATGATGCCCACTAGCGGCGCAAACACCCCCATGGTGGCGCAGCGCACCTCCTCGGGCGCCTGCCCCGCGGGGAACAGGCAGGCGTAGCAGGGCGAGTGCGGATCGCGCGGGTCGAACACCGACAGCTGTCCGTCGAAGCGGATAGCGGCACCGGCCACCAGCGGCACGCCGTGGCGCACGGAGGCGCGGTTGATGGCGTGACGGGTGGCGAAGTTGTCGCTGCAGTCGAGCACCACGCTGGCGCCGGGCAGCAGCCTATCGAGCAGCGCGTCGTCGGCACGCTGCCGCACCGGCTGCACATACACCTCGGGGTTGATGGCGTGCATGGCCACCTGCGCCGATTCAGCCTTGGGTAGGCCGACGCGCGAGAGGTCGTGCGCGATCTGGCGCTGCAGATTGGTCGCGTCCACCGTATCGTGGTCGATGAGGGTGATGCGGCCCACGCCGGCGCTGGCCAGATACAGCGCCACGGGTGAGCCGAGCCCGCCCGCGCCGACCACCACCGCGTGCGCTGCCAGCAGCCGCTCCTGCCCCTCGACGCCGATTTCGTCCAGCAGGATGTGGCGCGAGTAGCGCAGCAGCTGCTCGTCGGTCATGCTCGCGGGGCGTCAATTGTCGGCCTTGGCCGGACGCTCGGTGGCGGTCTTGCTGGCCACCACCGGCAGGCCTTTGAGGTGGTTGAGTGCCTGCTGCAGCTGCCAGTCCTTGTCCGAGCCGAATTCGGGCAGCAGCCGCGCACTGGGGTTCTTGCGCTGCTCTTCCTCCAGCCGCTGGCGGGCGGCTTCGCGCTCACGCTCACGCTGGCGTTCGGCTTCTTTTTCGGCTTCGGTCAGTTCGCGGCCGCTGATGCCCAGGTGCTTTTCCAGGTCGGCCTCGCGCGTGCGCAGCGCCGCAAACAGGTTGCCTTCGGGCGTCTCATCCACCCACACGTCGGGCACGATGCCCTTGGCCTGGATGGAGCGGCCGCTGGGGGTGTAGTAGCGCGCGGTGGTGAGCTTGATGGCGGTGTCGGGGCCCAGCGGCCGCACCGTCTGCACCGAACCTTTGCCGAAGGTCTGGCTGCCCATGATGGTGGCGCGCCGGTGATCCTGCAGCGCGCCGGCCACGATTTCGCTGGCCGACGCCGACCCTTCGTTGACCAGCACCACCAGCGGGATGCGCTTGAGCAGGCCGTTGGTCTGAGCGGTCAGCCGCGCGATGGGGTCGCTGGCGGCACGGCGCAGGTAGTCGCGCGGGGTGGCGCGGTAGGTGGCCTTGCTCTCGGCCAGCTGCCCGTTGGTGGTCACCACCACCGCCTCTTCGGGCAAGAAGGCCGCGGACAGCCCCACCGCGGCATCCAGCAGGCCGCCGGGGTCGTTGCGCAGGTCCAGCACCAAGCCCTTGAGGTTGGGCTCGGCGCGGACGATGTCCTCCACCTTGCGCGCGAAGTCTTCCAGCGTGCGCTCCTGGAACTGCGACACGCGCACCCAGGCGTAGCCCGGCTCCACCACTTTGGCACGGACGCTGACGGTCTTGATCTCCTGGCGCGTGATGGTGACCGCAAAGGTGCGGTTTTCATCGCGGCGGAAGATCGTCAGCGTGACCTTGGTGTTGGGCTCGCCGCGCATGCGCTTGACGGCGTCGTTGATGGTCAGGCCTTTAACCGGCGTGTCGTCGATCTTGGTGATGAGGTCGCCAGCCTTCAGTCCGGCGCGAAACGCGGGCGAGTCCTCGATCGGCGAGACCACCTTGACCAGGCCGTCTTCCATCGTGATTTCGATGCCCACGCCGACGAAGCGGCCCGATGTGCCCTCGCGAAATTCCTTGAAGCTTTTTTTGTCGAAGTATTGCGAGTGCGGATCCAGCGACGACACCATGCCGGCGATGGCGTCGGTGATGAGCTTTTTCTCATCGACCGGCTCGACGTAGTCGGTTTTGATGATGCCGAATACAGCTGCCAGCTGCTGCAGTTCTTCCAGCGGCAATGGCGCCAGCGAAGCGCGCGCGATGGCCTGCAACTGCACGGTGGTCAGCGCGCCAGCCAGCGCGCCGATGGCCAACCACCCAGCGATCTTCCATTTCTGCCCCATGGCCTGTGATCCTTGCTACGAGCCCACTATACACCGGAGACAGCGCGTGCGCAGTTGGGGTTGCGCGCGTGCCCGCGGTGCACTCAGGCTTTGCCTTGGCGCGCCACGGCCGCTGCGGCGGCCTCGGCCGCGGCCGCGTCGCCCAAGTAGTAGCGGCGCAGCGGGCGCAGGTCGTCGTCGAACTCGTACACCAGCGGGATGCCGTTGGGGATGTTCAGGTGCACGATGTCGGCGTCCGAGATGCCGTCGAGGTGCTTGATGAGCGCGCGGATGGAGTTGCCATGCGCCGCGATGAGCACGCGCTGGCCGCGTCGCATCGCGGGCATGATCGCCTCTTCCCAGTACGGCACCACACGCGCCACCGTGTCCTTGAGGCACTCGGTCAGCGGAATAAGCTCCGGCGGCAGGGCGGCGTAGCGGCGGTCGTGCCGTTGGCCGCGCGGATCGTCAGGCGCCAGTGCCGGCGGCGGGATGTCGTAGCTGCGGCGCCAGATCAGCACCTGCTCCTCGCCGTACTGTTTGGCCATGTCGGCCTTGTTGAGGCCCTGCAGAGCGCCGTAGTGGCGTTCATTGAGCCGCCAGTCCTTGACCACGGGCAGCCACACGCGGTCCATCTCGTCCAGCACATACCACAACGTGTGGATGGCGCGCTTGAGCACGCTGGTGAAACACAGGTCGAAGTCCCAGCCTTCGGCCTTGAGCAGCCGCCCGGCCGACATGGCCTGCGACACGCCGGTGGGGGTGAGGTCGACGTCGGTCCAGCCGGTAAAGCGGTTTTCCAGGTTCCAGGTCGATTCGCCGTGACGGATGAGGACGAGCTTGTGCATGGGGCGCGGGAGTGAGCCGGGGGCAGGGATCGAAAAGCAGTGCATTCTAGAATACTGATGGTTACTGCTCAGGCCAGCACTGGCGCGCGGTGCGCAGCACCATGCCGGTCGCGGCGGGCAGATCGTCTCTGATCACAGGTTCAACCATAGGGCGCAAGCGTGGATTTCATCATCGAGAACTGGGTGCTGATTGCGGTGGCCGCGGGGTCGGCCGCGATGCTGATCTGGCCGGCGCTGACCGGTGGCGCTGGCGCGGGCAGCGTCTCGCCCGCCGATGCGGTGCAGCTGATCAACCGCGACAAGGCGGTGGTGATCGACGTTTGCTCGCCGCAGGAGTACGCCGCCGGCCACGTCAGCGGCGCGCGCAACATTCCGCTGGAGCAGCTGGAGCAGCAGCTGCCGCAGGCCGTCAAGAACAAGGCAGTGCCGGTGGTGATGGTGTGCGCATCGGGCGTGCGCTCGCGCCGCGCGGCAGGCATCGCGCGCAAGCTGGGCTACGAGCGAGCGGTGTCACTGGCCGGCGGGCTGGTGGCGTGGCGGGCGGCTAGCCTGCCGGTGCAAAAGGGGTAACCGCCATGGCCCACGTGCTCATCTACAGCAGCGACTACTGTCCCTACTGCCACCGCGCCAAGGCGCTGCTGCGCGCGCGCGGCGTCACCGACTGGGAAGAAATCAATGTCGATGGTCGCCCCGACGTGCGCGCCGCGATGGCGCAGCGCGCCGGCCGCACCAGTGTGCCCCAGATTTTCATCAATGGCCAGCACATCGGCGGTTGCGACGATTTGCACGCGCTCGATGCCCGCGGCGGGCTGGAGCCCTTGCTGCGTGCGACCTAAGCGCTTGACATCGGTTTGACGACGCAAGACGCCACTGGCGCGCGTGGGAGGCGACACGGGGGCGACGGGATCCACCGCTGACGCCGCCGTAAAACGGGGGCGGGCGGCTGCCATAATGGGGGGGCAGCGCGGGCGTTCGCTCCCACCTGTGTAGCGCTGCGGCATGCTGTGGCTTGCCGTGCTGGGCTGGCTTGCATGGCGCAGCGCTTCGCGTGAGCGGGCATGGGCCGCGGTGTTGGCCCGCGTTTCGTTTGTGACTCTCTGTTCCTCCTCCATCATGTCCGATACCCAAGCCACCCCCGTGTTCCATATCCAGCGCGTCTATCTGAAAGAGGCGTCGCTGGAGCAGCCAAACTCCCCCGCCATTTTTCTGGAGCAGACACAGCCCAGCGTGGACATCCAGCTTGGCGTGGAGGCGCAGGCGCTGGCCGAAGGGGTATACGAAATCGCGGTGGCCGCCACCGTGCACACCAAGATCGGTGAGCGCACCGTGTTTCTGGTCGAGTGCAAGCAGGCCGGCATTTTCGAGATTCGCCACATTCCGCAGGAGTTGCTGCAGCAGATCCTGGGCATCCAGTGCCCGCAGATCGTCTATCCCTACCTGCGCGCCAACGTGGCCGACGTGATCCAGCGTGCGGGCTTTCCGCCGGTGCATCTGGCCGAGATCAACTTCCAGGCCATGTACGAGCAGCAGCTGGCGCAGCAGCAGAGCACCGAAGGCGGCAACGGCGCGGCTGCCGCCTGAGCGCCGCGGCCTTTGCGCACGGCCAAGGCAGTGCCAGCGCATGGCAGACGAAGCAGTGGTGTTCATCGGCGCCGGGGCGTGGGGCACGGCGCTGGCCATCGCGGCGGCCCAGCGCCAGCCGGTGCTGTTGTGGGCGCGCGACGCAGCGCAGGCGGCGCAGATGCAAGCGCAACGCCGCAACCTCCGGTATTTGCCCGATGCCCCGTGGCCGCCGGGTCTGCGCGCCGCGGGGGGGGATGAGGCGCAGCTGCGGGCGGCGCTGCGCGGCGCCGAACTGGTGGTGGTGGCCACGCCGATGGCCGCCCTGCGCCAGTGGCTGGGTTGGCTGGGGCAGGCGTTGCCGCAGCTGCAGCGCGCGCATACCCCGGTCGTGTGGCTGTGTAAGGGGTTCGAGCGGCCGCAGACGGAGGGTGCCTCGGGGCTGCTCGGGCACGAGGTGGCGGCCCAGGTGGCGCCCCACCTGGCGGTCGGGGTGCTTAGCGGCCCCAGTTTTGCGCAGGAGGTGGCTGCCGGCCTTCCCACAGCGCTGGTGGCGGCCAGCCGCAGCGAGGCAGTACGGCGTGCGCTGGTGGCGGCTTGGCACGGGCCGGCGCTGCGCCTGTACGCCAATGATGACGTGGTGGGTGTCGAGGTGGGCGGCGCGGTGAAGAACGTGCTGGCCATCGCCACCGGCCTGTGCGACGGGCTGGCGCTGGGGCACAACGCGCGCGCGGCGCTGATCACGCGCGGTCTGGCCGAGATGACCCGACTGGGCGTGGCGCTGGGCGCGCGCGCCGAGACGTTCATGGGTCTGTCAGGCCTCGGGGATCTGGTGCTGACTGCCACTGGCGACCTCAGCCGCAACCGGAAGGTTGGTCTGATGCTGGCGCGTGGCCTGTCGCAGGCGCAGGCGGTCGAATCGCTGGGGCATGTGGCCGAAGGAGTCTATAGCGCGCGCACCGTTGCGCTGCGCGCCCGCGCGCTGGGCGTGCGCATGCCCATCACCGACGCGGTGGTGGCGTTGCTGGATGGCGAGCTGCAGCCGCGCGCGGGGCTGGCACGGCTGATGGCGCGCGATCCGGTGACGGAGTAAGACGGAGTAAATCAGAACTCCCAGTTGTCGATGAGGCGAGTACGCCCCAGCCGCGCGGCGCCCAGTGCCACCAGTTGCCCAGGCTGCAGCTCGTGTGGCTGCGGTGGCAGCAGGTCCTCGCGCCGGCGCACCGTCAGATAGTCGGGCTGCCAGCCGCGTGCGGCCAGCGCCTGCATCGCGTGCTGCTCCAGCGCCGCCAGATTGTGCTCGCCGGCCAGCACGCCGGCAGCCAGCGTGCGCAGCGCCTGCACCAGCTGCGGCGCTTCGGCGCGCTCGGCGGGCGACAAATAGCCGTTGCGCGAACTCAACGCCAGTCCGTCGTCGGCCCGCTCGATGGGCACCCCGTGGATCGTTACCGGCAGCGCAAATTGCTGCACCATGTGCCGGATCACCATCAGCTGCTGATAGTCCTTCTTGCCGAAGACGGCGTGGCGTTCGCCCTTGGCCTGGGCGAACACGCATTGAAAGAGCTTCATCACGACGGTGCACACGCCGGTGAAGAAGCCCGGGCGAAAGTGCCCTTCCAGCATGTCGGCCAGTGCGGCGGGCGGGTGCACTTTGAAGGTTTGCGGCTGCGGGTACAGCTCGCGCTCATCGGGGGCGAAGACGATGTCGCAGCCAGTGGCGGCGAGCTGCTCGCAGTCGGCCTCCAGGGTGCGGGGATAGGTGTCGAAATCCTCGTGCGGCAGAAATTGCAGCCGGTTGACGAAGATGCTGGCCACGGTCACGTCGCCCAGGGTGCGCGCGTGGCGCACCAGCGCCAGGTGGCCGGCGTGCAGGTTGCCCATGGTCGGCACAAAGGCCGGGCGGTCGTAGGGAGCGAGGGCGGCGCGCAGCGCCGCGATGGTGCGGATGACTTGCATGGCTGGAAAGGTGAGGAGTTACCAGGCGTGACGCGCGTCGTCGGGGAAGCGCCCCTCCTTGACCGCGCGCACGTAGGCGCTCATGGCGTCGAGCACGCCCGAGGCGCCCTGCATGAAGTTGTGTACGAAGCGCGGCGTGCGGCCCAGATGGATGCCGAGCATGTCGTGCATGACCAGCACCTGCCCGGCGGTGCCGCTTCCGGAGCCGATGCCGATGGTGTGGCAGCGCGGCAGCTGCGCGGTGATGTCGGCAGCCAGCGCGGCTGGGACCATTTCCAGCACCAGCATGGTGGCGCCGGCGTCCTGCAGGGCCAGTGCGTCGCGGCGCAGCTGCTGGGCCTGTGCGTCGGTGCGGCCCTGCACCCGGTAGCCGCCCAGCGCGTGCACGGTCTGCGGTGTCAGGCCCAGGTGTGCACACACCGGGATGCCGCGCTCCACCAGGAAGCGCACGGTCTCGATCGTCCAGCCGCCGCCTTCCAGCTTGACCATGTGCGCGCCGGCCTGCAGGAGAGCGGCGGCGCTGCGCATGGCCTGCTCGCGCGACTCCTGATAGCTGCCAAACGGCAAGTCGCCGATGATCCACACCGTGCCCTGCACGCGGCGCACGCCGCGCACCACGCACTCGGTGTGGTAGCACATGTCCTGCAGCGTCACACCCACCGTGCTGGGGCGGCCCTGGCAGACCATGCCCAGCGAGTCGCCCACCAGCAGGCAGTCGACGCCGGCCTGGTCAGCCACCGCGGCGAAGGTGGCGTCGTAGGCGGTGAGCATGACGATCTTTTCCCCGCGTTCGCGCATCTCCTGCAGCCGTGGCAGGCTGACCGGCTTGCGCGGCGGCAGCGGTGCCGCAGAGGGCAGGGTGCCGTAAGGGGTGCCGGGCGTGGTTTCGATCATGGTATGGGTTCTCCGGGGGATCAAGTCTAGTCGATGCTGTGGGCACCGGCGGCGGGTGTCGGGCGGTCGACTTTGCGCGTCGCAGGCAGCGCGGTGTTGCGGGGCGCGGGGCGGCTCAGGCAGCA
>NZ_DAISZC010000044.1:13063-16445 GCF_036824975.1 Tepidimonas sp.
GCGGTGGCGGCGAGTCTGTCGGCGGGCCACTGCCGCGGCGGTCCGCATCGCCCCGCGGTTTTTGCTGGAGGATGTCCGTTTATGACCCGTCCTGATCCCTTGGCTCTGCAGCCCCCGTTGCCCGATATCGCCGAGCAGGCGGCGGCGGATGTGGCGCGCGCACTGGCTGAGGACGTGGGCGCGGGCGATCTGACCGCCGCGCTGGTGGCGCCGGACCTGCGCATGCGGGCGCGCGTGATCGCGCGCGAGGCGGCGGTGGTGTGTGGCCAAGCGTGGGTGCGCGCGGCGCTGGCGGCGTTCGATCCGCTCGCCGAGTGGGATTGGCGCGTGCCCGATGGCCAGCGCGTGCCAGCCGGCGGCGTGGTGTTCGAGGTGGTGGCGCTGGCGCGCGCGCTGCTGTCGGCCGAGCGCACGGCGCTGAACTTTTTGCAGACGCTGTCGGCGGTGGCCACGCACACCGCGCGCTACGTGGAGGCGGTAGAGGGCACCCGCGCGCGCATCTGCGACACACGCAAGACGCTACCCGGGCTGCGGGTGGCGCAGAAGTATGCGGTGCGTACCGGCGGGGGGTTAAACCACCGCATGGGCCTGTACGACGCAGTGCTGATCAAGGAAAACCACATCGCCGCCGCTGGCGGCGTGCGGGCGGCGCTGCAGCGGGCGCAGGCGGCAGCGCCGCAGGCGCTGTTTGTGCAGATCGAGGTGGAGACGCTGGCGCAACTGCAGGAAGCGCTGGATGCGGGCGCACGCGTCATCCTGCTCGACAATATGGAATTGGCGACGCTGCGTGAGGCAGTGCGGCTCAACGATGCGCACCCCAGTGGCGGGGCGGTGCTGGAAATTTCCGGTGGCGTGACCCTGCAGACGGTGCGTGCGCTGGCCGAAACTGGGGTGGACCGCATTTCGGTGGGTGCGCTGACCAAAGACGTCAAAGCCATCGACCTGTCGATGCGGCTGCTGCCGCTCGATGATGCCTGAGGGGATGCTTGGTGTGAGCGCGGCAGACGGGCGCCGGGAGCTAAGGTCGGTGCTGTGGCGCCCAGCGTTCGGATGGTTGGAGCCGTCCTCAGCGCTTGCTCGGGGGTGGCGTGAGGGCAACGCCACCGTATCGCGGTGCGCAGAGCTGGCCCCGCGACAGGCGGCGTGAGGGCGGTGGTGCATCCTGGTGGATGGGCTGACGGGGTGTGCCGCCGCGGGCAGGAAGGACAGTGGGATGAGCAGGATCATTGAAGTCGATGTGGAGCAACCGGCTTGCACCACGCGCCACGCGTGGGCGCGCGTGCCCGAGGAGCCCTCGCCCGCCGAGCGCGAGGCGCTCAAGGCCCGCATCCGCACACTGCTGCGCGAGCGCGGCGCGGTGATGGTGTCGCACTACTACGTGCACCCCGATCTGCAGGATTTGGCCGAGGAAACCGGCGGCATCGTCAGCGATTCGCTGGAGATGGCGCGCTTTGGCCGCGACCACCCGGCGCAGACGCTGGTGGTGTCGGGCGTGCGCTTCATGGGCGAGACGGCCAAGATCCTGTCGCCCGAAAAGACCGTGCTCATGCCCGATCTGGATGCGACGTGCTCGCTGGACGTGGGCTGCCCGGCAGGGGACTTCGCCGACTTTCGCGCCCAGCATCCCGACCGCACGGTGGTGGTGTACGCCAACACCAGCGCCGCGGTGAAAGCCCAGGCGGACTGGGTGGTCACCTCCAGCTGCGCGCTCGATATCGTGCGCGCGCTGCGCGATGCCGGGCACAAAATCCTGTGGGCGCCCGACAAACACCTGGGGGCCTACATCCAGCGCGAAACCGGCGCCGATATGGTGCTGTGGCGTGGATCCTGCGTGGTGCACGACGAATTCAAGGCGTTTGAGCTGGAGCAGCTGCGCCGCGACCATCCGGGTGCGAAGGTGCTGGTGCACCCGGAAAGTCCGGCAGAGGTGGTGGCGCAGGCCGACGTGGTGGGCTCCACGTCGCAGATCCTGAAGGCCGCCGCCGAGCTCGACGCCGAGGTGTTCATCGTGGCCACCGACAACGGCATGCTGCATAAGCTGCGCACGCTCAACCCGGGCAAGCGCTTCATCGAGGCGCCCACCGCCGGCAACAGCGCCACCTGCAAAAGCTGCGCGCACTGTCCCTGGATGGCGATGAACGGCCTGCGCGGCGTGCTGGAAGTGCTGGAGACGGGGCTCAACGAAATCCACGTTGACCCCGCACTGATCGAGCGTGCGCGGCAGCCGATCAAGCGTATGCTGGCCTTCACCGCCGCGCGCAAGGCCGGCCAGCCGGTGGGGGCGCTGGTGCCGGGCATCGGCGCGGCTTGAGCGCGTGCCCGGCGGCGTGTCCCGTCCGTGCCGGGACGCCGCGTAGGCGCTTGCGGTACAGTGATCAAACGGTGCGCCCGGTCCGCGCTGGAGCGCGGCCCGGTTGCGCGTCCGCCGCCCCGGATCCCCTGCGCGGCGCGTGGGATTGACCCAGGGGGTACCAGCGGCGGCGGCCGTGCTCCACAATCGCCAAATCCTTACCGGCGAAAGGGTGACGATGACCGGGTTGGCACGTTGGGCAGTGGGGGTGGCCGTAGGGGTGGCGGCGGTGGCTACCACGGCACGGCCGCTGGAGTTCGATGACATTGCGCGCGAGGGCGAGCTGCGGCTGCTGGCCGAGCGTCCCGACCCCGAGGCCTATGCCTACCGCGCCGAAACCTGGGTGGATGAGGAGAGCCTGCGCACCGGCGTCGTGCGCATGGCCACCTGTCACCTGCGGCTCGACCCCAACCAGCGGGTGGTGGTGTTGTTCAACCGCGAGCGGGTGCAGTCGATCCGTATTGTGGAGACTGAGGGTATCGAGCATGCGACGGTGGAGGGGCACCGCGTGGAGCTGGCCGGCGTGCGGCGCGGAGCGCGCGTGTGCGTGGAGCTGCGCACGCGCGCCCTCGACCCCGCGGGGGAAGGACGCTGGCGCCTGCATGCCGGGCCGCTGATGCGGCGCTACCTGGATGGCTATCTGCCGATGGAGGCGGACCTGACGCTGCACTGGCCCGCGGGCTTGTTGCGTGTGGCGGGCATCGAGCCGCAGCCACAGCCCGGGGTGCGTCTGCAGGCGGCGGCGGACGGGGCGTCGCTGCGGTTGACATTCGCCGGGCGGCTGGCCGCGCGCTGGGAACTGGTGCGCCCATGACGGCGCGCTGCCTGCCGCACCCACCGGGGGGCGGTGGGTGCCATGGCCATCGCTGTCGTGTCCGTCGGCAGCTGTCGTTCCCGTCGCCGGATGGATCGGTGGTGGCCCGTACAGCGGCGTGCCGCATGCGCGTCGGCTGCGGTCGTTCTCAGAGGCACAGGCGGCCTGTGCTCGGTGTTGGGCGGGCCTGTGAAGACAAAAGAGGCGTCGCAAGAAGA
>NZ_DAISZC010000045.1:0-16306 GCF_036824975.1 Tepidimonas sp.
CGTTGCGCGGTGCTCGCTCCCTCGCCTCACTCATTGTGATGTCTCGGTCGCTGCGTACCGTGCGCCTTGCGCTTCGCCCGCTCGCGACGGTCGTATAGACCTTCCTTAGCCCCGCCAGCGGTTGGTATTGGGGTAGCGCCAATCCTTGCCAAAACTGCGGTGGGTGACGCGGATGCCCACCGGGGCCTGGCGGCGCTTGTACTCGTTGATGTGGATCAGCCGCACCACCTGCTCCACCACCGAGGCCGAGAAGCCCTCGGCCACGATTTCGTCCGCGCTGCGGTCGTCTTCCATGTAGCGCTCGATGATGGCATCCAACACCTCATAGGGCGGCAAGGTATCCTGATCTTTTTGACCCGGCCGCAGCTCGGCGCTGGGCGCGCGCGTGATGATGCGCTGCGGAATCGGCTGCGCACCCCGGCCAAACGGGTCGTGCGCGTTGCGCCAGCGCGCCAGTCGCCACACCCAGGTCTTGGTCACATCCTTGATGACCGCAAAGCCGCCGGCCATGTCGCCGTAGAGCGTGCAGTAGCCGGTGGCCATTTCACTCTTGTTGCCGGTGGTCAGCACGATGTCGCCGAACTTGTTGGACAGCGCCATCAGCAGCGTGCCGCGGATGCGCGCCTGCAAGTTCTCCTCGGTGGTGTCGGCATCGCGCCCGACGAACAGCGGCTGCAGCGCCTGCACAAAGCGCTCGAAGAGTGGGCCAATCGGGATCTCGTCGTAGCGCACACCCAGCCGTGACGCCATGTCGCGCGCATCCAGCCACGATATGTCGGCCGTGTAGGGCGAAGGCATCATCACCGCCCGCACGCGCTGCGGCCCCAGCGCATCCACCGCAATCGCCAGCACCAGCGCCGAATCCACACCACCCGACAGGCCGATGATCGCACCGGGGAAGCCGTTTTTGTCAACGTAATCACGCGTGCCCAGAACCAGTGCGTGCCACAGGTCGGATTCGGTGCTGCCGGCCGCGGCCACCTCACCGCGGACTCTCCAGCGTCCCTGGGCGGTGGGTTGCACCTGCACGGTCAGTAGCGCCTCCTCAAACGCCGCCGCGCGCGCCACCAGCGTCCCGTCGTCGTCCAGCGCGAAACTGCGTCCCTCAAAGACGATTTCGTCTTGCCCCCCCACCAGGTGCGCATACACCAGCGGCAAGCCGGTCTCACGCACGCGCTCGCGCATGGCGCGTTCACGCTCGTCGCCCTTGCCGATGTGAAAGGGCGAGGCGTTGATGACGCACAGGATTTGGGCGCCGGCGGCTGCCGTGTCGGCGGCGGGGCCGGGGTACCACGCATCCTCGCAGATCAACAGACCGACGCGCAGTGCCCCGCCCCCGGTGGGCACCTCGAAGACGCACGGTGCCTGCCCCGGCACGAAATAGCGTCGTTCATCGAACACCTGGTAATTGGGCAGCTCGCGCTTGACGTAGCGTTGCACGATGCGCCCCTCGTGCAGCACCGAAGCCGCGTTGTGGTACGGCGCGCGGCCCACGCTGCGCCCCCGCCCCAGTACGGTGGGCACCGGGCTGGGATGGCCCACGACGAGATAAAGCCCTTGGAGGTCAGCGGTTTGTGCCGCCAGCGCCCGCACGGCATCCTCGCAAGCCGCCACGAACGCCGGGCGCAGATACAGATCCTCGGCCGCATAGCCGGCGATGGCCAGCTCGGGGGTCAGCAGCAGCCGCACCCCCTGCGCGTAGCCCCGCCGCGCCGCGGCCACGATGCGCCCGACGTTGCCCGTGAGGTCGCCGACCACGAAGTTGCTTTGAACCACCCCAATGGTGATCGCCATGTACCGTTACGAGGATTGCGATGCTGCCGATTATGGCACCCGCGTCGTGCGCGATCCCAGCGCTGTTGCGGCGGCGCGGTGGAACACGCTGCTGCATGCGCAGCCTGCAGCGCAGGCCCGCAGCCCCTTCATGCGTCGTGACGGCCAGCATGCGCTGACGATGCGTCAACCGCGAACGGGACTGAGATCTATACGGGATCACGCTGTGGGATGGCGACGGCGCGCTGTGCGCGGTAGCGCCGCTATATCGCACGGCCTCATTCCTGAGGCGATACGCATTCGGCGGGGGCTGGGCTCAGGCCCGCCATCGCCACGCCTGTGCCGCCACCCCAAGGCAGTGGTGGCAGTACCCTTTCCGCTCGTGGCCGCACCGCGCCGGCTCGCCCTCGGCGACGCCTCCGCGCGGCCGCACACCGTCTTCGGCCGCTACGGGGCAGCGCTGGAGCGCGTCAGCACGCCCACGCTTTGAGGCTTGCGTTTGCCCACCGCTGGCCCGATGCATCGCGCACGGGGCGCAGGGTTTCGAAGGCGGCGCGCAGGATGAACCCAAGCTGGCGCGCGGCTTGCTGCCGAAGCGGGTGAGCAGTTACCACCGGCTAGCTCCCCCACATTCGCAGCGGCCATCGATGACCACCTGGCCCACGAGCGCGATGCCGTCGGCGCCTAGGTGCAGACGCTGCCGTTGCACGCCCCCTTCAGGCAGGGGCTCAGGCGCCCAACATCGAGCGCCTGCCGCGCGTGCTCACGTTGCACGCCCCCTTCAGGCAGGGGCCTCAGGCGCCGCGTTGGGCGCGGTAGTTCTGCACACCCGACAGAATCTCCTGACGCGCCTCTTCCACCGAGCCCCACCCGAGCACCTTCACCCACTTGCCCGGGTCGAGGTCCTTGTAGTGCTCGAAGAAGTGTTCGATGGTCTTCAGACGCACCGGATTGAGGTCATCCAGCGTCTTCCAGCGGGCATACAGCGGCAGCACCTTCTCGGTGGGCACGGCCAGCACCTTGCCATCCATGCCGCTCTCGTCTTCCATTTTCAGGATACCCAGCGCCCGGCACGGCACCACGACGCCCGGCGGCAGGGGTACCGGCGTGATGACCAGCACGTCCACCGGATCGCCGTCACCGGCGATGGTTTGCGGCACGTACCCGTAGTTGGTCGGGTAGTGCATGGCGGTATTCATGAAGCGGTCGACGAAGATGGCACCGGAGGCCTTGTCGACTTCGTACTTGATCGGCTCGCCGTGCATTGAGATTTCGATGACGACATTGAAGGCATCGGGCACTTTGTCGCCCGCTGTGACTTGATCCAAAGACATGGCGTTGGGGTTGGTAGTGGAAAAACAACAGTCTGCCGGATTTTACTGGCGCGTGGCTGACGGGCCGGCGCAACATGGGGGATGCATTCGGGCGCGCCTTGCGCTAAAGTGACCGCGTTGGCCAATCACCGCCGCCGCACCGCAGGCGCGACGGCGGTGAGGAAGCAACGCAGCGGAAGCCGACGGCTCGCCTGCGTTGGCTTCCTCCAAGTCGAAAACGTCCCTGAGGAGACTTTGGTATGGTTGGTCAATCCGCGTTGGTCTTCGCCGTCCTCTGCGCCCTGGCAGCAGTGGCTTACGGCATATGGGCCCGGGGCTGGATCCTGGCGCAGGACCCGGGCAGCGCACGCATGCAGGAAATCGCAGCCGCGGTGCAAACCGGCGCTGCGGCGTACCTGGCACGGCAGTACAAGACCATTGCGCTGGTGGGTGTGGTGCTGACGGTGCTCATCGCCGTCTTCATCGACGGCGTGACGGCAGTGGGCTTCGTGGTCGGTGCCGTGCTGTCGGGTACCTGCGGCTTCATTGGCATGAACGTCTCGGTACGCGCCAACGTGCGCACCGCCCAGGCGGCCGCGCGCGGCATCGCGCCGGCGCTGGAGGTGGCGTTTCGCGGCGGCGCCATCACCGGCATGCTGGTGGTGGGCCTGGGCCTGCTGGGCGTGACGGTGTTTTACGGCTTCCTGGTCGGCAATGGGCAACTCAACCCGGCACGCCCGCTCAGTGGCCTGCTGCAGCCGCTCATCGGGCTGGCGTTTGGGGCCTCGCTGATCTCGATCTTCGCGCGCCTGGGTGGTGGCATCTTCACCAAAGGCGCCGACGTGGGCGCCGACCTGGTGGGTAAGGTCGAGGCCGGCATTCCCGAGGACGACCCGCGCAACCCGGCGGTGATCGCCGACAACGTGGGCGACAACGTGGGGGACTGCGCGGGCATGGCGGCCGACCTGTTCGAGACCTACGCGGTGACGCTGATCGCCACCATCGTGCTGGGCGCGCTGCTGGTGACGGCGGCACCGGTGCAGGCCAGCCTGTACCCGCTGGCGCTTGGCGGTGCGTCGATCCTGGCCTCCATCGTCGGCTGCTTTTTCGTCAAGGCCACTGCCGGCATGAAGAACGTGATGCCGGCGCTGTACAAGGGGCTGATCGTCGCCGGCGCACTGTCGGCGGTGCTGTTCTACGGCGTGACGGTTTGGCTGATGCCGGATGACGCCATCAGTGCCAGCGGCACCCAGTGGCGGCTGTGGGCGGCGGCGCTGGTGGGTCTGGCGCTGACGGCGGCCATGGTGTGGATCACCGAGTACTACACCGGCACCGACTACGCGCCGGTGCGCCACGTGGCGCAGGCCTCGACCACCGGCCACGCCACCAACATCATCGCCGGCATCGGCGTCAGCATGAAGTCCACTGCGTGGCCGGTGCTGGCGGTGTGCGCGGCCATCGTGGCGTCGTACGCACTCGCCGGGCTGTACGGGGTGGCGGTAGCGGCGACCGCCATGCTCAGCATGGCCGGCATCGTGGTTGCGCTCGACGCCTACGGCCCCATCACCGACAACGCCGGCGGCATCGCCGAGATGGCGGAGCTGCCCTCGAGCGTGCGCGACGTGACCGACCCGCTGGACGCCGTGGGCAACACCACCAAGGCGGTGACCAAGGGCTACGCGATCGGCTCCGCCGGGCTGGCCGCGCTGGTGCTGTTCGCCGACTACACGCACAAGCTGGAGAGCACGGGCCAGGCGCTGCGCTTCGACCTATCCGATCCGATGGTGATCGTCGGCCTGTTCATCGGCGGGCTGATTCCCTACCTATTCGGCGCGCTGGCGATGGAGGCGGTGGGGCGCGCGGCCGGCAGCGTGGTCGAAGAGGTGCGCCGGCAGTTTCGCGAGATCAAAGGCATCATGGACGGCACGGCCAAGCCCGAGTACGGACGGGCGGTGGACATGCTGACCAGCGCCGCCATCAAGGAAATGATGCTGCCGAGCCTGCTGCCGGTGGTGGTGCCGATCGTGGTGGGGCTGGCACTGGGGCCGGTGGCGCTGGGCGGTCTGCTGATGGGCACGATCGTCACCGGCCTGTTCGTTGCCATCAGCATGTGCACCGGCGGCGGCGCATGGGACAACGCCAAGAAGTACATCGAGGACGGTCACCACGGCGGCAAAGGGTCCGAGGCGCACAAGGCGGCGGTGACCGGCGATACGGTGGGCGACCCTTACAAGGACACCGCCGGCCCCGCAGTGAACCCGCTAATCAAGATCATCAACATCGTGGCGCTGCTGATCGTGCCGCTGCTAGCGTAAGCGGCAGCGGGCCGACGCTGCTGGCGCGATGGAATCATCGTGGCACGGGCCGCGGTCGCACGCCGCCACAGGCGGTGTGCACCGGCAGCGGCCTGCCCCGCAAGCCAGCCGGCCCTACAGCCACTGGGCGATGGCGTCGACGTCCTCGGCGAACAGCTGGCCGCGCTCAGCCATCAGCAGGCGGCCATCGCGTCCACGCACCAGCGTGATCGGCAGCCCGCGCGGCTTGGGCATGGCCCGCTGCACCTCGGGCGTCACCCACGCGTTGGGGAAGGTGTAGCCGCGCTGCGCCAGATAGTGGCGCGCCGCCTCTTCGGTGCGGTCGATGGACAGGCCCAGCAGCAGCCAGTCGCCACGGCCACCGTAGCTGCGCCAGAAACGCTCGACGTGGGGCGAGGTGGCGGCGCAGAACGGACAGGTGCTGGCCCACCAGTACAGCACCAGCACGCGGCCGGCGGCGTGCGCCGGCTCGAAGCGGCTGCCATCCAGCCGCACCATCGGAGGCACAGGCCAGGGTTGGCCCACTGCCGGCAGGGGTGGTGCCTTGGCCTCCGCCTCAGCGGCGGAGGCCGGTTGCGCCCACACCCGTGCCGCGCCGCCCGCGCCCACAGGCAACGCCACTGTCGCGCTCCAACGCAACCACGTCCTGCGCCGCATCCGTCGTCTCCGTCATCCATCCGTGCCAAGGCAAGGCGAAACCCCACGCCGTCCGGGTGCATCGTGCCTAGGCTTCGGTACAGGTGCTAATCTATCGCATATGTCCGAACGCGTCATTCCGCTGGTCGATCAGCGCATTGCCGCCCTGGCCGCCCCGCAGCCGCCCGAGCCGATCGCGGCCACCGGTGTACTGCTCGACCGTCGGGGGCGAGCGCTGCGCGACCTGCGCATCAGTGTCACCGACCGCTGCAACTTTCGCTGCAGCTACTGCATGCCCAAGGACGTGTTCACGAAGGATTACCCGTACCTGCCCCATGCGGCGCTGCTGACCTTTGAGGAAATCACGCGTGTGGCACGTTGCTTCGTGGCGCACGGGGTGCGCAAGCTTCGCTTGACCGGCGGCGAGCCACTGCTGCGCAAGAATCTGGAGATCTTGGTCGAGCAGCTGGCCGCGCTGCGCACCCCGGACGGCGCGCCGCTGGACTTAACGCTGACCACCAACGGCAGCCTGCTCAAGCGCAAGGCGCGCGCGCTGCGCGATGCCGGACTACAACGCGTCACGGTCAGTCTGGACGGCCTGGACGACGCCGTGTTTCGGCGTATGAACGATGTCGACTTTCCGGTGCGGGAGGTGCTGGACGGCATTGCCGAGGCGCAGGCAGTGGGGCTTGGTCCGATCAAGGTCAACATGGTGGTCAAGCGGGGCACCAACGACGACCAAATCCTGCCGATGGCGCACCACTTCCGCGGCACCGGCATCGTGCTGCGCTTCATCGAGTACATGGATGTCGGTGCCACCAACGGCTGGTGCATGGACGAGGTGCTGCCCAGCGCCGAGGTGCTGGCCCGCCTGCAGCGCGAGTTCCCACTGGTGCCGCTGCAGCACAGCGCCCCGGGCGAGACCGCCGAGCGATGGGGCTACGCCGGCCCCGACGGGCGGCACGACCCGGCGCTGGGCGAAATCGGCCTCATCAGCAGCGTCACGCAGGCGTTCTGCCGGGATTGCAACCGAGCTCGCCTGTCCACTGAAGGCAGGATGTACCTTTGCCTGTTTGCCGACCGCGGCTACGACTTGCGCGCGCTGCTGCGCAGCGGCGCCAGCGACGAGGCGCTGATCTCGGCCATCGGGGCGATCTGGCAGGGCCGCAGCGACCGCTACTCCGAGCTCCGCGCCGCGCTGCCCGCCGACGCCCGCGCCCAGCGGCGCCGCATCGAGATGAGCTATATCGGTGGCTGACCGCCTGCCGCCCGTCGCTGCCATGCCCCATCCGCCTGACCAACACCCCGCCGTCCCTCCCCTGGTCCACCGCTTGGTGCCGACGGAAGATGGCCCCGCAAGGGCCGACCCCCGCTCGCCCGAGTCTACGCCTGGCCCCCTGGGCTGGCAGGCGCCGACGACGGGCAGCGTCACCGGTGTGGTGCTGGCCGGAGGCCGTGCCGAGCGCATGGGTGGCCTGGACAAGGGTCTGCAGACGTTCGCCGGCATGCCGCTGGCGCTGCATGCCCTGCTGCGTCTGCAACAGCAGCGGGGGCCGTGGCTGGGCGCCTGCATGATCAACGCCAACCGCAACCTGGGCGCCTACGAGGCGTTTGGCGTGCCGGTGTGGCCCGACCTGCAGGGCGACTTTGCCGGACCGCTGGCCGGCATGGCCGCGGCGCTGACGCACTGCGAAACCCCCTTCCTGCTGACCGTGCCGTGTGACTCACCGCGCTTCCCGCTCGACCTAGCCGAGCGTCTGTGCCAGGCGTTGATCCGTGAGCGCGCCGACATCGCCGTGGCCGCGGCCCGCGAAGGCGACGGCGAGCTGCGACCCCAGCCGGTGTTTTGCCTGCTGCATGTTGGGCTGCTGGGTAGCCTGAATGCCTTTTTGCAGTCGGGCCAGCGCAAGATCGACCGCTGGACGGCCGGCCACCGCACGGTCGTGGTGCCGTTCGATGCGCCCGGTGACGACCCGCTGGCTTTCGTCAACCTCAATACCCTGGCCGAATTGCAGTCCTATCAGTGCAATGCAGGCGCCGCCCCAGCGGACCGCGGATGAGGCCGCCCGCACGCCAGCAACCCCCCTTGCGCCACTTGATGAAATCACTCGCCGCCATCGCCGCTGAGCTCGAGGGCTACGACCCGCAAGCCCTGCCCGCCGTCACGGTCAGTGCCTTCCTGGAAGCGCTCACCGACCCCTTGCGCGATACCGAGACCGTCGCGCTGGTGCAGGCGCTCGATCGCGTGCTGGCCGCGGACATCGTGTCGCCCATCAGTGTGCCGCCGCACGATAACGCCGCCATGGACGGCTACGCGGTGCGCGGCAGCACCCTGCGCGCGAACGCCGATACGATCTTGCGTGTCGTGGGTACCGTGCTGGCGGGCCAGGCACGCTGGGACGCGCCCATCCCCGACGATGCCTGCATCCGCATCATGACCGGTGCCGTGATGCCCGAAGGGCTCGACACCGTGGTGCCCGTGGAGCTGGTGCAGCACGAAGCCGCGGGAGACTGCGCCGACATCGAGTACATCCGCGTGCCAGCGGGCGCGGTGCGGCCGGGCGATCACCGGCGTTTGTGCGGCGAAGACCTGATGGCAGGACAGGCAGCGCTGCGCGCGGGCCAGCGGCTCGGCCCGGCAGCGCTGGGTCTCATCGCCAGCCTGGGCATCGCCCAGGTGTCGGTGGTGCGCCGGCCGCGCGTGGCGTATTTTTCCACCGGCGACGAGATCCTGACGCTGGGCGAGCCCCTGCGCCCGGGCGCGGTGTACGACAGCAACCGCTACACCGTCACCGCGCTGCTGCGGCGGCTGGGCGTCGAGGTGATCGACCTGGGCGTGGTGCGTGACGACCCGGCGGCGCTCGAAGACACGTTTCGGCGCGCATCGGCCATGGCCGATGCGGTCATCACCAGTGGCGGCGTCAGCATGGGCGAGGCCGACCACACCCGGGCCATGATGCGGCGGCTGGGCGAGGTGGTGTTCTGGCGCATCGCGATGCGCCCCGGCCGGCCGATGGCGGTGGGCCGCCTGCAACCCCCTGGACGCGAGAGCCCCACCCTGCTGTTTGGCCTGCCGGGCAACCCGGTGGCGGTGATGGTGACCTTTCTGGCGTTCGTGCGCCCGGCACTGCTGCGACTGATGGGGGCGCGGGACACAGCACCGCTGCTGATGCGCGCCCGCAGCGCCGAGCCGATGCGCAAAAAACCCGGGCGCACCGAATACCAGCGCGGCGTCGTCACGCGCGATGCCGAGGGCACGCTGTGGGTGCGCACCACCGGCAATCAGGGGTCGGGAGTGCTGCGCTCGATGGTCGAGGCCAATGCGCTCATCGTCCTCGCCCACGGGCAGGGGTCGGTGGCCCCGGGCGACGCGGTGGATGTGATGCTGTTCGACGGCGTGATCTGACTTAGGTCAGCAGCATCAGCACCACCTGCAGCCCGATCAGCAGCACCAGCACCGACAGATCGACCCCACCCACGGTGGGCACGACACGGCGCACCGGCGCCAGCAGCGGATCGAGCAGCCGCCCGAGCGTGCCCAGCAGCGGTGCGTAGGGCTGCACCCAGCTCAGCACAGCGTACACCAGCAACAGCACCATCAGCCCCTGCAACGCGGTGCGCAGCAGCCACTGTAGCGCCAGCATGGGCACGGTGGCCCAGAAATCCAGCGCCTGCACGCCGGGCAGCGCCCCGCCCCAGACCAGATGGACCAGCCCCGAATAGGCCAGCGACAGCAGCAGCGCCGCCAGCCAGCTCGCCCAGTCGGCGTTGGCTTGCGCCCAAGGACGCGGCAGCAGACGCCGCAGCGGCTGCACCAGCCAGTCGGTGATGGCGATCACGAACGGCCCGGGCTGCTGGCTCATGCGCATGCGCCGGGTGTTCAGCCACCCCCGCAGCAGAGCTGCGCCGACCAGGATGAAAAACACCGTATCGAGGAGAAACAACACAACGCGCATGGCGGACGGGGCACACGGGAGGAACTGCGGCGCAGCAGACCATCAGCGCCGCGGGCCACCGCGGCGCGGGCGGGCCGCCGAACCACCCGCCGTCGGCAATTGTGCCGCAGACGGCGCGGCGTTGCGCGTCGGGTCCGCCCCGCGCGCCTGCGCCTTGCCCTTGGCAGCGCGCGAACCGGCCTTCGACCCCGCCTCCCGGCCGGCGCGTCGGCTGGCGGGGTCGGCGCCTTCGGCTATGTCGCGGCTCTGTCCGCCACTGCGCGCGCCCCGGCGTCGACCCGGCGTCTGCGCATCCCGCTGTGCGGCATCGGTCCCGTCGGGAGGCGCCCCGGGCAGCGTACGCCCCTCGCCCGGTGCATACGCGTCACGCACCAGACGGAAGTCGATGCGCCGGCCATCCAGATCGACCCGGCTAACCTGCACCGTCACCTTCGAGCCGAGGGCGTAGCGCACGCCGGTGCGCTCGCCGCGCAGCTCCTGCCGGCGTTCGTCGTAGCGGAAGTACTCGCCGCCCAGTTCGCTGACGTGCACCAGCCCCTCGACATAAAGGGTATCCAGCGTCACGAACAGGCCGAAGCTGGTGACCGCGGTGACGGTGCCGCTGAACTCCTCGCCCAGGCGCTCGCGCATATACTTGCACTTCAGCCAGGCTTCGACATCGCGGCTGGCCTCATCGGCACGGCGCTCGTTGGCGCTGCAGTGCAGCCCGGCGGCCTCCCAGCCCAGCACCTCGCCAGATGGGCGCGCCCGCGTGCGCGGCACAGCGGCGCTGTCTCCCCGCTCCTGCAGGCGTTTGGCCAGCTTGGCCTGCGCCTCGCCCGGCGTCGGCAGCGCCGGCAGATGGTAGCGCTCGCCCTTGAGGATCGCCTTGATGACCCGGTGCACCAGCAGGTCCGGATAGCGCCGGATCGGGCTGGTGAAGTGGGTGTAGGCCTCGAACGCTAGCCCGAAGTGGCCGACGTTGTGCGGGGAGTACATGGCCTGCTGCATCGAGCGCAGCAGCATCTGGTGAATCTGCGGCGCATCGGGCCGGTCGGCGGTGGCCTTAGACAGCGCCTGAAAGTCGCGCGGTCCGGGCAGGTCCGGCAGCGTGGCGTTGACGCCGATGGCCTTCAGATATTCCCGCAACAACTCGACCTTGTCTGGCGAGGGCCGCTCGTGCACACGGTACAGAGCCGGATGCTGGTGCGTACTGATGAACTCGGCCGCGCACACGTTGGCCGCTAGCATGGCCTCTTCAATCAGCCGGTGCGCCTCGGTGCGCGTGCGCGGCTCGATGCGTTCGATGCGGCCGGCCTCGTCGCAGACGATCTGCGTCTCCACCGTCTCCAGATCGACTGCCCCGCGTGCCTCGCGGGCGGTCAGCAGCGCGCGATAAACGTCGTACAAATTCAGCAGGTGTGGCACCAGCGCCGCGTGGCGCTGCGCCAGCGGACCGCGTGTGTTTTGCAAAATGGCCGCCACCTCGGTATACGTGAAGCGCTGGTGGCTGTGCATCACGCCCGGGTAGAACTGGTAGGCCTGCACCTGCCCCTTGGCATCGATGAGCATGTCGCACACCATGCACAGGCGGTCCACTGCAGGGTTGAGCGAACACAGCCCGTTGGAGAGCTTTTCCGGCAGCATCGGAATGACGCGGCGCGGGAAGTACACGCTGGTGGCGCGGTCGTAGGCATCGATATCCAGCGGCGAGCCACTGCGCACGTAGTGGCTGACGTCGGCAATCGCCACCAGCAATCGCCACCCCTTGCCGCGGCCCACACGCGCCGGCTCGCAGTAGACGGCGTCGTCGAAGTCGCGCGCGTCCTCGCCGTCGATGGTCACCAATGGCACGTCGGTCAGATCGACGCGGCCGCGCCGGTCCACCGCGCGCACCTTGTCGGGCAGCGCCCGCGTCTCGGCCAGGGCCGCATCAGAAAACTGGTGCGGAACGCCGTACTTGCGCACCGCGATTTCGATCTCTATGCCCGGGTCGTCGATGTCGCCCAGCACTTCCTTGACCCGCCCCACCGGCTGACCGTAGAGGGCGGGCGGCTCGGTGAGTTCGACCACCACCACCTGCCCCGGCTGGGCCGAGCCTGTGGCGCCTTTCGGAATCAACACGTCCTGGCCGTAGCGCCGATCTTCGGGCGCCACCAGCCAGACGCCGCTCTCAAACAGCAGGCGGCCGATGATGGGCGCGTCGCTGCGCTGCAGGATTTCGGTGACGCGCCCTTCGGGCCGGCCCCGCCGGTCGTAGCGCACGATGCGGGCGCGCACCCGGTCACGGTGCAGCACGGCCCGCATCTCGTTGGGTGGCAGATACAGGTCGGGCTGGCCGTCGTCGCGCACCACGAAGCCGTGGCCGTCGCGATGGCCAACGACCACGCCTTCGATTTCGTTGGGGGAGGGAATCAGGAAATCTTTCACGTACTGAGGGGTTGGGAACCGTCGGGTGCCGTCATTTTCGGCGATATATAATGCGCGCTTCCTGAAACGCCCAGGTGGCGGAATTGGTAGACGCACTAGTTTCAGGTACTAGCGCCGCGAGGCGTGGAGGTTCGAGTCCTCTCCTGGGCACCAGCGCTTAGCGCGGTTCAGCGTTCGGGTGACACCCGACTGATCGGCCGATATCGGCCGGTCAGTGCGGTTGTGCCGTTGGCGTTTGGCTGGCATCATAACCGTTTCCCAAACCCCTTGTCGGGGCCGACACGCGACAAGCTGATGTGTCCCGACCACAAGGTCGGAGGGAAGCGGTTTTTGACGGTATAATTTTCAATTGGGACGCCCAGGTGGCGGAATTGGTAGACGCACTAGTTTCAGGTACTAGCGCCGCGAGGCGTGGAGGTTCGAGTCCTCTCCTGGGCACCAAGTCCCGCTCGTTGGTCTGGCAAGGTAGCACCCTTCGCTGCCACACTGCTTGAATCGCAAACACCAGCCTGTGCTGATTGTTGCCTGTGTGGCTAACCGAGGCCGACTCGCCGGTCTTCGCTCGTCACCGGTCTTATTGTCTGCCTGCGCGGGAACCCCCGAAACGGCGCTACCCCGGACAGGGTTGCTGCACTTGGCCGCGCGCCAGCAGCCATGCCAGCACCGACAGGCAGACACCCGGCCTGATCCCCACCCGAACGCCGGGTCTTCGACCCATCGGCTGTCGCCATCGGGGCTCCCCCGCCCTGATACGCTCTTCGTGCCGGGTGCGGGCACCCGTGCACCGGCCGCCCCGACCTTTGTTTACACCGGGATGCCGACCAGATCGTGGCCGTCCACGGCCACGATGCGCGCCTTGATGAAGTCGCCGCTGCGGTAGGTCTTGCTGGCTTTGTCGGGCGGCAACAGACGCACCGTACCATCGATCTCCGGCGCATCGGCATAGGACCGCCCCACCCCGCCCTTTTTACCCAGGCTGTGTGCCTTATCCACCAACACCTGCATCGTCGCGCCCACGCGGCGCTGCAAGCGCTGCACCGCCACCTGCTCGGCCACCGCCATGAAGCGCGCTCGGCGCTCTTCGCGTACCGCTTCGGGCAGCGCTCCCGGCAGCGCGTTGGCAGCCGCCCCGGCAACCGGTGAGTAAGCAAAACAACCAGCGCGGTCAATTTGTGCCTCACGCACAAAGGCCAGCAGGTGCGCAAACTCCTCTTCGGTTTCGCCCGGGAAGCCGGCAATGAAGGTGCTGCGCACCACCAACTCCGGACACAGCTGTCGCCAGCGACGAATACGCTCCAGATTGCGCTCGCCGCTGGCTGGGCGCTTCATACGCCGCAGCACATCCGGATGGCTGTGCTGAAACGGCACGTCCAGGTACGGCAACACCAACCCTTCAGCCATCAGCGGCACCACATCGTCCACGTGCGGGTACGGGTAAACGTAGTGCAGGCGCACCCAAGCGCCGTGCGCGCGCGCCAGCAGGCCCAGTTCACGCACCAGCTCGAGCATGCGGGTGCGAATGGGGCGCCCGTCCCAGAACCCGGTGCGGTATTGCACGTCCACGCCGTAGGCGCTGGTGTCCTGGCTGATGACGAGCAGCTCCTTGACGCCGCCTTCGAACAGGCGGCGCGCCTCGGTCAGCACCTCGCCGATCGGACGGCTCACCAAATCGCCACGCATCGACGGGATGATGCAGAAAGTGCAGCGATGGTTGCAGCCCTCGCTGATCTTCAGGTACGCGTAGTGGCGCGGGGTGAGCTTGACGCCGACGCCCTCGATGGCGTTGCTGGGCGGCGGCACCAAATCCAGAAATGGATCGTGCGGCTTGGGCAGGTGGGTGTGCACAGCCTGCAGCACCTCGTCGGCCGCGTGCGGGCCGGTGACGGCCAGCACCGCCGGGTGCAGACCCTTGACCAGATTGCCCCCATGCGCATCGCTGCGCGCCCCCAGGCAGCCGGTGACGATAACCTTGCCGTTGGCGCTGAGCGCTTCGCCAATGGCGTCCAGGCTTTCCTGCACCGCCTCGTCGATGAAGCCGCAGGTGTTGACGATGACGAGATCGGCACCCCGGTAGTCTTTGCTGGTGCGGTAGCCCTCGGCGCTCAGTCGCGTCAGGATCAGCTCGGAATCGGTCAGGGCCTTGGGACAGCCGAGGCTGACGAAGCCGATGGTGGGGACGCGGCTGGTGGCCGATTCGGTGGCAGCGGTGTCGGTCATGGCCGGTATTGTCGCAGTTCGGCCCGCCCCCCCGACGCCCGCGCAGCTGGGGCGTTTTGCACTCGCCCCTTCAACCCGGCGGACGCTTGACGCCAAACGCCGCTAGCATCTGCTCCTGCATCTGCGCCAGCGCCTTTTGCGACTGTGCCAAAAACGGCGCCATCATCAGCGGGGGCTGCGCCGCCATAAACTGCTGCCACAGCTCCGGCGTCAGCTCCTTGGCCTGCTCGGCCATTTTCTGCTGCCAATCCATGAAGATCTGCAGGTTGCGTTCGAGGTACGTCCCCATGAACCCCTGCATGGCGTGGCCGTAGAATCGAATGAGATTGGCCAACATCTTCTCAGAAAACAGCGGCACGCCCGCGGTCTCTTCCTCGAGGATGATCTGCAGCAGAATCGCGCGCGTCAGATCCTCGCCGCTTTTGGCGTCGCGCACGACGAAGGACTCCCCGCGCATGACCAGATCTTTGACATCGCTGAGGGTGATGTACGACGATGAATCGGTATCGTAGAGCCGCCGGTTGGGGTATTTCTTGATGACGCGCACCGATGCACCACCGGTGCCGGTGGAAGCGGCGTCATGGGGGGCTGCGGCGGTGGCCTGGGTGGGCTGCACGAAACGGTCTCCTGCAACGGTGAATGCCAACCGGGGTATCGCTACCCGATGTCCATTCGGTCATTGTAGAACGCGCACCCCACGGCCCAGACCGGGGATTTCCCGATTCAGGCGAGTGCTGGCGTGAACACCACCGCATCGCAGGCAACACCCGACGGGGCTGCCCCCGTGACCCCACCGAGCTGTTCTGGGCCTGCACCGTGCTGGCGCTGCAGGGCTTTGGGGGCGTGCTGGCGGTGGCGCAGCGGGAACTGGTGGAGCGGCGGCGCTGGCTGACGCGCGAGCAGTTTCTGCAAGACTGGGCCGTGGCCCAGGTGTTGCCGGGACCCAACGTGGTCAACCTGGCCCTGATGATCGGCGCGCGCCACTTGTGCTGGCGCGGCGCGGCGGCTGCCCTAGGCGGCATGCTGCCGCTGCCATTGGCGCTGCTGCTGGTGCTGGCAGCGGCGTTCGCGCAAGTGGATCACCACCCGGTGGCGCAAGGAGCCCTGCGCGGCATGGGCGCGGTGGCGGCAGGGCTGGTGATGGGCAGCGCGCCGCGACTTGCCCCGGCGCTGCGTGGTCACCCGCTGGGCGGGCCGGGTTGCGTGCAGCTGACCTCAGCCGCCTTCGTCAGCATCGCCTGGCTGCGCTGGCCGCTGCTGTGGGTGTTGCTGCCGCTGGGTGGCATCGGGTGGGTGTGGGCGGCCTGGGCACTAAAGAGGCAACGGCCATGACGGCCACCCTGACCGCTGCCAACTGGCGGCAGCTGTTCGTGCAGTTTCTGACGCTGTCGCTGCTGGCGGTGGGCGGCGCCATCACCACGGCGGCAGATAACCGCTACTGGGTGCTGCGCCAGGACTGGCTGGACGAGGCGCGGTTCACCGCCGCGATCGCGCTGGCGCAGGCCGCGCCGAGGCCCTATATCTTGTTCTTGGCGCTAAGGAGGGTCTGAACAACCTGCTGCGCGTACGGATCGCTGCGTTGCGCGGTGCTCGCTCCCGCGCCTAACTCATGGTTATGTCTCGGTCGCGGCGTTCCGTGCGCCTTGCGCTTCGCCCGCTCGCGACGGTCGTGCAGACCTTCCCTAAT
>NZ_DAISZC010000046.1:0-2030 GCF_036824975.1 Tepidimonas sp.
CCAATCACCCCGCCGTCGTCCTTGGTGATGACGACCGTGGCCGAGCGCGGGCGACCGCCGCCGTCGGGCCAGCGCGAAACTTTTAGCGGCTCCGCCGGGTCGCTGCGCTCGCTGGGGCTTTCGCCCGGGTGCTGGATGTTGACGAACATCGTGCGCAGGTCTGGCGTCATCGCGATGCCAGTGACTTCGCAGCCGCGCGGGCCGACCAGGAAGCGGCGGATTTCGCCCTGTGTGGGATCGCACGCCAGCATCTGGTTGTTGGGCAAGTTAACGTAGTCGCCCTTGCCCAGGGTGGAAGTGGAAACGTCGGTCTGGATCCACAGCACCCCGCGCGGGTCAACCCAGATGCCATCGGGACTGCCAAAGATGTCGCCGCGGATGTTGCCTTTGGCTTCGGCGCGGGGCAGTGAGGGGTCGCCGGCCAGCACGAAGTGCGTCCAGGTAAAGCGCGTCGCATCCAGGTCGCCGTTTTCTTTCCAGCGAATGATGTGGCCCATCGTGTTGTTGGCACGCGGGTTGGCGGCGTCCACCCCGGGCTGTTTGTCGGCACCCCGCCGGTTGTTGTTGGTCAGTGTGCAGTACACCTCTTTGCTGATGGGGTCCACGGCGGTCCATTCAGGGCGGTCCATTTTGGTGGCGCCCAGCGCATCGCTGGCTTGGCGCGCCTTGATCAGCACGTGGCCCTGGTTGGCAAAGCCGTTGGCCGCTGTCAGCGGCCCGTGGCCGTGAACCAACGGCAGCCACTCGCCAGTGCCATCAGCGTTGAACTTGGCCACATACAGCGTGCCGTGGTCGAGCAGGTCGCGGTTGGCCGCGAAGCCCCCGGGTTTGACGCGATCGCGGCTGACGAACTTGTAGATGTACTCGAAGCGCGCGTCCTCGCCCATGTAGACTACGGCGCGGCCGTCTTGGGTTAGCGCCACCGCGGCACCTTCGTGCGCAGCGCGGCCCAGCGCGGTGCGCTTGATCGGCGTCATCGTCGGGTCCTTGGGGTCGATCTCGACCACCCAGCCAAAGCGGTTGGGTTCGTTGGGATGGCGCGTGGCGTCGAAGCGCTCGTCGAACTCATGCCAGCGATAGCCGGCACCGCCCTTCTTCAAGCCCCAGCGCTTGCCATGCTCGTCGGGCTGGTCCGGACCGTGGAAGTAGTCCATGAAGTTTTCCTCGCAGGTGAGGTAGGTGCCCCAAGGCGTCTCACCGTTGGCGCAGTTGTTGATCGTGCCAAGCACGCGCGTGCCGGTGGGGTCAGCCGCAGTGACCAGCATGGCGTGACCCGCTGCCGGGCCGCTGAGGATCATCGGCGTGGTGGCGGTGATGCGGCGCGCGTAGCGTGACGGCAGTACTTGGCGCCAGCCCCCGCGGCCATCGGACTCGACTTCAATGATGGAGACGCCGTGCGCGGCCTGCGCCTTGCGTACCTTCTCGGCGTTCCAGGTCTTCATCCCGTCCGGGTGCAGCAGCCCATCGTCGGTGTATTCGTGGTTGATGGCCAACAGGCCACGACGGCTGCCGTCCAGCGGGAAATATGACATCCCATCGTGGTGCATGCCGGCTTGCAATGCTTGCTCGGCAGCGGTGTTGCTGGCATCGGTCTTGAACGCGGGCATGGCACCGGCCACGCCCACCGGGTCGCCCCAGCGGTACAGCACACGCGCGGTGTAGCCGGGCGGCACCAGCACGGTGTCAACGTTTTGCATGGGCACACTGGCAAAGCCAATGCGGCGGCCCAGTGACGCCGCCGGCGAATGGCTGTACGCGCCGCTCTGGGTGGCGCAGCCGGCCGCCAAACTACCGAACAGCGCAGCCGCGGCACTGGCCAGCGTGCCGCGCACGAACACGCGCCGCGCGGGGTCTGACACCTCGTAAATCGATGGATTGGCACTGTGGTTGGAACACTCCATCTGTGAAAAGTCTTTGGCCATGGTAACGTCCTGGAGTCCTGGTGTTGAGGGAACATCTACACCTTGGAATCGTGGTGGCCGTGTATGACAAGGGTGTGAATGGAGCTGTTGGCGTGCGGGGCGTGGCGC
>NZ_DAISZC010000046.1:2130-16263 GCF_036824975.1 Tepidimonas sp.
CGGGACGGGTGCCGATGCGGTCTGCGCAGGGTTGCCGCGTTTGGCCCCGTGGGTGGGCAGTGGGCGCGGTATCGTCGCGCGTGCAGGGTTGAATTTCCGTGCGCTTGACCATGAAGCCTTCTTTGTTGCGTTCCGACACCCAGCTCAACACTGACAGCTACTACGAAGCAAGCGTTCAGCGGCCCCCCGTGCAACCGCCTCTGGAGGCAACGGTGCGGGCCGACGTGGTGGTGATCGGGGGTGGCTACGCGGGTCTGAGCGCGGCGCTGGAGCTGGCCGAGCGTGGCCGGCGCGTCGTTTTGCTGGAAGCCGACCGCATCGGCTCGGGTGCCAGCGGGCGCAACGGTGGGCAAGCCATCGTCGGGTACGCGTGTGGCATGGGCGTGCTGCGCGCGCAGCTGGGGGCAGAGGGCGCGCGTCAAGCCTGGGCGTTGTCGCTTGAAGGCGTGCGCCTGATCGACGAGCGCATTGCGCGCCATGCCATCGACTGTGACCGCGTGCACGGCTATCTGTACGTGGCCGACAGCGCGCGCAAGGCGCGTGCGCTGCGCGCGGAAATGGACGAACTGCAGCGCGACTACGGGCTGGAACTGCAATGGGCCGAGGGAGCGGCTGTGCGCGAGCGCATCGACAGCGCGCGCTACGTGGCCGCGGCGTTCGAGCGGCTCTCTGGGCATCTGCATCCGCTGAAATACGCGCTGGGACTGGCGCGCGCGGCGCAGGCCGCCGGGGTACAGATCCACGAACACAGCGCGGCGCGGCGTCTGCAGCAGGGTGCGGGCGGCGTGCGGGTGGACACCGACGCGGGACAGGTGCAGGCCGACTTTGCGGTGGTGGCAGGCAACTGCACGCTGCCCGAGTATGGCCCCGGCGTTCTGCAGCCGATTCACGCCCGCATCATGCCGGTGGGTACCTATATTCTGGCTACCGAGCCGTTGCCGCGCGCGCTGGCCGACAGCCTCATCCCCGATCGCGCTGCGGTGTGCGACAACAACGTGGTATTGGATTATTTCCGGCTCAGCGCCGACAACCGGCTGCTTTTTGGCGGGCGCGTCAGCTACACGACGATGACGCCACCGCGTCTGCGTGAGACGATGCGTGCGCGCATGCTGACCGTTTTCCCACAGCTGGCCGGGGTGCGGATGACGCACCTGTGGGGCGGGTTTGTGGACATCACGATGAACCGCGCGCCCGACTTCGGCCGCGTGGGACAGCGCGTGTATTACCTGCAGGGGTTTAGCGGGCACGGGGTGGCGCTCACCGGGCTGGCCGCACGCCTGGTGGCCGAGGCGGTCTGTGCGCAATCGCAGCGTTTCGACCTGTTCACACGGCTGCACCACCGGCCGTTTCCCGGAGGGCCGTGGCTGCGCACGCCGCTGCTGGCGCTGGGCATGGCCTGGTATCGCTGGCGCGATGCGCTGGGGTGGTAGTGTCGCCTTCCCGGGAAGGGACCCTGTTGCTGGGCGCTGTCAGCGCTGTCCGCCCGGCGCGGGGGTTGCGCGCAGTGCTTGTTGCACCGCCTCCGCGATGCGGCGCGCGCTGGGCTCGATCAGCTTGGGCTGGGCGTAGCCGTAGCCGATCAGCAGGCCGCGCCAGTCGCGCCGCTGTAAGCAATAGGCCGACAGGGGCCGCACCGACAGTCCCTCGCGCGCGAGGGTGGCGGCCAGCGCCCGGTCGTCCACGGTGGCGGGCAGGTGCAGACACAGGTGCAGGCCCTGCGCGGCGCCTGAGAGGCGCACTCCCGTACAAGCCAGCAGCGGCTGCAGCGCCTGCAGCAGGGCGGCGCGGCGCGCGGCGTAGGTTTGACGTGCGCGGCGCAGCGCAGCCGCGAAGTGGCCCAGCTCCATGAACTCGGCCAGCGCCGCCTGCAGCGGCAACTGGCCAGGACGGTGCAGGTCGTAGTGGGCACGGCGAAACGCCTCCACCAACCCCAGCGGTACCACCAGATAGCCCAGCTTGATGCCGGGATACAGCACTTTCGAAAACGTGCCCATGTAGCACACACGCCCGTCTTCGTCTAGGCCAGCCAGCGACGCCAGCGGCGCGCCGTCGAAGCGGAATTCGCTGTCGTAGTCGTCTTCCAGCACCCAGGCACCGGTGGCGCGCGCCGCCTGCAACAGAGCATGGCGGCGTGCCAGCGTCATCACCGCGCCCGATGGATATTGGTGTGAGGGCGTCACGTAGATCAGGCGTGGGGCGGGGGCATCCGCAGCGGGTGGCACCCAGCCCTCGCCATCGACGGCCGTGGGGTGCAGCCGCAGGTCGCAGGCAGCAAACGCCTTCACTGCCCCCCAGTACGCCGGATCCTCGATCCACACCGTGTCGCCGGGGTCGGCCAGCAGCCGCGCACACAGCTCCAGCGACTGCTGGGTGCCGGTGGTGATGAGCACCTGCTCCGGCTGCAGGCGCACGCTGCGCGACACGCGCAGGTAGTCGGCCACGGCACGGCGCAGCGGGCCGTAGCCGCCCAAGGTGGTGTAGTCCAGCATCTCGGGGCGGGCGGCGCGCCAGTGCCGGTTTTGCAGGCGCTGCCACAGCGCCACTGGAAAAGCGCCGAAGTCAGCCGTCCCGGGCGTGAAGGGCTGAATTTCGAGCTCGGCGGCGCCCGGCTCGGCAGTCAACCGCTGCCCGCGCGCCGACAGGCCCGGCAGCCGGTGGCCATCGTCACGGGGACGTTGCTGCGATGCCCCCCGGTGCAGCGGCAACTGTTCGTGCACGTAAGTGCCGCTGCCCACGCGACTGACCACATATCCCTCGGCGCCCAACTGTTGCAGCGCCGCCACTACCGTATTGCGCGACAGACGCAGATCCTGCGCCAGTTCGCGGCTGGAGGGCAGGCGGTCGCCCGGCCCCAGGCGGCCATCCCAGATGGCGCGCCGCAGCGCCTCGTACAGGCGCCGGTTCAGCGGCAGGCCGGCGTCGGGGCCGGCCGGTCCGTCAGGGCGCGCCAGCTCGGTCAGCAGGTAGTCGGCCAGCAGGGTCGAGGACTGGGTCATGGTCGCGCAGAGGGCGGAGGGTTACAAGTGGATCCCCGGCAGCCGGGCAAGTGGCACCCATTGTGCCCGCAAACGGGGCCCAGAATGGATCCAATGACAGCGCACCATCTGCCTGAACCGCTCGTTTGGATGCCTGCCGACCACCGCTTGCTCGGCGATGGCGACCGGGCCCAGCCGTACCTGCTGCTGGGGGACAAGTACGCCCGCGCCGTCAAGGTGTGTGCGCAGGCGCAGCCGGTGATGTTTCCGCTGGCCGACGCCGCCAGTGTCCCGGCGTTGCTGGCGGCTGTTGACGGTGTGGTGCTGACCGGCTCGCCCTCCAACGTGCACCCTCGGCACTTCGGCGAGCCGCTGGCCGAACCGGCGCTGCCGCTGGACGAGGCGCGCGACGAGGTGACGCTGGCGGTGGTGCGCGCAGCCCTGGGCATGGGTGTGCCGCTGCTGGGCATTTGCCGGGGTTTTCAGGAAATCAACGTGGCACTGGGCGGCAGTCTGCACCAGCGGGTGCATGCGTTGCCCGGGCATCTGGACCACCGCGAGCCCGCACAGGTGCCGCTGGCTGAGCAATATGCCCCGCGGCATACGGTGACGGTGCAACCGGACAGCCTGCTGGCGCGGCTGGCGGGCGGCGCGCCCGAGCTGCGCGTGAACTCGTTGCACGGGCAAGGCATCCGCCGCTTGGCACCTGGCCTGCGCGCGGTGGCGCATGCGCCAGACGGCCTCATCGAAGCGGTGGAATTCGAAGAAGCACGCGCGTTTGCGCTGGCGGTGCAGTGGCATCCCGAGTGGCGCTGCTGGGAAGATCCCGTCGCCAGCGGGTTGTGGCGCGCGTTTGGTGATGCCGTGCGCCAGCGCCGTGCGCGGCGTGTGAACGCCATCGAGCATGGGGCGACCCTTCCGCGAGAATGAGGCCAACCCGCCGCGGTGCGGATTGGCCCATGTCGCGGCCCGACACGCCCGGTGGTACACGGAGCAAGCGATGAGCAGTGCGAAAGACCTCAAAACCTTCAACGATCTTGAGCAGTGGCTCAACGAGCGGCGCGTCACCGAAGTCGAGTGCCTGGTGCCCGACCTCACCGGCGTGGCACGCGGCAAGATCCTGCCGCGCGAGAAGTTCACCGAGGACCGCGGCATGCGGCTGCCGGCATCGGTGGTGGCAATGAGCGTGACTGGCGAGCAGCCCAGCAGTGGTCCGTACTACGACGTCATCGATCCCACCGAGCGCGATATGCAGCTGCGCCCGGATCCGACGACGGCGCGCATCGTGCCCTGGGTGCAAGACCCCACCGCGCAGGTCATCCACGACTGTTTCGACCACAGCGGCCGCCTCATTCCCTATGCGCCGCGCAGTGTGTTGCGTCACGTCTGCGGTCTGTTCGACGAGCTGGGCTTGCGGCCGGTGGTGGCTCCCGAGCTGGAGTTTTATCTGACCGCGCGCAACACCGACCCCAACACCTTGCTGCACCCGCCGGTGGGGCGCAGTGGCCGTGCCGAGACCTCACGCCAGGCCTACTCCATCGACGCCGTCAACGAGTTCGACCCGCTGTTCGAGGAGATCTACGACTACTGCGACAAGATGGAGCTCAACGTGGATACGCTCATCCACGAAGTGGGCGCCGGGCAGATGGAGATCAACTTCTTCCACGCCCACCCGCTGGAGCTGGCCGACGAGGTGTTCCTGTTCAAGCGCACGGTGCGCGAGGTGGCGCTGCGCCATGACATGTACGCCACCTTCATGGCCAAGCCCATCGCCGGTGAGCCTGGCAGCGCGATGCACATCCACCAAAGCCTGGTCGATGCGGCCACCGGGCGCAATATCTTCAGCAACGAAGACGGGTCGCCGTCGGAAGCCTTCTACCACTACATCGGCGGGCTGCAGCGCTACATCCCGGCGGCGATGGCGCTGGTGGCGCCCTACGTCAACAGCTACCGGCGCTTGGCGCGCCACACCGCCGCCCCCATCAACATCGAGTGGGGGCACGACAACCGCACCGTCGGCATTCGCTCGCCCATCGCGCCGCCGCAGGCGCGGCGGCTGGAAAACCGCGTCATCGGTGCCGATGCCAACCCCTACATCGCCATGGCCATGACGCTGGCCTGCGGCTATCTGGGCCTGGTCAACAAGATCAAGCCCAAGCCCGAAATGCGGGGCGACGCCTACCTGTCACCCTATGCGCTGCCGCGCAGCCTGGGTGAGGCGTTGGACTGGCTGCGCCGTGAGCCCGACCTGCACCACGTGCTGGGCGAGGCCTTCATCACCGTCTACACCGAAATCAAGGAACTGGAGTTCGAAGAGTTCATGAAGGTGATCTCGCCCTGGGAGCGCGAGCACCTGCTGCTGCACGTGTAGCTGCCCGCCGTGGCCACTGGCCAAGCGCGGGTTGGCACGCGTGCACCGGCCTCGGTCCACGCCACCCCCTGTCATCCCCCTGCTTACCGGAGTAACGCCGATGAATGCCCCGCTGCCGCTGGCCGACGCCCACCTGCGCGAAGTGCAGGCGCTCGACGCTGCACACTTCCTGCACCCCTTCACCGACCACCAGGCGCTGGCGCAGCGCGGCGCGCGCGTCATCACCCACGCCAGCGGCGTGCACATCTGGGATGCGCGCGGGCAGCGCATCATCGACGCCATGAGCGGACTGTGGTGCGTCAACGTCGGCTACGGCCGCCAGGCCCTGGCTGACGCCGCCTACCGCCAGATGCTGCTGCTGCCCTACTACAACGCGTTTTTCCAGACCACCACCGAACCCGCGGTGCGGCTGGCCGCGCGCCTGTGCGAACTGGCCCCGCCGGTCGACGGACGCGCCTTCACACACGTATTTTTCACCAGCAGCGGCTCCGAGGCCAACGACACCAACGTGCGCCTGGTGCGCCGCTACTGGGACCTGATGGGCCAGCCGCAGCGCAAGGTCATCATCAGCCGCCGCAACGCCTACCATGGCTCCACGGTGGCCGCCGCCTCGCTGGGCGGCATGGCCGCCATGCACGCCCAAGGCGACCTGCCGATCCCCGGCATCGAGCACATCGAGCAACCGCACTACTGGGCGTTGCGCCAGCCGGGGGAGTCGGCGGCCGATTTTGGCGTGCGGGCGGCGCGTTGGCTGGAGGAGAAAATCCTTGCCATCGGCCCCGAGCGGGTGGCGGCCTTCATTGCCGAGCCGGTGCAGGGTGCCGGCGGCGTCATCATCCCGCCCGAGACCTACTGGCCCGAAGTCCAGCGCATCGTCGAGCGCTACGGCATTTTGCTCATTTCCGACGAGGTGATTTGCGCTTTTGGCCGTCTGGGCCACTGGTTTGCTTACGAGCGCTTTGGCACCCGGCCCGATCTGGTGACCTTCGCCAAAGGGGTGACCAGTGGTTATGTGCCCCTGGGTGGGGTGCTGGTCAATGAACGCGTGGCACGCGTGCTCATCGAGCGCGGCGGCGAATTTACCCACGGCTACACCTACAGCGGCCACCCGGTGGCATGCGCGGTGGCGCTGGCCAATCTGGACATTCTGCAGGGCGAGGCGCTGCCGCAGCGCGTGCGCGACGACACCGGCCCGTATTTGGCGCAGCGTTTCGCCGAACTCACCGACCACCCGCTGGTGGGGGTGGCCGAAACCTGTGGCTTCGTCGCCGGGCTGATGCTGGTGCGCGACAAGGCTACGCTGCAGCCCTGGCCCGATACGTGGGAGGTGGGCATGATCTGCCGCGCGCATTGTTTCGACAGCGGCGTGGTGATGCGTGCGGTGGGCGATCGCATGATCATTGCGCCGCCGCTGGTGATGACGCGTGCCGACATCGATGACATGGTGGCCTGTATCCGCACCGCCTTGGACAAAACGTGGGCGGATGTGCAACAAAAAGCAGCTGCCGGGAGCTGAAATCGGCCTGTCAGCTGCGGGAAAACGCCGTCCCTGCCCTAGAATCAGGCCGGGCAATCCTGTCCAGCGAAAGCATCACTGGCCATGCCGCTGTCGGTGTGGTCTGCTTTTTGCTTTAGGTTTTCCCGATTGGCGGTGCTCGACAAGGAGTCTGACGATGACGATACGTTGGTGGGGTGTGGCGGCCGTGGCGGCAGCGGTGCTGGCCGGCTGTGGCAAGAAAGAGGAACCCGTGGCGCAACCCGCGCCGGCCCCAGCGCCCGCGGTGGCGCAGGCGCCGGCCGCTCCGGTGCTCGACGACGAAAAGGTGCTCAACATCTACAACTGGCCGGACTACATTCCGGAGGGTATGCTGGAGGCCTTTGAGAAGGAAACCGGCATCAAGGTCAACTACGACACCTTCGAGACCAACGAGGCGCTGCACGCCAAACTGGTGGCCGGCAACACCGGCTACGACATCGTCGTGCCTGGCAGCGTCTTTGCCAAGCCACAAATCGAAGGCGGGCTGTTCCAGCCGCTGGACAAGACCAAGATCCCGAACTACAGCAACCTCGACCCTTCCGTGCTGAAGGTGCTCGACCGGGTTGATCCGGGCAACCAGTACCTCATTCCCTGGGGCTGGAGCTTTACCACCGTCGGCATCAACAAGACCAAGCTCGAGAAGGCCTTGGGTGGCACGCCCATGCCCGACAATGCGTGGGACCTGGTGTTTAACCCCAAGTACACCGCCAAGGTCAAGTCGTGCGGCATCGCGTATCTGGATTCGCCCACCGAAATCATTCCGGTGGCGCTGCACTACATCGGCAAGGACGCCTACTCCAACGATCCGGCCGACTACGCCGCCGCGGTGGACATGCTGATGAAGGTGCGCAAGGACATCCGTATCTTCAGCTCGACGATGATCGACGACATCGCCAGCGGCAAGGCCTGCGTGGTCATCGGCTGGGCGGGTGACATCAACATCGCCGCCGGCCGCGCGGCCGAGACCGGCTCCAAGGACGAGATCGTGGCGCTGCTGCCCTCCACCGGCGCGCTGGCGTTCTTCGACACCATGGCCATCCTGAAGGACGCCAAGCACCCCAACAACGCGCACGCTTTCATCAACTTTTTCCTGCGGCCCGAAAACGCCGCGGCCATGGCCACCGAGATGGGCTACAACACGGGCAACGCGAAGGTCAAGCCGCTGCTGCCGCCGGAAATCGCGGGCAACCCGTCGATCTTCCCGCCAGAGGACTACATGCCCAAGCTGATCCAGCCCAGCAGCTACACCAACGAAGCGCGCGAAGCGATGGCCTCGGCCTACAACCGCTTCAAGCGCGGCAAGTGACCTCACCTCCCCGCCGGTTCGAAGCGTGAGCCCAGGGGATCGGGCTGTTCCTGCATGCCAATGGGGACAGCCCGTATTTTTTGGTGCCATGCGCGGCGCAGCGAACCGCCGAGCGCCGACGCCGGCTGCCGTGCCGCGCCCTGCCACTCTCCGTCAAGATTGCCCATCCCGGGGTCTAAACCGATTCCACCGCAGGAGTACGATCCGTCATGGCTGAAGCTTCCCGTTCCGCGGCCGAGCCGCAGGACTACCTGGTCACCGAAAAGCTGGTCAAGAAGTTCGATGAGGTAGTGGCCGTCGATGAGGTGTCGCTGTCGGTGCGCAAGGGCGAAATCTTTGCCCTGTTGGGCAGCTCGGGCTGCGGCAAATCGACACTGTTGCGCATGCTGGCGGGCTTTGAGACGCCGACCTCAGGTCGCATCCTGCTCGGCGGCCAGGACGTGGTGAGCCTGCCGCCGTACGAGCGTCCGGTCAACATGATGTTCCAGAGTTATGCGCTGTTTCCGCACCTCAACGTCTGGGACAACATCGCCTTCGGGCTCAAGCGCGAGGGGCTGCCCAAAGCCGAGATCGCCAAGCGCGTAGACGACATGTTGGCGTTGGTGCAGCTGACGCCGTATGCACGGCGCAAGCCGCACCAGCTCTCGGGTGGGCAGCAGCAACGCGTGGCGCTGGCGCGCAGCCTGGCCAAGCGCCCCAAGCTGCTGCTGCTGGATGAGCCGCTGGGCGCACTGGACAAAAAGCTGCGCGAGCAGACCCAGTTCGAGCTGGTCAACATCATCGAGCAGGTGGGCGTGACGTGCGTGATGGTCACGCACGACCAGGAAGAGGCGATGACCATGGCCAGCCGCATTGCCGTCATGAGCAAAGGGCGGGTGCTGCAGGTGGGCACGCCGCAGGAGATGTACGAGAACCCGGTCAACCGCTTCGTGGCCGACTTCATCGGCAGCGTCAATCTCTTCGACGGCACCATGGCCATCGACGAGCCCGACCACTGCGCCATCGATGCGCCGATCGGCCGCATCCACGTCGGCTACGGCTCGCCGGGGGCCATTGGCATGCCGTTGAGCGTGGCCGTGCGGCCCGAGAAGATCGACATCGCCAAGGCGCGCCCGGACAACGTGCCGTGCAACCTGTTTCAGGGCCGCGTCAAAGAAATTGCCTACTTTGGCGCCTACAACAGCTATATCGTCGTTACGCCACAGGGGCACAAGGTTCGCATTACCGAGGCCAACACCTCGCGCCACGACCTGTCGGATATCACGTGGGATGACGAGGTCTGGTTCTGGTGGAGCGACACCGCCGGCGTCGTGCTGCGCGATTGACGCTGCGCCGTCGCCTGTCTCGCTCTGCACGCCGCACCGGAGTTTTCGCCATGGATCACGCCGCTTCCGCTACCGTCGCGCTGCCCGGGCGCCGCTTCGTCATCGCCGTGCCCTTTGTGTGGCTGACGGTGTTTTTTCTGTTGCCGTTCCTGATCCTGCTCTACATCAGCTTCGTGGACATGGGCGACGGCATCGATCCGTTTCAGCCGCTGTGGGATGTACAGGCCGGTGTGCTGCGTCTGAAATACGAAAACTACTGGACCATTTTCAAGGCTGAATGGGACGGGCCGCTGTTTCGCACCCTGTACGTGGACGCCTACGGCCGCTCGCTGCTGTATGCCGCCATCACCGCTACGCTGTGCCTTCTGATTGGCTATCCCTTCGCCTATTTCATCGCACGCAGTGCGCCGGCCGTGCGCCCGGCCCTGCTGCTGCTGGTGATGCTGCCGTTTTGGACCTCGTTTTTGCTGCGCGTCTACGCGTGGAAGGGCATTTTGGCGGATGCCGGCATCTTCAACCGCATCCTGATGGCGCTGGGGTTGATCGACGAGCCGCTGCACCTGCTCTACACCAACGTGTCGATGCTGGTGGGCATGACGTACGTGTATCTGCCGTTTATGGTGCTGCCGCTGTACGCCAATTTAGTCAAGCTCGACTGGCGGCTGCTGGAAGCCGCCTACGACTTGGGGGCCACTCCGTGGCGGGCGTTCTGGCTGGTGACGGTGCCGCTGTCCAAGGCCGGCATCATCGCTGGCTTCATGCTGGTGTTCATCCCATCGGTGGGCGAGTTCGTCATTCCGTCGCTGCTGGGCGGCCCGGAAAACCTCATGATCGGCCGCGTGGTGTGGGACGAGATGTTTACCGCCAACAACTGGCCGCGTGCGGCGGCGTTGGCCGTGGTGATGATTGCGCTCATCATCGTGCCGCTGGCCATCTACTACCGCCACAGTGGCGAGCGCCATCCGGCGTGATCAGGGGAGGCAGCCATGAAAAACCTGCTGCAGCGTCATTTCGGCACCGGCTGGATGCTGTTGGTCTATGCGTTTCTGTATGCCCCGCTGCTGTTCATGATCGTGTTTTCGTTCAACAGCACGCGGCAAGACGCCGTCTTTACCGGCTTTTCGCTGCGCTGGTACGAGGCGCTGTTTAACGACACCAAGATCGTCAACGGCTTTTTCGTGTCGCTGAAGGTGGCGCTGACCACCGGCGTGCTGTCGGCGGTGCTGGGCACGTTTGCGGCGTTCGTGCTGGTGCGCTACCGGCGCTTTTGGGGGCGCACGGTGTTTTCGGGCATGGTCAACGCGCCGCTGGTCATGCCCGAAGTGATCATCGGCCTGTCGCTGCTGCTGCTGATGGTGGGGGCGCAAAACGTCTTCGGCTGGCCGCAGCGCGGCATGCTCACCATCATCCTGGGCCACACGCTCATGGGCATGGCCTACGCGATGGTGGTGGTGCAGTCACGGCTGCTAGAGATGGACCGCCGCATCGAAGAAGCCGCGATGGACCTGGGTGCGCGTCCACACCAGGTGTTTTTTCTGGTCACGCTGCCCAACATCGCGCAGGCGGTACTGGCGGCGTTTTTGCTATCGTTTACGCTGTCGTTCGACGACGTGGTGATCTCGGAGTTTCTCTCCGGGCCGGGTGTCAACACGCTGCCGCAGGTCATCTTCGGCTATGCGCGGCGCGGCATCAATCCCACCATCTACGCCGCGGCCACGCTGCTCATCGTTACGGTGACGCTGGTGGTTGTCAGCTACGCGGTGTGGGTGGCGCGCAGCACGCGCCGGCGCGAGCGCGAGATCGCCGCTGCCGAGCGGGCGGAGCTGGCGGCGCTGGGGCGCTGAGCGCGAGGCGTCGGGATCGCGCCTGCGACGGCCGTCACGCTGGTGGCCGCTGCGGCGGGCCGCGGCAGCGCGAGCGTGCGCGGCGGGCACCACTGGCGCCGTTGCCGTCTGGGCAAGTGGCTACCTGCAGTGTGCTGCGCGCACGGTACGATGGATGCGTTGGATCTGCCGCAGGAGTTTTGCCGATGACGACCGCCCACCAGCTCACCTTTGATGGCCGCGCCTTCATCGGCGGCCAGCGTGTGCCCGCGCGCAGCGGCGCCGTGTTCGACTGCATCTCGCCCGTGGACGGGCGCGTATTGACGACGGTGGCGCGCTGTGACGCCGCCGACATCGACGCCGCGGTAGCAGCGGCCCGTGCGGCCTTCGAAGATGGACGCTGGGCGCGGCAGGCCCCCGCGGCGCGCAAGCGCGTGCTCATCCGGCTGGCCGATCTGCTGCTGGCGCACGCCGACGAGCTGGCGCTGACCGAGACCCTGGATATGGGCAAACCCGTGCGCTACGCCAAGGGCGTGGACGTGCACAGCGCCGCCAACTGCATCCGCTGGTATGCAGAGGCCATCGACAAGGTGTACGGTGAAATCGCCCCCACCCCGCAGACGGCGCTGGCGCTGGTCACGCGCGAGCCGCTGGGCGTGGTGGGCGTCATCGTGCCCTGGAACTACCCGCTGCTGATGGCGGCGTGGAAGATCGCTCCGGCCTTGGCGGTGGGCAATTCGGTGGTGCTCAAGCCCAGCGAGAAATCGCCGCTGTCAGCACTGCGCTTGGCCGAGCTGGCGCTGCAGGCCGGGCTGCCGCCGGGTGTGCTCAACGTCGTGCCCGGCTATGGCCCCGAAGCCGGGGCCCCGCTGGCGCTGCACATGGGTGTGGACGCCATCGCTTTTACCGGCAGCACCCGCGTGGGCAAGCAAATCCACGTCATGGCCGGGCAAAGCAACCTCAAACGTGCCTGGACTGAGCTCGGCGGCAAGTCGCCCAATATCGTATTTGCCGACTGCCCCGACCTGGAGCGCGCGGTCGATGCCGCCATCGGCAGCATCTGCTTCAACCAGGGCGAAAGCTGCAATGCCCCATCGCGCCTGTTTCTGGAGGCGTCGATCAAGGACGCCTTTCTGGAGCGGGCGCTGCCACGCCTGGCGCGCTACCAACCCGCCAACCCGCTGGACAAGGACACGGTGATGGGCGCCATCGTCGATCGTGCCCAGCTTGACACCATCGTGCGCTACATCGAGCAGGGTCAGGCCGAGGGCGCACGCCTGTTGGCTGGTGGGCAGGCGGTGCAACCGGTGCCCGGCGGCTTTTACGTGCAGCCCACGGTGTTTGACGGCGTCACCAACGACATGACGATTGCGCGCGAGGAAATTTTCGGCCCGGTGCTGTCAGTCATCACCTTCACCGACGCGGCCGAGGCGGTGCGCCAGGCCAACGACAGCATCTATGGCCTGCAGGCGGCGGTGTGGACGCGCGACCTCAACAAAGCACACGCGGTGGCGCGCGCGCTGCGTGCCGGCACCGTGCACGTCAATCAGTACGACGAAGACGACATCACCGTTCCGTTCGGCGGCTTTCGCCAAAGCGGCATCGGGCGCGATAAGTCACTGCACGCGCTGGACAAGTACACCGAACTGAAGACCACCTGGATCCGCATCGACAGCCCATGGTGACGGGCAGCCCGACCGCCCGGCTGACGATGGCGCTTTCGCCTTGCGCGGGGGGGCCTGCCGGGCGTGTCGGCGCAGCCGTGACCCTCGGGGCAGACCGGTGTGGCAGGGTCCACGCGCCCACGCGAATGGCGTTGAACAACGAGTAGTGGTGCTCATACCCACCGATGGTAGGCGCGCGACCGGACGCGGCGTGTGGGTTGCGGTCACCCGCGCGGCAGCGCGGCTATGATGCGCGGCGCCGATGAACGCCCCATCTGTTCCGTCCGAACCCCAAGTACCTTCAGACCCCGGCTGGCTGCGCCTGCTAGCGCGGCTGCCGTTGCCCGTGTGGCGCGCGGCGGGTGTGTTGCTGGGCGCCCTGTTGTACGTGGGGGCGCGGGCGCGGCGGCGCGTCGTGCACACCAATCTAGCGCTGTGCTTTCCGCAGGCCAGCGCCGCCCAGCGCCGACGCTGGGCTTGGCAGTCTTTTCGGTATTTTGCGCAAGCGCTGCTGGACCGGGTGTGGCTGTGGCATGGACCCAGCGAACTGGTGGCGCGACGCGTGCGGCTCGAGGGCGACTGGCAAAGCCTGCGTCAAGCGGGGCCGGTACTGTTGTTTTTGCCGCATTTTGCCGGGCTGGATGCCGCTGGCACGCGCCTGATGCAGGCCATTGACCGACCCTGGGCGGCGATGTACGCCGCTCAGAGCCGTCCTTGGCTGGACGGCTGGGTGCGCCGCGGGCGGCAACGCTTTCACGCACCACGCCTGATTGCGCGCCGCGACGGCGTGCGCGCCTTGGTGCGAGCGCTGCGCGATGGCTCGGCCACCTTTGTGTTGCCCGATTTGGATTTGGGGTGGGAGAGTGCCGTCTTCGTGCCGTTGTTTGGCGTACCCGCGGCTACCGTGACGACACTGCCACGCTTGGCCGCCCTGGCACAGGCACCGGTGCGGACGGTGGCGGTCACGCTGGAGACCCAGGGCTACCGGGTGCGCGTTGAGCCACCGTGGACCGACTTTCCCAGCGGCGACATCGCGCGCGACACACGGCGCATGAACGCGGTGCTTGAGGCCTTGATCACTGAGCACCCCGGCCAATACCATTGGTTGCATCGGCGGTTCAAGACGCGGCCA
>NZ_DAISZC010000047.1:0-5440 GCF_036824975.1 Tepidimonas sp.
ACAGGGATTGGGCAGTCGCCCAACCGTGGGTACAGCGCGGCGTAGTGCCGCATCCGCTCGGACCACCGCGGGGCGTCCTTTTGCGGCATTTGGGGTTCTTGGGCGAGTGTCGAGCGCAACAGGCCCAGCAACGAGCACGCCCGCTGGGCGCTGATGCCACGCTCAAATATTGCCGCACCCAGTGCGCGCCGTGCCGGCGCGCTCACCACATCTTTGCGGTGATCTCCTTCCAGGACCTCGATTTCGAGGTCTTGCTTGGCCAGCAGCTTCTTCAGTCGGGCGTTTTCCTGCTGCAGGGTGCGCAGCTGTTTGACGTCGGCGGCCTGCAGTTGCCCGTAGCGCTTGCGCCACAGCTACAGCGCCTGCTTGCTGACGCCGTGCTTCTTGGCCACCTGCGCCACGGGTGACCGGTTGGCCTGCCGCAGGATCTTGACCCTTTGCTCTTCGGTGAATCGGCACTTGGCGCACGGGCTCCTCGTCTTCGTCGGGAGCCATCCTCTTAACTGTCAACTGGACTGCCAATCACCCGACCGGTCAATGCAGGATGTCCTTAGTCAAGTGGTGTAGCATTGCCCACCAATGCAGGTGTGCAAGCAGCGTCGGCGGGCCCAGGTATATGGGACCGGGCGGTAGAAACCGCCACCGTGTACGGCCCACAACTCGCCGCTGACACCATCGCGTCGCAGCCGGTCATCGGCTGGTGGCGTCAGATTACTGTCGAGAAAGACGAAGTAAAACGATGAGCCAATTCACGCAACGGCCACGCAATGGCGGCGATGATGTGTAGCCAGCGCAGCAGCAAGTGGATCCCGTCCCGCCAGTAGTTGTCCACGGTCCGTTTCCGTCGGGCGTGCCCGGGCGGGCACGTCGCTCTCGTTCCACCACCGCGGGCGCTGTGAAAACCCTCTGGCCGCGATCCAGGACGACGCAGGTCACGTATCTGGCGATCGTCCGCACCGCTGCGACCACGACACAGTCATAGCGGTTGTGATCGGTGTGTGGGAGAGGGCACGCCGGTTCCATCAGCCAGCGCCAGGCAGCGCCAACACCGCCGGAGCGCCGGGCCACAGCCGCTGCAGCACCCGCCCGACTTGGGCCGGATCGCCACTGGTCCAGAAGGTGACCGCGGCGGCGGCAGGGGTGGGTGCGGCCAGCCCGTGCGCGTGCAGTTGGCGCCCCAGTTCGCGGGCCACGGCAGGAGCGGGGTCGAGTACAGTAACCCGTGGGCCCGCCACGCGCTCGATCACCGGGCGTAGGAACGGGTAGTGGGTGCAGCCCAGCACCAGCACGTCGGCCCCGGCGTCACACAGCGGGCGCACGAAGGCCGCCACCGCCGCTTCGGTGTCTGGCCCGTCCAGTTCCCCCCGTTCGACACGCTCGACCCATCCGGGGCAGGCCTGGGTGAGCACGCGCACCTGCGCGGCATGGGTGGCGATCAGGCGCGCCAAACCGGGACTGCACACCGTGTTGCGCGTGGCCAGCACGCCGATGATGCCGCTGTGTGTCAGCTGCGCCGCCGGCTTGACGGCCGGTTCGATGGCCACGATTGGCCAACCCGGGTGTTGCGCCCGCAACGCCTGGATCGACAGCCCGGTGACGGTGTTGCAGGCCACCACCGCCGCCTTGCAGCCCGCCGCACGCAGCGTCTGTAGCAGGACGGCAGCGCGCGCCTGGATCACCGTTGGGGGCTTGTCGCCATACGGGGCGTGCGCCGAGTCTGCGAGGTACAGCAGCGGCTCGTGCGGCAACGCGGTGCGGATGGCACGCAAAACCGACAGCCCTCCCAGCCCGGAGTCGAAAACGCCGACCGGTGCGCCGCCCAGGGCTGGCGGTACCGCCGGGGCGCTGACGGCGGGCTCACGGATCGGGGGAGCCGGTGGGGCGGTCATGGGTGGCGCGGGAGGGCCCACGAGGGGGCGGGCGGCAGGCGACGCAGCGGGTAAGGACGGGGCAGGGCGGGCGCGGGCCGCGCCCGCCGCAAGAGGGGGCCGCTCAGGACGCCAATGCCGCCTTCACGGCAGCAGAGACCTGCGCCATGTCGGCGCGCCCGGCCAGCTCGATCTTGGCCAGCGCCATCACCTTGCCCATATCGGCGGCGGCAGGCGCACGGCCCAGCTCGGCGGCCACGCGGGCCACCAACGCCTGCACAGCGGTGGCGATGGCGTCGGTGTCGAGCCGCTGCGGCAGGTAGCCCTGCAGCACCGCCGCTTCGGCGCGCTCCTTGTCCGCCAGGTCGGTACGGCCGGCCTGTTCGTAGGCGGCGATCGCGTCGCGCCGTTGTTTGAGCAGCTTGTCGATTACGGCCACGACCCCGGCGTCGTCCAGCGTCGTGCGCTCATCCACCTCGCGTTGTTTGATGGCCGCCAGCAGCAGGCGGATGGCGCCCAAACGCGCGCTGTTCCTGGCGCGCATGGCGGCTTTCATGTCGTCGGTGATGCGGTCTTTCAGGTTCATGGTCGATTGCGGCTCGCAGACAAAGGCCAAAGCATACGCGAAGCGGTGGCGCTCGACAGGAGGCCAGGGTGCAAAGGGAGTTGCCGTGGCGATGGAGTGGCCGCGTGGCCGCGGTTTCTCACGGCGGCGGAGTCGCTGGCGCATGACCAACGGGCACAGCCGTCAGCGCGTTTGGCGCAAGACTGTCAATGAGCGCGCACATCCTCACTGGCGTTGGTGGGACGCAGAGCGGTCAGTCTCAGCCCCAAAAGATCAGCCCGCCGGAGCGTCCTCGGGCGGGCATCAGGCGTGCAGCGAGGGGACCGACACAGCACCGACGCGGGGCCCCACGTCAGGCTGGCTGGCTGGCAATCGCCGCTGACGGCGTTCAGTACAGGCGCTGCGGCAGCTGCTGCGAGCGCACGCGCTTGAGGTGGCGCTTAATTGCCGCCGCCTTCTTGCGCTTGCGCTCGGCGGTGGGCTTTTCGTAGAACTCGCGGGCGCGCAGCTCGTTGAGCAGGCCCAGCTTTTCGATGGTGCGCTTGAAGCGGCGCAGCGCGACGTCGAACGGTTCGTTGTCTTTAACGCGGATGGTGGTCATTGGCCAATGGTTTCCAGGATGCGCCGGGGACACGCGCCGCAAAACGCAGTCGCGACATCGTATCTACCCGGCCGGTTCCCCGTCTTATGGATGATCACGGCCGACGGGTCTTTGCCAGCAAAGACTGCAATTATAGCCATTTTCGCTGGCGTCAAAGGCCGTGTGTTCCGCCGGGGCCATCGATTTGGCAGGAGAGCGGGTGCGGGCGCTCGCCAGGTCCGGCATCGCCGCCCGACGGCCCGGGTATGTGTCGGCCGCGTGCAGGGGCTGCGGTGCACCGCTTGCCCTGATGGCAAGGGGGCGAGGGGGCGCCGGCCTGCGGTGGCGTGTCGTCTGGGGCTGGATTGCCGGATCCCCTGCGGCATGAAGGGGTGGCAGAGCAGAGGGAGTGCGCCGGTCGTGCTGGGCCGTCGCGGCACGCCCCAAACGCCTCGGGGTGTTTGATGGCGGCATGCCGGGCATGTGGCATGATGCGTTGCTGCACGTCGCCCATCGAGGAGGAGACATGTTCGAGTCGGCGGAAATCGGACACCGCATCGACCGCGCCACCTACAAGGCCGAAGTACCGGGTTTGCGCACCGCACTGCTGCAGGCGCAATACGCCCTGCTGCAACAGGCCCGCCGCGCGGTCGTCATCCTGATCAACGGGGTCGATGGGGCCGGGCGCAGCGAGACCGTCAATACGCTCAACGCGTGGATGGATCCGCGCCACATCCGCACCGAGGCGTTCGACGTGATGACCGACGAGGATCGCCGTCGGCCAGAGATGTGGCGCTTTTGGCAGGCGCTGCCACCCAAGGGCCACATCGCGATCCTGTTCGGATCGTGGTACACCGATCCAATCGTCAGCCGGGTGTATGGCCGCGATGACGCGGACCGGTTTGCCCACCGGCTCGAGCGCATCCGCCATTTCGAGCGCATGCTGGCCGCCGAGGGGGTGGTGCTGCTCAAGTTCTGGTTTCATCTGCCTAAGAAAGCGGCGCGGCGGCGGCTCAAGGCGCTGGCGGCCGACCCCCGTACCGCGTGGCGCATCGGCCCGCGCGAAAAAGCGCACCTCAAACGCTACGATGCGTTCATCGCCGCCAGCAACGAGGCCTTGCGCAAGACCAGTCAGGCCGAGGCGCCGTGGCTGGTGATCGATGGGCGCGACGAGGCCTACCGCAACCTGACCGCGGGTCGGCACCTGCTGGCCGCGTTGCAGCACGCGCTGCGACCGGTGCCTGCTTCCCCCCCATCAGGGACGGCGCGTGTTCCAGCCGCGGCCCATATCGATGACCGGACGCTGCTGCAGGCGCTGGACTACGGGCGTGTGCTGCCGCGGCAGCGCTACGATCGGCTGTTGGAGCGCTGGCAGGCGCGCCTGAATGCGCTTAGCCGCGACGAGCGCATGCGCCAGCGCAGTCTGGTGGTGGTCTTCGAGGGGATGGACGCCGCGGGCAAGGGCAGCACGATCCGGCGCCTGGTGGCGGCGTGGGATGCGCGTTACTACCGCGTGGTGCCTATTGCCGCGCCCAACGAAAACGAACGCGCCCAACCCTATCTGTGGCGCTTCTGGCGCTACATCCCGCCGCATGGGCGGGCGGTGGTGTTCGACCGTTCCTGGTACGGGCGGGTGCTGGTCGAGCGTGTCGAGGGTCTGTGCAGCCCCGACGACTGGATGCGCGGCTATGACGAAATCAATGCCTATGAGGAGCAGCTGGCCGAGGCCGGCGTAATCGTGGCCAAGTTTTGGTTGGCGATCACGCCCGAGGAGCAGCTGCGGCGGTTTCGCGAACGTGAAAGCACCCCATATAAGCGCCACAAGATCACCCCCGAGGATTGGCGCAACCGCGAAAAGTGGCCGCAATACGAACTGGCGGTGCAAGAGATGGTGGATCGCACTTCCACGCAGGTGGCGCCATGGCACGTGGTGGCCAGTGACGACAAGCTGTGGATGCGCGTGCAGGTGCTGCGCACGCTGTGCCGTTACGTGGAGCGCCGGCTGGACGGCGAGGCCTGATGCAGTCCGGAGGTCGCGCCGATGGCGCGCCTCAGGGGGGATTCGCCGTCACATCGCGGTCACTGTCCGACAGGGGCGGCAACCCGTGGCGGGCGCGGGCGCGGGTGCAGGCCTCACTGCCGGCAGCGAATTCACGACAGGGACCGGGGCGCCATTCATAAATGGCACACGCCACTTGCTGGCCGACCGTTCCGGTCAGGGCCGTACAGCGGGGTGGCCAGTGGTCGGTGCCGCGCATGCGTACCGTCACGCCGGTGACCTCGACGACGAGCCCGTCTGGCACAGAGCCGCCTAAGCTGGCCAGCTCGTAACAGGAAAAATCGACCCGGAAGTGGGCGCAGCACGCGCCACAACGCTGACATGCGTTCATGCCGAATCGTCAAGATCTTTTGGGGCGGCCTGCTGCC
>NZ_DAISZC010000047.1:5540-16098 GCF_036824975.1 Tepidimonas sp.
CTGCTGGCCCAGGAGCAGGTATTCCATCAACGCTTTTTGTACATGCATGCGGTTTTCGGCTTCGTCCCAGACGACGGACTGGGGGCCGTCGATGACTTCGGCGGCGACTTCTTCGCCGCGGTGGGCGGGCAGGCAGTGCATGAACAGAGCGCTGGGCTTGGCCACGGCCATCATGGCGGGCGTCACGCACCAGGCGGCAAACGCCTGCTTGCGCGCTTCGTTCTCGGCTTCGTAACCCATACTGGTCCACACGTCGGTGGTTACCAGGTCAGCGCCGTGGCAGGCCTCCATCGGGTCGTCGAATACGCGCCAGAACTCGCCACGCGGCACGCCGGCGACGGCTGGGTCCACTTCATAGCCACGCGGGGTGCTGATGTGCACGCGAAAGCCCAAGATCTGCGCCGCCTGCAGCCAGGTGTTGGCCATGTTGTTGCCGTCGCCCACCCAGGCCACGGTAATGCCGCGCAGCGCCCCGACGTCGAGTGTGCCGTCGGCGCGGCGGCCGCGGTGTTCCAGCCAGGTGAACAGGTCGGCCAGAATCTGGCACGGGTGAAATTCGTTGGTCAGCCCGTTGATGACCGGCACGCGCGAGTGCGCGGCAAAGCGCTCGATCTTGCTCTGCTCGAAGGTGCGGATCATCACCAGGTCCACCATGCGGCTGATGACGCGCGCGGTGTCCTCAATCGGCTCGCTGCGGCCGAGCTGGCTGTCGCCGGTGGTCAGGTGCACCACCGAGCCGCCCATCTGGTACATGCCGGCCTCGAAACTGACGCGGGTGCGCGTGCTGGCCTTCTCGAAAATCATGGCCAGCGTGCGATCGACCAGCGGCTGGTAGCGTTCGTAGGTCTTGAATTTGTGCTTGATCAGCGCCGCGCGATCGAATAGGTAGGCGTATTCGTCGGCACTGAAATCTTTGAATTGTAGGTAGTGTTTCATGCGGTGGTCTCGTCGAGGAAGGCGCGCACTTGTGGCACGAGCTTGGCGACGATTTCATCGGCTTCGGCGGCGTTGAGGATGAGCGGCGGCACCAGCCGGATGACGCGCTCGGCCGTGACCGACAACAGCAGGCCGGCCTCGGCACAGCGCTGCACCAAGGCGCCGCACGGCCGGTCGAGTTCGATGCCGATCATCAGACCCTTGCCGCGCACCTCGCGCACACCGGGCACGCCGTGCAGCGCCGCCCACAGCTGGGTGTGGAGATGGGTGCCGACGCGCGCCGCGTTGTCCAGCAGCCCTTCGTCCTCCATGATGCGGATGGTCTCCAGTCCGGCGCGCATGGCCAGCGGATTGCCGCCAAAGGTGGTGCCGTGGTTGCCGGGTTGAAAGATGCGTGCCGCTCGCGGACCGACCACCACTGCGCCGACCGGTACGCCTGAGCCCAGCCCTTTGGCCAGCGGCATGACGTCGGGCCGGATGCCGGCCCACTGGTGCGCAAACCACTTGCCGGTGCGGCCCATGCCGCACTGCACTTCGTCGATCATCAGCAGCCAGTCGTGCTCGTCGCACAGGGCGCGCACGCCGGCAATATAGTCGGCGTCGAGCGGATGCACCCCCCCTTCGCCCTGGATCGCCTCGAAGAACACCGCCACCACGCTGGGGTTGCCGGCGGTGGCGCGGCGCAGGGCCTCCAAGTCATTGATGGGAACGCGGATAAAGCCCTCAACCAGCGGCTCGAATCCTGCCTGTACCTTGGGGTTGCCGGTGGCCGATAGGGTGGCCAGCGAGCGGCCGTGAAACGCGCGTTCATACACCACGATCTGCGGCCGCTCGATGCCCTTGTCGCGGCCGAACTTGCGCGCGAGTTTGAGTGCGGCCTCGTTCGCTTCCAGACCGCTGGAGCAGAAAAACACCTGCTCCAGGCCCGAGCGCTCGCACAGCGCGGCGGCCAGCGGCTCGGTCCATGGGTGGTGGTAGTAGTTGCTGACGTGGATGAGACGCCCGACCTGCTCCTGCAGCGCTCGCACGAAGCGGGGATGCGCATGGCCCAGCGTGTTGACCGCGATGCCGGCCAGAGCGTCCAGATATTCGCGCCCATCGCTGTCCCAAACGCGGCAGCCGCGCCCGTGGGTGAGCGTGATGGGTAGCCGCGCGTAGGTGGGCATCACATGCGGTTCGAGGGGGGCGTCAGGGGTGGGCATGGTGGCGCAGCAGGTGGACGAAGGGGCGTGGATAGGGAAAGGGTGGAAGTGCACGATTTTAGGTGCGTCGCGGCGCCGCGCACAGGTGGCGTCGTGGTGTCGCGCGGGGGGCGCGGCGCCGCAGGTGGTAAAGTCTTATATAAGATATAATACTGATGTCATGGGCGATCCCCATGACCCGTGCGGCCGGGCCATGGTGACTGGCCGACGTTTGCGTCGTCTTACTGCTGCCGTGCGCCCACCGGTGCGCGGCCTTCTGCGCGATGGTCACTCCCAACGCCCAACAGGTCTTCATACTGGGGGTCACGCACAGTGGCCGCACCTTCCGTCCCGGCGACTGGGCGGAGCGGCTGGCAGGGGTGTTGAGCCCGTTCCATCCGCGCGCCGCCCAGGGGCCGGGTGGCCATTTGCGCTACTCGCCGTGGGTCATCCCGACGGTGGTCAACGGCGTCAAATGCGTGGTGGTGGACCGGGCGCTGCGCGAGTACGACGAGCGCGCCTGGGATTTCGCCCTTGGCTTTGCGCGCGACAACGACCTGGTGATCACCGAAGCCTGTCTGCTGCCTGACGAGGCAGCGCCCCCTCGCTGAGTCTGCCGATCAGGCGCGTGCGCGCCATAGCCCCGTGCTTGCCGGTCGGGTCAGGCGGTCATCGCGCGGTGCATCCGCGCCGCGGGGGCATGAAAAACGCCGCCCGTTGGGCGGCGTTTGGGGATTGCTGGCAGCGCACCCGATCCAAACGGCGGCGCGACCGAAGGCGCGCCGGGCGGGGCGTCTTCAGGCCGACGCGGCGGCCAGGGCCTTGACCTTGGCCGACAGGCGGCTTTTGTCACGCGCCGCCTTGTTCTTATGGAAGATGCCCTTGTCGGCGATCGAATCCACGATCGACTGCATCTGGGCAAACAGGGTGGTGGCCAGCGCCTTGTCGCCGGCGGCGACGGCTTTTTCGACCTTCTTGATGGCGGTGCGGTAGCGTGACCGCAGCGAGCTGTTGTGGGCGTTGAGCTTGACGTCTTGTCGGGCGCGCTTGCGACCCGACGCCAGACGCGGCGATTTCTTGGACTTGGTAGCCATAAAACGATGTCCTCAGTTGGGGGATGATGCCAGCAAATCCCTCCATTATAGCAACCAGGCCACGGTCGTGAGGCGCAGTTGCCGTAGCAGGCACAGAGGTGGGCGGGTAACGCATCAAAAGGGGCGCGCCAGCGGCGCTTTTTCCGCTCATGTATCAGCCGCGGCGGTCTACGATGACCGCACGAAGTTGCGTGCCGGGAACCTGGCCCGATTGACCTGTGTCAAGCGTGTGCAAGCCGGCTCGGGCATACTCGCGGCCGGGAGCCCACTGTTTCACGGTGGATTGCCTTGGGATTCCTCATCGTTTGCCAACCGTCAGCCATGTCCGTTCAAGACGCCGTCGTCTCCGCTACTGTCCACCCCGAGCGGCCTATTCCCCCCGGAGCGCCGTTGCCGCACCGCAAGGTCATCCGCAGCTGGATCACACCCCTGGGGGAGCGCCGCACCGCGATCGCGATCGTGTTGTTGCTCATCGACTGGGCCATCTTTGCGGCGCTGATGGCGGGCACCATCGTCTTGGAGGCATGGTGGGCCAAGCTGCTGTGTGGGCTCGCCGCCGGGTTCACCATCGGACGCCTGTTCATCATCGGACACGATGCCTGCCACCAAAGCTACACCCCGCACCGTGGGCTGAACAAGCTGCTGGGCCGCATCGCCATGATCCCGTCGCTGACGCCCTACAGCCTGTGGGAGGTCGGCCACAACGTGGTGCATCACGGCTACACCAACCTCAAGGGTGTGGACTTCGTCTGGGCCCCGCTGACTAAGGAAGAGTTTGACGCGCTGTCGCCCGGGCGGCGGCTGCTGGAGCGCATCTACCGCAGCGGCTGGGGCCCGGCGCTGTACTACCTGATCGAGATGTGGTGGCTGCGCATGTTCTTCCCTCGCAAGACCTACATGGGTACACGCCGGCCAGAGTTCATCTGGGACGGGGTGTTTGTGCTGGTGGTGGGGCTGTTGTGGATTGCCGGCATGGTGTGGGCCGCGCTGGCCACTGGGCAGTCGGTGTGGCTGCAGGTGCTGATGGGCTTCGTCGTGCCGTTCCTGTTTTGGAATGCGATGATCGGCTTCGTGGTGTACGTACACCACACCCATCCGGCGGTGCAGTGGCATGACGACAAGCTGGCCTGGGCGAAGGCCGCGCCGTTCGTCTCCACCACCGTGCATCTGGTGTTTCCGCTGCGCATTGGCGCGCTGATGCACCACATCATGGAACACACCGCGCACCACGTGGACATGAGTGTGCCTCTGTACAAACTTAAGCAGGCGCAGAAGAAGCTGGAGGAGATGCTGCCCGGGCGCATCATCGTGCAACGCTTCAGCTGGAAGTGGTACTTCGACACCGCGCGCCGCTGCAAGCTGTACGACTTTACGCGCCGCTGCTGGACCGACTTTCGCGGCCAGCCCACGAGCGACCCCGCGCCGGCCTACGCCTGAGTGCCCGGCGGCAGCGCGGGTCGGCGGGTTTGCGGGCCCAGTGTGGCCTTCACGAGCGCCGTGAGGTGGGGACGTGTGCAGGCCGTGCCACTGCACACCGGGGGCAGTCGGGTTTACAGCGCCCGCCGATACAGTCGAAAACTTCTGCGCCACCGTAACACCGGCAATGCACAGCGTTGGTTTTTTCAGTTCGCATGTGGCGGCTTGGGTGCTGCGGTGCGACAATACGGGCCGATGACTCAAGCGTTTTCCGAACTGAATTTGGCCGAACCGCTGGCCCGTGCCGTGGCCGAGATGGGCTACACCGCGATGACGCCCATTCAGGCGCAGGCCATTCCGGTCGTGTTGCAGGGCCGCGACGTGATGGGCGCGGCCCAAACCGGTACCGGTAAGACGGCGGCGTTTTCGCTGCCGCTGCTGCAACGGCTGTTGCGCCATGCCAACACGTCCACGTCACCGGCACGCCATCCCGTGCGGGCGCTGGTGCTGTTGCCCACGCGCGAGCTGGCCGACCAGGTGGCGCAACAAATCAAGCTCTATGCCAAGTACACGCCGCTGCGCAGTGCGGTGGTGTTCGGTGGCATGGACATGAAGCCGCAAATCGAGGAGCTGCGCAAGGGGGTGGAGGTGCTGGTGGCCACTCCGGGGCGGCTGCTCGACCACATCGAAGCCAAGACGGCGGTGCTCAACCAGGTCGAGTACGTGGTGCTCGATGAGGCCGATCGCATGCTCGACATCGGCTTCTTGCCCGACTTGCAGCGCATCCTGTCGTACCTGCCCCGGCAGCGCACGACGCTGCTGTTTTCGGCCACGTTTTCGCCCGAGATCAAGCGGCTGGCGGCCAGCTATCTGCGGGACCCGGTGGTGATCGAGGTGGCACGCGCCAACGCCACCGCCTCGACCGTGGAGCAGCGCTTTTTCCGTGTGGACGAAGACGACAAGAGGGCGGCGCTGTTGCAGCTGGTGCGCGAGCTGCAGGTCAAGCAGGCGTTCGTGTTCGTCAACAGTAAGTTGGGCTGTGCGCGGCTGGCGCGCGCGTTGCAGCGCGATGGGCTGCAGGTGGCGGCGCTACACGGCGACAAGAGCCAGGACGAGCGGCTCAAGGCGCTGGAGGCGTTCAAACAGGGGCAGGTGGAGCTGCTGGTGTGCACCGATGTGGCCGCGCGCGGGTTGGACATCAAGGACGTGCCCGCCGTGTTTAACGTGGACATCCCGTTCAACGCCGAGGACTACGTGCACCGCATCGGCCGCACCGGGCGCGCGGGCGCTTCGGGGCTGGCCATTTCCTTCGTGACGGCGCGGGATGCCAAGCTGTTGGCCGACATCGAAAAGCTGATCGGTTGCCGGGTCGAGGTCGAGCCGCTGCCGATCGAGGCCGTGCGTGGCAGTGGGCGGCCACGCGCCAGCGGCGCCGACGGGATCCAGCTTGGCGGCACGTTGAGCACGCCGCCGCCACCAGCTGGTGCCGCGCGGCGGCAGCGCGCCGAGCCGGCTGCGGGACGCCAGGCGCGTGGCAGTGCCCCCGCGGCCAGCGCCGATCCGCTGTACGACCAGCCCTACGAGCCGAGCTTGCCGCCGGACGCCAAGCCTCAGTGGGAGGTACAGGCTAGGGCAAGTGCGCCGCGTGGCCTGTCGGCGTATATCCGGCCCAAGCGCAAGGTGGCGGCGCTGCTGCGCGCACCGGTGGTCCTTAGCCCCGCCCCGGCACCTGCGCCTGCCGACACGGCACCCGTATGATCTCGGCGCGGCGGGCGTCGTGGCGGGCGTCGGCGCTCAGTCGCGCGGCGCTGAGTTGCCCGCCCCACACGCAGCCACTGTCCAGCGCCAGCACGTCGCGCCGCTGCAACGGCCCCAGCGTGGACCAGTGACCGAAGGCGATCGGGGTGTCGGCGCTGCGCCGACCGGGGACGTCGAACCAGGCCAGGTAGCCGGGCGGCGCACTGCTGGCACCGTCCTTGGTGGCGAACTCCATGGCGCCATCGGGGCTGCAAAAGCGCAGCCGCGTCAGCGCGTTGACGATGACGCGCCACCGCGCTGGGCCATCGAGGGTGTCGTCCCATCGAGCGGGCTCGTTACCGTACATGGTTCGCAGCCATTCCACGTAGTCCGATGCATGCAGCCGCACCTGCACCTCGCCGGCCAACGCCAGTGTCTGCGCCGCCGTCCAGTCGGGCAGCACGCCGGCGTGCACCAGCAGCCAGCCGTCAGTCATCAGCGCCAGCGGGCGCTGGCGCAACCACTGCAGCAGCGCGTCGCGGTCCGGTGCCGTCAGGATGTCGTGCAGCGTGTCGTTGCGGTGCGGGGCCCGCACGCCAGCGGCCACGGCCAACAGGTGCAGGTCGTGGTTGCCCAACAGGGCTTCGGCAGCCCCTTCCAGCGCCCGCAGCCTCCGCAGCACCGCCAGCGAAGCGGGCCCGCGGTTGACCAGGTCGCCCAGCGCGATCAACCGGTCGCGGCTGGGGCTGAAGGCCAGCTCGGCCAGCAGGCGCTGCAGGGCATCGTCACACCCTTGGATATCGCCGATCAGGTACAGTGCCATCGGCGCGCATTATGGACATTGTGCTCATCGCTTTTCTGACGCTGCTCAGCGGCATGTTTTCGATGACCGAAATCGCGGTGGTGTCGAGCCGCCGCGCGCGCATCGAGGCACAGGCTGCCGAGGGCGACCATGCGGCGCATGCCGTGTTGCGCTTGCAGGACAACCCGACGCTGTTTTTCTCTACCATCCAGATGGGCAATACGACCATCGCGCTGCTCAATGGCATCGTGGGGGAGGGGGCCTTTGGCGATGGCCTGACCGCCCATTTTCTGGCGCTGGGGTTACCCGAGGGCGTGGCTCATGCGCTGGGCACAGCAACGGTGGTGGTGGGGGTGACCTACGTGACCATCGTCTTTGGCGAGCTGGTGGCCAAGCGCATCGGGCAGACCGCGCCGGAGGCTATCGCGCGTGTGATGGCGCCGCCGCTGCTGGTGCTGGCCACGGTAGCGCGGCCGTTCGTGCACCTGCTGGCCGCGTCCACCAATTTCACGTTGCGCCTGCTGCGCATTCCGCTGCAGCCGCCGCGCCATGTGACGGAAGAGGAAATCCACGCCAGCCTGCGTGACGGCGCGGCCTCGGGCGTGATCGAACGCGAGGAGCACCGCCTGGTGCGCAACGTGTTGGCATTGGACGATCGGCAACTGGCCAGCCTAATGGTGCCGCGCGCCGATATCGATTGGCTCGATGCCGAGCAACCGCTGTCGTGGGCGTTGCACACGGCGCGTCAGCGCGGCCACTCGTGGTATCCGGTGTGCCGTGGGGCGCTGGACCAGGTCAGGGGCATCATCAGCTTGAGGCAGCTGATGGCCTTGGAGGAGGCTGGCGGGCGCGAACACGACTGGGCGCGCGACGCGCTACCAGCGACGTTCGTGCCCGAGACCCTGTCCGGACTGGAGCTGCTGGAGCAGTTTCGCGCCCGGGCCATGCGCATGGTGCTGGTGGTCGATGAGTATGGCGAGGTGCATGGCCTGTTGACGCCGCTGGACCTGCTGGAGGCCATCACCGGCGAGCTGTCGGCTGAGGCGCCGGAGGACGCCTGGGCCACGCCGCTGCCGGACGGCGGCTGGCGCGTGGACGGCGCGATGCCGGCTCACGAACTCAAGGCCCGGCTGGACATCGAAGCGCTGCCGGACGAGGACAAGGAGCGCTACCATACCGTCGCTGGACTGATGCTGCTGGCCGCTGGTCGCCTGCTGACCGAGGGCAACCGTGTCGCGATCGGCCGCTGGTCGTTTGAAGTCAGCCGCACCGAAGGGCACCGCATCGCCGAGGTCGTCATCCGTCCGTTGCCACCGGAGGCGTTGTCGGACGATGGGCCTGCAGCCACTGCTTGAAGGCCAGCGCCGCCGGTGACAGACGCTTGCCCGCGGCATGGGCGAGCTGCCAGCGGCGCAGTAGCGGAAAGCCGCGCACGTCCAACGCCACCAGCTCCCCGAGCGCCAGTTCGGCGGCGGCCGCGTGCGCCGACAACACCGCCACCCCGAGACCCCCAGCCACGGTCTGCTTGACCGCCTCGTTACTGCCCACCTCCAGCCGCACCCGCAGCGCGATGCCGTGGTCGGCGAAGAAGCGCTCGGCCGTGGAGCGGGTGCCCGAGCCCGGCTCGCGCAACACGAAGGGCTCGTCGGCCAGCTGGTGCGGGTCGATGGCGCGTCGATGCGCAAGTGGATGGTTGGGCGGCGCGATCAGCACCAGCGGGTTGTCAGCGAAAGGCTCGCTGACCACGTCCAGGTGCTCCGGCGCCTGCCCCAGCACGTACAGGTCATCCTGATTGGCGGCCAGCCGCTGCAGCAGGTTTTCGCGGTTGCCCACATACATCGCCACGTCGATGCCCGGATGCGCCGCACAAAACGCTCCGAGCAGCTTGGGCACCACGTACTGGGCGGTGGTCAGCACCGCCACGCGCACGCGTCCGCGCTCGATGCCGCGCAGCGCCGCGACCTCGTCGGCCAGCTCGAGCAGCCGCTCCTCGACGTCGCCGGCGGCGCGCGCCAGCAGCTCGCCGGCGGGTGTCAGGTAGATGCGCTTGCCGATTTGTTCGAACAGCGGCAGGCCGACGATTTCGGACAGCTGCTTGACCTGCAGCGATAGCGTGGGTGGCGCCAGATGCAGGGCCTGTGCGGCGCGCGCGAAGCTGCCGTGACGGGCGACGGCACCGAAGATGCGCAGCTGGTGCAGGGTAAGGTGACGCGGGTTCATGGTTTGAAAAACTCAACGATCATCTTTTTGCAATTTTACTTGCGTAAAACGATGCGTGCAAACAGAATGGCGCTAACCCGCGCTGCGGGCAGCCCCAACCTGATGACACTCCGAGGAGCGAGCATGGCCGTCAAGACGTACAACGCCGGCGTCAAGGAATACCGGCAAACCTACTGGATGCCCGACTACACCCCGCTGGACACCGATTTGCTGGCGGTATTCAAGATCGTGCCCCAGCCCGGCGTCGACCGCGAGGAGGCGGCGGCGGCCGTGGCGGCCGAGTCGTCCACCGGTACCTGGACCACGGTGTGGACGGACCTGCTGACCGACCTCGATTACTACAAGGGGCGTGCCTACCGCATCGAGGACGTGCCCGGCGACGACACCGCGTTCTACGCCTTCATTGCCTACCCGATCGACCTGTTCGAGGAAGGCTCGGTGGTCAATGTCTTCACGTCGCTGGTGGGCAACGTATTCGGCTTCAAGGCGGTGCGCTCGCTGCGGCTGGAGGATGTGCGCTTCCCGATCGCGTACGTCAAGACCTGTGGCGGCCCGCCGCATGGTATCCAGGTCGAGCGCGATCTGATGAACAAGTATGGTCGGCCGCTGCTGGGCTGCACCATCAAGCCCAAGCTGGGCCTGTCGGCCAAGAATTACGGCCGCGCGGTGTACGAGGCGCTGCGTGGGGGCTTGGATTTCACCAAGGACGACGAAAACGTCAACAGCCAGCCGTTCATGCGCTGGAAGCAGCGCTTTGACTTCGTGATGGAGGCGGTGCTCAAGGCTGAACAAGAAACCGGTGAACGCAAGGGCCACTACCTCAACGTCACGGCGCCCACCCCCGAAGAGATGTACAAGCGCGCCGAGTATGCCAAGTCGATTGGCGCGCCGATCATCATGCACGACTACCTGACCGGCGGCTTCTGTGCCCACACCGGGTTGGCCAACTGGTGCCGCGACAACGGCGTGCTGCTGCACGTGCACCGGGCCATGCACGCGGTCATCGACCGCAACCCCTACCACGGCATCCACTTCCGCGTGTTGACCAAGGTGTTGCGCCTGATGGGCGGTGACCATCTGCACACCGGCACGGTGGTGGGCAAGCTGGAGGGCGACCGGCAGGCGACGCTGGGCTGGGTGGATCTGTTGCGCGAGTCGTTCGTGCCGGAAGA
>NZ_DAISZC010000048.1:0-3391 GCF_036824975.1 Tepidimonas sp.
CGGTGTTTCCGGCCACGACCCTGCAGACCTGCATCGTGCACCTGATCCGCAACAGTCTCGATTACGCGAGCTGGAAGGACCGCAAGGCGCTGGCCGCGGCGATCAAACCGATCTACACGGCGCCGAGCGCGGAGGCCGCAGAGGCCGAACTGGACGCGTTCGAGCAAGGCCCTTGGGGCCAGCGCTTGCCGATCGTCGTCGCGGCCTGGCGGCGGGCGTGGAGCCGGGTGATTCCGTTCTTCGCCTTCCCGCCTGAGGTGCGGCGGATCATCTACACCACCAACGCCATCGAGAGCGTGCATTCGCGGCTGCGCAAGATCATCAAGAGCTGCGGGCATTTCCCGAACGACGAGGCCGCCACCAAGCTGATCTGGCTGGCCTTGCGCAATATCACCGCCGACTGGAAGCGGGCGAGCAAGGAGTGGAAATCAGCGATGAACCAGTTCGCGATACTGTACGGCGACCGCTTCACCCTCGCGCCGCGCTGAGCGGCTCGAGTAAAGATTCAGAAAACCGCCTCACACACAAAAATTCAGACAGCCCCCATGGTGCAGGAGCACTCATTGAGCGAACGCCGCGCCTGTTGCCTCGTGGGGCTAAGCCGCGATGCCTACCGCAACCCTCCCGCCGTGAGCCAGGAGAAGCAATTGCTCAGCGAACGTATCAAGGCCGTCGCACTGGTGCGCCGGCGCTTTGGCTATCGGCGCGTGCATGACGTGCTGCGCGCCGACTTCCCCGGCGTCAACCACAAGCGGATCTACCGCTTCTATAAGGTCGCCGACCTGGCCGTTCGCAAGCGCAAGAAGGCCAAGCGCCCTTTGGGCCAGCGAACGCCGCTCATGGTGGCCCACACGGTCAATGCCGTCTGGAGCATGGACTTCGTAGCAACAGTCTGCGCAACGCGCGGCGCATCAAGTGCCTGGCGGTGGCCGACGACTTCAGCCACGAGTGCGTGCAAATGGCGGTGGACTTCGGCATCAGCGGCCAGGTCGTCACGCGGCTGCTGGACGAGGCCGCGCAATTCCGTGGCTACCCCAAGGCGGTGCGTACCGACAACGGCCCAGAGTTCACCAGCCGCGCCTTCCTGGGCTGGTGCGAGCGCAACAAGATCCCGCACATCCTGATCGAGCCGGGCCCGCCCATGCAAAACGGCTACATCGAGAGCTTCAACGGTAAGTTCTGGGACGAGTGCTTGAACGAGCACTGGTTCAAGACATTGCCGCAGGCCCGCGAAGTGATTCGCGCCTGAGTGCAGGACTACAACGAGGTGCGACCGCATTCCAGCATCGGCCGCATGCCCCCCAGGCGCTTCGCTCGCTTGCATCGCCAGCAAGCTGGCGATGCAGGTTCAGCACAAACCCCGACCCGCAACGAAGTTACCCTGCAACCCCGGACTGTCTCCGAATGACTGACTGGTACGGCGAATGGGGGCAAGTCAGCGCAACCCCGTCCCCGCCTTGAAGTGGGCAGCGTCGCTCAGATAGCGGCGCTGGTAGGGGTAGAGGAGGGGGGTTGACATCTATCTTTGGCGATATACCATGAAAGATATGAACGACAAGGACGTGATCAAGGCGCTGCAACGCCACGGCTTTCGGGTGGTGCGGGTGCAGGGCAGCCACCACATCCTGGTCAAGGAGGGGCTGCCGCGCAGCGTGCCGGTGCTGGTGCATGGCAGCCGCGATCTGTCCGTTGGCCTGCTCAAGGCCATCGTGCGCCAAAGCGGAGTCAAGCTCACATGAACATCGCCTACCCCTACACGGTCGAGCCGCAGCCCGAAGGCGGCTACCTGGTGCAATTCGTCGATCTGGAAGAAGCCTTCACCGAAGGCGACACGCCGGAGCAGGCCGCCTTCCACGCCGCCGAAGTGCTCACCGGCGTGCTGGCGGTGCGGCTTGAGCGGGGCGAGGACATCCCGCCGCCGTCGCCCGCCGAAGGTCGCCCGCTGGCCGTGCCGGATGCGCCGGTGCAGGCAGCGCTGCTGGTGCGCTTTGCCCAACAGGGCAAGAGCCTGTCGGAGCTGGCGCGCGCCATGGGCACGAGCTGGCCCGCCGCGCAGCGGCTCACCCGCCCCGGCAACCCCACCATCCGGCAACTGGAACGGGCCGCCGCCGCCTTGGGCAAGCGGTTGGTGCTGAGTCTGGAGTGAGCCACGGTCCGTCAAGACCAGCGGCCTGCGGCGAAAGATTCCGGGGCGCCGCTGCCCAGCCGAGCACGGTTTCCACGAACCCGATCACCCGAGCCCAGGGCACCTTCCCCACCGCTTGAAACGGGGGTGTCCGCCGTCTTATTTTCAGGTCCCGACGATTCGCGTGCTCGTTGACCTCGGCGTCGATGATGTGGTACCGTGTAGCGCGGGCTGGTTGCATCCTGTCGTCGCGCGCATACCGGGAAGCGTCTCGGACGTAGGACAGGGGGACGGCCCTGCTCGGCCCATGCGTCATGACCGCCCCTGCTGACACCGCGGCGCGCCCGCTTGGCTTTGGGCGCGATTGGCAACGTTACCGGCCCGTGCGGTGGCTGGTGGTGGCCCTGTTCGGGGTGATGGGGGCTGTGGCGGTGCAGGGTGACTGGGCCGAAAGCGCCCTGGCTGCCGCCTTCTTTGGCGCGCTGGGGTGGCTGGTGGCCGCGCTGAGCTACCCCCTTTTCTGGCTGTTGTGTCGGCTCTCCGAAGCGCTGCAAACACGCTGGCCGCAATTGGCCGCAAGCGCCATCCCCGCTGGGGGCTCATCGGCCGATGCGGCAGCCCCCTGGCGGGCGGCGGCAGCGCGAAGCCACGGTGTGCGCGCGGCCGATGTGGGCGGCGCGTTCGCAGCAAACCTTGGCCCGGGCGTGCGGCTGCAGCCGCCTGACGTTCCTGCATCCCCGGCGCCGGACACCGCAGTGAAGGTGCTGCCTGGTGTGCGCTGGCTGGCCGGAGAAATGCAGACCTGGCGTGAGGCCCTGCGCCAGCGCCTGCAGGAACCGTCTGCCGAAGCAGGCGTGTGGACAAGCTACGACGAGGCCGCCGGGGCGCTGCAGTGGGGGGTGCGCCCGGCCATCCAGCGCTTGGCTGCGGCCTTGTCGGCATTGTCGGAAGCGGCCTTGGCCGCCCCCGCCGATGGCCCGATGCCGGTGCACCAGGCCGCGTTGTTCGAGGCCGCGTTGTGGCACTGGGCCGACATCAGCCAGGGATTGCGCGCGCGGCGCTTTGCGGGCGACCCCGTCGGTACCGGTCGCCTGCACGCCATCGTGCAGACGCTGGACGCGCGGCTGCTGCGGGCGCTGGACGCCTACATCGACCTGAGCCACCGCCCCAAAGCGGTTCTACCCTACGCCAACATTCAGGGGCAGGTGCTGATGGAGGTGGATTTCGACTGCGCCGCCGAAGTGCGCGCGTTTGCCGAATGGGCGC
>NZ_DAISZC010000048.1:3491-16010 GCF_036824975.1 Tepidimonas sp.
GCCAATGCTGCAATTCCAGATTCTGGCCACCGACCCGGCCTCGCACGCCCGGCGCGGCCGGCTGACACTCAATCACGGGGTGGTCGAGACGCCCGTCTTCATGCCGGTGGGCACCTACGGTACGGTCAAGGGGGTGACACCGCGCAGCCTGCACGAGATGGGCGCGCAAATCATCCTGGGCAACACCTTTCACCTATGGCTACGCCCGGGCTTGGACGTGATCCGCGCCTTCGGCGGCCTACACCGCTTCGAGCAGTGGCACAAGCCGATCCTGACCGACTCCGGCGGTTTTCAGGTCTGGAGTCTGGGCGCGATGCGCAAAATCACCGAAGAGGGCGTGCACTTTGCCTCGCCCGTCAACGGTGACAAGCTGTTTTTGTCGCCCGAGGTGAGCATGCAAATCCAGACCGTGCTCGACAGCGATATCGTGATGCAGCTGGACGAGTGCACGCCCTACTGGCAGGGCGACAAAGCCAGCGGCCACGTCACCACCGAGGCCGAAGCGCGCGCCAGCATGGAGTTAAGCCTGCGCTGGGCGCGGCGCTGCCAGGCCGAGTTCGAGCGCCTGGGCAACCGCAATGCGCTGTTTGGCATCGTGCAGGGCGGCATGTTCGAGCACCTGCGGCAGGAGTCGTTAGAGGCGCTGGTGGCCATGGATTTTTCTGGCTACGCCATCGGCGGCGTCAGCGTTGGCGAGCCCAAGGAGGACATGCGCCGCATCCTGGCGCACACCCCGCACCGACTGCCCGCGCACAAACCACGCTATCTGATGGGCGTGGGCACGCCAGAGGATTTGGTGGAGGGCGTGGCCTGTGGCGTGGACATGTTCGACTGCGTCATGCCAACGCGCAACGCACGCAACGGCACCTACTTCACGCGCAGCGGCGACCTGAAGATCCGCAACGCGCGCTACAAGGCCGACCCGCTGCCGATCGACCCCAGCTGCACCTGCTACGCCTGCGCGGGCAGCAGTGGCGTGAGCTGGAACGACGGCGGACGCGAGGGCTTTTCACGCGCCTATCTGCACCACTTGGACCGTTGCGGCGAGATGCTGGGACCGATGCTGGCCACCTTGCACAACCTGCACTATTACCTAAACCTGATGCGGGAGGTGCGCGCCGCGCTGGAGGCAGGGACCTTTGGGGCATTTCGGCAGCGGTTTGCCGCCGAGCGCGCTCAAGGGGTATGAGTGCGGCACGGCAACACCCGCGATCGGCGCGGCCCATTGCCGCCCCCGTCCGCACGGCTGGGTTGTTGCCGTGTGTGCGCCCCCGGCTGCGGTTATGCCTCGTCGGCCACGAACACCGTCAGCACGCCGGTGTAGCCGTAGAGGCGGTGGTGAGCGATCTCGCCGCCCGCAAAAAAGCCCACCAGCGGCACATCGCCCAGCGCCTGGCGGATGATTTGCAACTCGGCGCTGGGGCCGCCGAAGTGCGCGCCACCTCGGCCGTTGCAGCTGACGTACACCGCGCCTGCGATGCGCTGCGTCACATCCACCGGGGCGCTCAGGGCGTCGTCCCCTGCTCCCAACGCTTCGCGGATTTCGGCACAGATACGCACCAGGTCGGCGCGCGCGGCGTGCTCGTGCCGCTCGCACCACGTCAGACGGATGCCGGGCTGCACGGCGTCAGCCACCAGAAAGGCGCGCTGCGCCGGATCCAGTCCCACGATGTGGCGCACCAGCACGTCGTCGCCCAGGCGCAGCGGCACCCGGCCCAGCCGTGTTGAAACCGCGGGGGCGGCTTCGGTCTGCATGCCCACCAGGGTCTGCCGCAGCCGCGCGACGATGGCAGGCAGATCGTGCGCGGGCAGTGCTAGGTCGCGCAGCAGCACGTCCAGCGCTGGCTCGCCATCCAGCGCCTGCACCAACGCGCCCTCGGCGGCCGTCACGCGCCGCGTGGGGCCCAGCGCGCGCACCCCCTGGGTCACCCGCGAGACGATGCCGACATCCGGCCCGAACGCCACCCCGCTGATGCCGCCCTGAAACACGCCATCGGCCGCCGCGCGCCCCTGCCCGGCGACGGCGCTGCGGCTGGAGCGCGCCAGCTGGATCGAGCCGGCACGGCTGACCACCAGGCCACCGAAGAGGTAGTGCCCCAGGGTGCGCTCGGCCAGCTCGCGCACCAGCTCATCCAGGTCGGGCATGGCGGCGTCGGCGTGTACCAGCGCCGCCTGCGGCTCAAAGCCATCGACCGTTTGTGTGGCTCCCAACGGCACCACGCCACTGAAGACGCGGTAGCGGTGCGGGGCCACGTCGCACAACAGCACGGCTATGGCCGGTTCATCCCAGTACTCGACCCCGCTGGCACAAATGCCCACGCCCACCGCTCCCACCCAGTCGGTCACCTGCGGCAGCTCGGCACTTAGGTGCTCCAGGATGGCCTGGACATCGTCGGCATAGTGGTCGGTGAGGTAAACCAGCCCCAGAGGCGCGGCAGCCACGGTATCGGCGGCGCTGGGGTGTGCGTCCGTTGCCGAGGCGGCACCCTGGGCGCGTAACTGCGCCAGTACCAGAGCCGCCGCCATCGGCCATTGGGGATGGGTGGCGTGTGCGCACGCAAAACGCTTCATGGCGCAGGCTTGCGGGAGCGGGACGGGCGCGACGCGGCAGCCGTGGGCGACGCCGCGGCGACGGTGGTGGCAGAGCGAGACCGCTTCGGGCGCGGGCCCTCTGCCAACGAGGCGGGCGCGGGGGTATCACCCTCCCGCGCAGGTGGATGCACGGCAGCGCCACCGGCGCGCCGCGCGGCGGATGCAGCAGCCGCTGCGCCCGGTTGCGCCGCAGGGGGCGTTGGCGTTGCTGCGCGGGCAGGCATCGACCCCGTGCCCACCAGCCCCGCCGCCGCGGCCTGGGCCGCCTGCAGCGTCATGTCGCGCAGCGCCTGGGCGGCAATGGTCTGGAACTGCTCGGTGAGGGCCCGCCAGACGCGCACGGGGTCGATGTCGGGTCCGCCGGCCACGGACTGGGATGCCGCGGCGTCCGCGGTGGCTGCAGACGCCGGTCCGGCACCGGCGGCCGCGTCAGCGCCGGCTGCCGCTGCGGGCCGAGCCCGGGGGGCGGTCCCAGCCACCGCGTCGGCCACACTTTGCGCCACCTGGCCCAGGCTGACGTTCATGCCCTGCAGCGTCGCCAGCGTGAGCTTTTGCACCTCCAGCGCCTGAATCGTGGCCTGCAAGGCACGCGCGTTTTGCTCCAGCCAAAAATGCACCGCCTTGAGGTCGCGGACGCGGCGCTCCAGCTCCTCGACATCGAACACCGGTGCCACCCATTGCGCAGCGGGCGCAACGGGCTGGCCCCCCGCGCCCAGCCCTTGCAGGAGGAAGGCTAGGCCCGGCAGGTAGCGGGCGTAGGGGGCCATGGCAGCGTGCCAGGCGTTGGCGTCGAACGAGGTCATGGCGCACATCCTTTCTGGGCGCACGCGCGCGCCCACCTGTGAGGATGCCACAAGCGGAGGCTGCTGGCCGCAGGACGGCGTGCCGGACCGCGTCGCGGGACATGAGCCGCCACCAACTGCCACCACGAGGCAAGCGGTTTCAGGCTACGCATCCTGCCGCGCACGCGGGGCAACGCCACCCCGCCGGGGACACAAGCCCTCCATCATCCCGCCCCCGGCGAGCGCAGCGGCACGGGCTGACACTTGATCGAGGTCAAACCTCGGCCCTGTAGGCGAGAGCAACCCTTGGTGTACCGGGCTGTTCGCCGTCACAATGGCTTGTACAGACACAAGCGCTGATCTGCCATGAGCGACACCATCTCCGACACCTTTGCCCTGCAGCTGCAGCAGATGCGCAGTGACCTGCTGGCCCAGATTCGGGCGCAGCGTGGCGGCCGCATCAGCCGCGCCGAGGCGGCTGAAGACCCACACGCGCTGCAAAGCGGCGATCTGAACCAAGCTTACAGCGAGCGCGATCTGGAGCAGGCACTGAGCGAACGCGAAACCGCCGAGCTGCGGGCCATCGACGAAGCACTGGCACGCATCGCAGCGGGCACCTTTGGCGTGTGCGTGGACTGTGGCGCCGACATTCCGACGGCGCGGCTACATGCCGCACCGACCACGCTGCGCTGCATCGGGTGCCAGACGCGCTATGAGCGCGAACACCCCAGCGCCACCCCATCGCTGTAAGGGCACCTGCGCTCACCTCGGGTGGCATGCTTGCCGTCACCCCCTTCGTGATGGCCGCCCCGCACGGAGTGGCCACCCGCGCCTGACGCTGGCGCGCGTCGGCCGGGCACATGGACGCGAGCGGGTTGGCTGGTCGGCCACCGCCGCTGCGGTGAGCTATGTCAGCGCAGCCGGCCCCAGCGCATCGACGCGGTCGGTGATGATACCCTCCAGCCCCCAGGCCAGCAGCGTGGCGGCGCGCTCAGCATCGTTGACGGTGTAGGTCAGCAGCCGCCAACCACGGGCGCGGTTTTCGGCCACCAGGGTCTGCGTCCACAGACGGTGGTCCAGCACCACCGCCACACAGTCCAGCGCCTGCGCCTCCGCCCAGCAGCCCGGCCACAGGCGGTCGAGCAGCAGCCCGCGCGGCAGGTGCGGGCTCGCCTGCTGCGCGGCCTGTAAGGCTTCGGGGCGAAAGGAAGTCAGCAGCGGCCAGGTCGGCCCGCCTACGCGCCCCGCACCGTGCGCGCGCCACAAGGCGTCGGCCGCCTGCGCCACCGCGCGGCCGGTTTGCGCTTCGGTGCCCGGCGTGGGCTTGATCTCCAGATTCAGCCACGCCCCGCGCGGCAGCGCCCACTGCACCAGCCGCTCCAGGCTCAGCAGCGGCTCACCGGCAAACGCCGGGCTGTACCAGCTGCCTGCGTCCAGCGTCTGCAGCTCGGCCCAGGTGCGGTCACCGGCACGCCCGCGACCGTTGGTGGTGCGCTCCAACGTGGCGTCGTGCAGCAGAAACGGCACGCCGTCGGCCGACAGCTTCACGTCGCACTCGAAGGCGCGCCAGCCCAGCCGCCAGCCCAGCTCGAAGGCCGCCAGGGTATTTTCCGGCGCCAATTTCCCCGCTCCGCGGTGGGCGATCCAAGTGGGTACCGTTTCCAGCATCGTCATCGGTGCCGCCTTGTCTTTACCTTGACGCTGACCCTCCGTGCTCGGCCAGCCATACTCATCAGTCACCAATGCGACGCCCGCTGTCGGGATCGAAATGGTGCAGCCGGTCGGGCAGCGGACGCACGTGCAGCGTCGCTCCCACGGCGGGGTGGCAGTCGTCCGACTCGGCCACCCGCACGGTGATGGGCTGCCCGTGCGTGCGCCCGTGGATGAGGCGCTCGGCCCCCAGCAGTTCCACCGCCTCCACCGTCACGGGCCAGCCGTCGCCTGCGGGCACCACGCGCAGGTGCTCGGGACGCACGCCCAGCAGCGCGCCCGCCCGCGCACCGGGTACGTCGCGCAGCAGATTCATGGCCGGCGAGCCGATGAAGGTGGCCACGAACGTGGTGGCGGGCCGGTGGTACACCTGTTCAGGGGTGCCAAATTGCTCCATGCGCCCGACATTCATCACCATCACGCGCTGCGCCAGCGTCATTGCCTCTACCTGGTCGTGGGTGACGAACAGGCTGGTGATGCCCAGCTCGCGGTGCAGCTTCTGGATTTCCAGGCGCGTTTGCACGCGCAGCTTGGCGTCCAGGTTGGACAGCGGCTCGTCGAACAGAAACACCTGCGGCTGGCGCACGATGGCGCGCCCCATGGCCACGCGCTGGCGCTGCCCCCCCGACAGCTGCCGCGGCTTGCGCTGCAGCAGTGCGCCCAGCTCCAGGATGGCGGCGGCCTGCTGCACGCGGCGCTGGATCTCGGCTTTGGGCAACCCGCGCAGCTTCAGCCCATAGGCCATGTTGTCGTACACCGTCATGTGCGGGTACAGGGCGTAGTTTTGAAACACCATCGCGATGTCGCGCTCGGCCGGCTCGAGCGCGTTGACGACGCGCTCGCCAATGCGAATGGTGCCCTCGCTGATGGGCTCCAGGCCCGCCACCATACGCAGCAGCGTACTTTTGCCGCAGCCGGACGGACCGACGATGACCACGAATTCGCCATCGTCGATGGCAACGCTCAAGCCATGGATGGCGGTGACGGACTGCCGACCGTGCTCATAGCGTTTGATGACGTTGTCAAAATGCAAAGAAGCCATGATGCGGGTTATTTATTTTTCGCTGTCCACCAGCCCCTTGACGAACCAGCGTTGCATCGCCAACACGACGACGACAGGCGGCAGCATCGCCAGCATGGCGGTGGCCATGACGATGTTCCACTCGGTGTAGGTTTCCCCCGCAATCAGGCGCTTGATGCCCAACACGATCGGGTACATCGACTCGTCGGTGGTGACCAGCAGCGGCCACAGGTATTGATTCCAGCCGTAGATGAACTGAATGACGAATAGCGCCGCGATGCTGGTGCGCGACATCGGCAGCAGCACGTCCCAGAAAAAGCGCAGTGGCCCGGCGCCGTCCACACGCGCGGCCTCCACCAGTTCGTCGGGCACGGTCAGGAAGAATTGCCGGAACAGAAAGGTGGCCGTGGCGGAGGCGATCAACGGCACCGTCAGCCCGACGTAGGTGTTAAGCAGACCCAGGTCGGCGATGACCTCGTACGTGGGGCCGATGCGCACCTCCACCGGCAGCATCAGCGTCACGAAAATGGCCCAGAACACCAGCTGCCGCAGCGGAAAGCGGAAGTACACGATGGCAAACGCCGACAACAGCGAAATCACGATCTTGCCAATGGCAATCGTCAGCGCCATCACCAGGCTCACCCCCAGCATCGGCAGGCCCGGCGCGAAGCGGCTGCCGGCACTGGTCTCGCCACCCAGCAGCGCCAGCCGGTAGTTTTCGGCCAGATGCCGGCCCGGCAGCAGCGACAGCGGCGCGCTGCTGGCAATCTCCTGTGCGCTTTGCGTGGAGGCCACGAAGGTCAGGTAGACGGGAAAGGCCACCGCCAGCACGCCCAGGATCAGGATGGCGTGCGCCAGCGCATCCAGCCACGGCCGTCGTTCCACCATGATGCCACCTCCCCCTTGCGTTCAGTACTGGACCTTGCGCTCGATGTAGCGAAACTGCACCACCGTCAGCGCAATCACGATGGCCATCAGAATCACCGACTGGGCGGCCGAACCGCCCATGTCCAGCGCCTTGAAGCCATCGTAGTACACCTTGTACACCAGGATCGCCGTATCCTTGCCGGGCCCGCCCTGGGTGGTGGCGTCGATGATGGCGAAGGTGTCGAAAAAGGCATACACGACGTTGATGACCAGCAGGAAAAACGTCGTGGGCGACAACAGCGGAAAGACAATGGTCCAGAAACGGCGCCAGGGTCTGGCGCCGTCAATGGTGGCGGCCTCGATTAGGGAGCGCGGGATGGCCTGCAACCCCGCCAAAAAGAACAGAAAGTTATACGAAATCTGCTTCCAAACGGCAGCCAACACCACCAGTGACAGGGCATGCCCGCTGTCGAGCCGGTGATTCCAATCGATGCCTGCCTGCTGCAGCGCCCACGCCACCACCCCCATCGGCGAGGCGAACATAAACATCCACAGCACACCGGCCACCGCCGGGGCCACCGCGTAGGGCCAAATCAGCAAAGTGCGATAGGCGCGCGCACCGCGCACCACGCGATCAGCCATCACCGCCAGCAGCAGCGACACCGCCAGCCCGATGCCCGCTACCAGCAGCGAAAACACGGCGGTGACGCGAAACGACTGCAGGTAGGTCTCGTCGTTGAACAAGCGGCGGAAGTTATCGGCACCAATGAAGTGCAAGTCGCCACCGAAGACATCCTGCTCCATGACGCTGTGCAACAGCGCTTGCGCCGCGGGCCAAAAAAAGAATATGCCGACGATGACCAGCTGCGGCGCGACCAGCACCCAGGGCAGCCAGCGCGAGGCAAAGCGAACGCGTTTTTCCATGACCAGGCTCTTTCGCTGCGCGCCACGCCTAGCCGGTCAGACGCTCAAGCGCCCGCCACAGCTGGGCGCGCCAACTGGCGTTGGCGCACGCAAGCGTGCCGTGGAGGAACGCGCCGGTCAGGCACACTCGCGCTGCCCGGCCCGGGCGCTCTGACCACACAGCACACGATCGTCAGGCCCAAGCCCGGCCATGGTCGCCCGCACGGCGTCGGCCGGTGAACCGGCTACAAGCAGCCGGTTCACCACACTCGCTCCACGGCCATGCGTGTTATGCGACGTCCAGGCTTGCGCTCTGTCACATCAGCGATCCCGACTTTAGCGCGTTACAGGCGCCCCTGGGCGGTCCGCTGGAAGCGCTCCAGCTGCTCGTTGCCACGCCGCACGGCGTCATCGAGTCCTTGCTTGGCGCTTTTGCGGCCCGCCCACACCTGCTCCAGCTCCTCATCCACAATGGTGCGGATCTGCACAAAGTTGCCCAGCCGGATGCCGCGCGATTTGTCGGTGGTCTTGCGGATCATTTGCTCCACTGACACATCGGTACCCGGATTCTGCTTGTAGAAGCCCGATTTTTCCGTCAGCTCGTAGGCGGCCTTGGTCACCGGCAAATAGCCGGTGCGCTGGTGGCTGCGCGCGGCCACATCGGGCTTGGACAGATAGGCGAAGAACTGCGCCACCCCCTTGTACTCGGCGTCCTTTTTACCTGCCATCACCCACAGGCTGGCACCGCCAATGACGGTGTTTTGCGGCGCGCCGGGTACGTCGGCGTAGTACGGCAGTGTGGTGATACCAAAGTCGAACTTGGCGTTGCGCTTGACATTGGCATACAGCGCGGAGCTGCCGGTCAGCATCGCGCACTCGCCCGAGACGTAGGAGGCGTCGGCGGCGCTGCCGCGGCCCTTGTAGACGAACAGACCCTGCTGGGCCATGTTGGCCAGGTTTTCGATGTGGCGCACGTGCAGCGGCGAATTGATGGTCAGCCGCGCATCCAGACCGCCGAAGCCGTTGTTGCGGCTGGCAAACTCCACGTTGTGCCAGGTGGAGAAGTTTTCCAGTTGGGTCCAGCCCTGCCAGCTGGTGGTCAAGGGGCACTTGTGCCCACTGGCTTTGAGCTTGGCAGCAGCCAGCGCCACGTCCGACCACGTTTTGGGCGGCTTGTTCGGATCAAGCCCCGCCGCCTTGAAGGCGTCTTTGTTGTAGTGCAGCACGGCGGTGGAGCTGTTAAACGGAAAGCTCAACATCTGCCCGTTGGGCGCGGTGTAGTAGCCCTTGACAGCGTCCACATAGGCGTTGGGGTCGAACGAGACGCCCGCCTTCTTCATCACCTCGGCCACCGGCACGATGGCGTTGCGGCTGGCCATCATGGTGGCAGTGCCCACCTCGAACACCTGCAGGATGTGCGGCGCGTTGCCAGCGCGAAACGCGGCGATGGCCGCCGTCATCGACTCGTCGTAGCTGCCCTTGAACACCGGCACCACCTTGTAGTCTTTCTGGCTGGCGTTGAATTCGCTGGCCAGATCGTTAACCCACTCGCCCAGCGCCCCGCCCATCGAGTGCCACCAGACGATTTCGGTTTGCGCCTGGGCGCTGACGGCACCCGCAGCAATCAGGGACGCAGCCAGCAGCCGTGTGAGAGTTCGTTTCATCGCAGCTCCTTGGGGATGGACCATCGTATCGTGACCGAACACAAACGAATGTGTCCGGCATTGTCCGAACAGGCGGTGACTGTTTAGTGACAAACGGCTGTGTCGGCCAACCTCCCCTAGGGTTTATCCGGGGCTCGGGAATCGCTCAGACGTCGCCAGCGCGACGATCCAGCCACTGCGCCACGCGCTGGCGCTCGGCCTCGTCAAGCAGCAGGCCCAGCTTGGTGCGGCGCCACAGCACGTCGTCGGCCGTGCGCGCCCACTCGCCTGTGACGGCGTGGTGCAGCTCGGCCTCGTACAGTCCGGGGGCCACCTCCTCGCCCAGGTCGGCAGGGCGCTGCGCCGACTCCAGCCAGCGCAGCGCCAGCGTGCCGTAGGCGCGCGTCCAGCGCGCCGCCAGCGTCGCGGCCAGCCACGGCCAGCGCTGGCGCAGGTGCGCTTCGAACCGTTGCGCCGCTTGCATCGGGCTGGCACTGGACCCTACCACGGCTTCCAGATCGCCACCGGGCAGGGGCGCATGCGCGGTCCAGTCGGGGCCGGTGCGGGGCAGCACCGCGCGCAGGCGTTGCGCGGCCTCCTGTGCCAGCGTGCGAAATGTGGTGATCTTGCCGCCCCATACGGTCAGCAGCGGCGCCCCCTGCACCGTCTGCAGCTCCAGCTGGTAGTCGCGCGTCACCGCCGAGGGGTCGTCGCTCGCATCTTCCAGCAGCGGGCGCACGCCGCTGTAGTGCCACACCACGTCGTCAGGCCGCACGGGATGGCGGAAGTAACGCCCCACCTCGCGGCACAGGTAGGCGATTTCGTCGGCGTCGATGCGGGCCGCGGCCGGATCCGCGTGGTGCTCGACGTCGGTGGTACCGATGAGGGTAAAGCGCTGCAGATACGGGATGGCAAAGATCACGCGCCGGTCGCTGGCCTGCAGCAGGTACGCGTCGTCGTGCGCAAACAGGCGCGGCACGACGATGTGGCTGCCCCGCACCAGGCGCAGATGGCGCTGCGGGGTCTGCCCCAGCTGCTGGCGCAGCACCGCTTCGGCCCAGGGGCCGGCGGCATTGACCACGGCGCGCGCGCGCACCGTCCATGCCGCCCCCTGTTGTGACTGTAAAGTCGCCAGCCAGCCGCCGTCTTGCGGCCGCAGTGCGGTGCAGTGGGTGCGCGTGTGGATGTGTGCGCCGCGCTGGGCGGCGTCCATGGCGTTGAGCACCACCAGCCGCGCGTCATCGACCCACGCATCGGCGTAGTGAAAGGCACGGGTGTGCGACGGGGTCAGCGGCTCACCCGCCGGGTGGCGGCGCAAATCGAGCGCGCCAGAGGCCGGCAACCAGCGCCGGCGCGCCAGATGGTCGTACAGCCACAAGCCGGCGCGGATCATCCACGCCGGGCGCATCGTCGGCTGATGCGGCATGATGAAGCGCAACGGCTTGACCAAGTGCGGGGCCACGCGCAACAGCACCTCGCGCTCGGCCAGCGCCTTGCGCACCAAAGCGAATTCGCCGTACTCCAGGTAGCGCAGGCCGCCGTGGATCAGCTTGGTGGAGGCGCTCGAGGTGTGTGCAGCCAGGTCGTGCTGTTCGCACAACAGCACGCGCAGCCCACGGCCCGCCAGGTCGCGCGCGATGCCGCAGCCGTTGATACCCCCGCCGACGATCAGCACGTCGACCGGCTGCGATGCGGGAAAGGATGAGGACGAGGCACCCATGGCATGCGGAAAAACCTTGGCAACGACCAGAAGCCGGCAGCGACAGGGCGACGTAACGGCCGGGCAGCGTGAACCCCGCCCAGCCACCGGCGTACCGCTGGTACCTGCCGCGCTTATTTACGGATTGTATTTGTTTCGGTTCGTTTGCGCTCGTTTTGCGTGACGCAAAGGAAAGATATGCTCGAGCCGAACGCGCGCCCTGCGGCACAATCATGTCCATGCCCGCCCACCTCGCCACCTCTGCCCGTCGCGCACTCAACCCGCGCCAGAGCGACCTGTTGGCCGCCGTTCGTGAAGCCGGCGCGCTCAGCATCGAAGCGTTGGCGCAACGGTTTGGCGTGACGCTGCAGACGGTGCGCCGTGACGTACGCCAGCTCGAACAGCTGGGGCTGCTGGCGCGCTTTCACGGTGGTGTGCGTACCCCCGTATCCACCGTCGAGAATCTGGCCTACGCCCAACGCAAGGCGCTCAACGCCGGGGCTAAGGAGCTGATCGCCCGCGCGGTAGCGCGCGACATTCCGGCGGGCTGTTCGCTGATCCTGAACATCGGCACCACCACCGAGGCGGTGGCGCGCGCACTGCTACACCACCGCGGCCTGCGCGTCATCACCAACAACCTCAACGTGGCCGCCATCCTGTCCGACAACCCCGACTGCGAGGTCATCGTCACCGGCGGCGTGGTGCGCGCGCGCGACCGCGGCATCGTCGGCGAAGCCACCATCGACTTCCTGCGCCAGTTCCGGGTCGATATCGCGGTGATCGGCATCTCGGGCATCGAGGGCGACGGCACGTTGCGCGACTACGACGTGCGCGAGGTGCGCGCGGCGCGCACCATCATCGAACACGCACGTCAGGTGTGGCTGTGTGCCGATCACAGCAAGTTTGGCCGCCCGGCGATGGTCGAAGTGGGACACCTGTCCGACGTCACCCGCATCTACACCGACCAGCCGCCACCGGCACCGTTTGACCGCCTGCTGCGCGACGCCGATGTCGCGTGCGTCATCGCTGCCGAAGTGGCGGGGGCCCACGGCGGGTAAGCGGCCCGCCCGACCCCGGGCGGCAGCCCCGACGCGCCGCCGGGCGCGCGCCACCCCTCACCCCGCACCGCTACAACGCAGCGGGCCAGCTGACATCGATGGCGCCAAAGGGGTTGTCCCCATCCGGCAAGCGCGCCTCGATGACGACGCGGCTACCCGGTGCCAACCACGGCGTGCCGGGCTGGCCCAGGGTTTCGCGCTCGGCCGCGCGTCGCTGCGCCAGCGTGCCGAAGCCGCGCGGCCA
>NZ_DAISZC010000049.1:0-15946 GCF_036824975.1 Tepidimonas sp.
CTAAGCGGCGCGCTCCGTCACAATAACGTCCATGGCAGAAAAAATCGTCGCCGTCAAAGGCATGAATGACATCGTCGCGCCGGAGTCGGCGCATTGGGAATGGCTGGAGGGGCAGGCACGCGCGCTGTTTGCGCGCTACGGCTACCGCAACATCCGCACTCCCATCGTCGAGCCCCTGGCGCTGTTCGTGCGCGGGCTGGGGGAGGTCACCGACATCGTTGAAAAGGAGATGTATGCCTTCGAAGACCGGCTCAACGGCGAGCAGCTGGCGCTGCGGCCCGAGGGCACGGCGGGCGTGGTGCGGGCGGCGGTGGAGCACGCGCTGCTGTACGATGGGCCCAAGCGCGTGTACTACATGGGGCCGATGTTCCGGCACGAGCGTCCGCAGCGCGGGCGCTACCGGCAGTTTCACCAGATGGGGGTGGAAGCGCTGGGGCTGGCCGGTCCCGAGGCCGACGCCGAGCTCATCACGATGGCGGCCGACCTGTGGCAGCTGCTGGGCGTGCAGGACGTGACACTGGAGATCAACACGCTGGGGCAGCCGGCCGAGCGTCAGGCCCACCGGCAGGCCCTCATCGCGTACTTCGAGCAGCATCGCGACCAGCTCGACGCCGACGCCCAGCGCCGCCTCTACACCAATCCGCTGCGCATTTTGGACACCAAGAACCCGCAGCTGCAGGCGCTGGTGGAGGCAGCGCCAAAGCTGCTCGACCATCTGGGACCGGCTTCGCGGGCTCACTTCGAGACGGTGTGCCGGCTGCTTGACGCGCAGGGCATTGGCTACCGCATCAACCCGCGGTTGGTGCGCGGGCTCGATTACTACCACCACACGGTATTCGAGTTCGTCACCACGTCGCTGGGCGCGCAGGGCACGGTGTGTGCCGGGGGGCGCTACGATGGCCTCATCGCCGAGCTCGGCGGTCGTGCGGCCCCGGGCGTGGGCTGGGCCATGGGCGTGGAGCGGGTGCTGGAGCTGCTCAAAGCACAGCAGCGGCTGCCACAGCCGCCGGTGCCCGACGCCTACGCCGTGGTGCCCGATGCCAGTGCCTGGGCGCAGGTGCTGCCGGTTCTGCGCACGCTGCGTGCGGCGGGTGTGCAGGTGTGGATGCATGCCAGCACGCCCGACGGACTGGGCAGCATGAAGGCGCAGTTCAAGAAGGCCGACGCCAGTGGCGCCCGCTACGCGCTGATTTTCGGGATCGACGAGCTGGCGGCGGGGGTGGTGGCGGTCAAGCCCCTGCGCGAGGGGCTGCCCGGGCCGATCGCGGCGCAGACCACGCTGCCGCTGGCGCAGGCGGCGCAGTGGGCCGGCCAGCTGCGTGGCGCGCCCTCTACAATCCCCACCCATTGATCCGACCGGGCAGCGCATGGCCTCGCATTACGACCTCGAAGAGCAGGAACACATCGACCGCCTCAAGGCCTTTTGGGCCGCGTGGGGCAATCTCATTACGTGGGCGCTGGTGGCCGTGCTGGCGGGCGTTGCCGCGTACAACGGCTGGCAGTACTGGGAGCGGCGCCAGGCCCTGCAAGCCACCGCGCTGCTGGACGAGCTGGAGCAGGCGGCCCGAGGGGCTGATGCCGACCGTGTGCGCCGCGTCTGGAGCGATCTGCAGGCGCAGGCCCCGCGCACCGTGCAGGCCCAGCAGGGGGCGCTGTGGACGGCGCGCGTGCTGGCCGAGGGTGGTGACGTGGCCGACGCGCGGGCGGCGCTGCAGTTTGCCGTCGAGCGCGGGCGCGACCCGACGCTGGCGGCGCTGGCGCGGCTGCGTCTGGCGGCGCTCGAACTCGACGCCGGCCAGCCCGACGCCGCGTTGCGCTGGCTGCAGGCCGAACTGCCCCAGCCGCTGCAGCCGTGGGCGGCCGACCGCCGGGGGGACGCGCTGCAGGAACGCGGCGAGCGTGACGCGGCGCGCGAGGCCTATCGTCAGGCCTGGGCGGGGCTGCCCGTCGACAGCGGCTATCGCGCCATCGTCGAGGCCAAACTGAACGCCCTCGGCATCGATCCCGCGCTATCGGAGTCCAAACCGTGAAGATGCCCGACAAGTCTCCTCTGCCCGCGCGCCTGGGCGCTGCCGCGCTGTCCCGCCGTCGCTGCACGCTGTGGCTGTCGGCCGCGGTCCTGGTACTGGCCGGTTGCACCTCGGGGTCGAAAAAACCGCAGCCCGCGCCGCTGGAGCCGGTGGTGCCGCTGGTGCCGGTGCGTGCCGTGTGGCAGCTGCCGGTGGGCGCGGTCGATGCGCTGCTGGTGCCCGCCGTGCAGGGCACTACGTTGGCGGTGGCCAATGCAGCGGGTTCGGTGATGGTGATCGATGGCGACAGCGGACAGGTGCGCTGGCGCGCCGACGCCGGCGCGGCGTTTGCCGCCGGTGTCGGCTTCGACGGTGAACGCGTGGCGCTGGTGACACGCGACAACGAGCTGGTGGCGCTGACCGCGCGTGGCGTGGCCTGGCGTCAACGGCTGCCTGCGCGGGTGTACACCGCCCCGCTGGTGGCTGGCCGGCGCGTGTTCGTGCTGGCCGCCGACCGCAGCCTCAGCGCCTTCGATGCCGACAACGGGGCGCGGTTGTGGAACCAGGCCAGCCGGGGTACCGAGCCGCTGGTGTTGCAGCAGCCCGGAACGCTGACGGCGGTGGGCCATACGCTGGTGGCGGGCATTGGCGGTCGGCTGGTCGGCGTCGATCCTGACAGCGGTCGGTTGCGCTGGGAGGCGGTGATCGGCCGCACGCGTGGTGCCACCGAGATCGAACGCTTGGTCGACATCGTCGGCCGGGTGGGACGCGACGGTGACGTGGTGTGCGCGCGCGCGTTTCAGGCGGCGCTGGGGTGTGTCGATGCGGCGGCTGGGCGGTTGCTGTGGACGCAGGCCGCCGATGGCGCCACCGGTGTGCAGGCCAGCGCCGAGCACGTGTACGCGGTGGAGTCCAATGGTCGGGTGCTGGCCTTGGCGCGCGCCGACGGGCGGCGCGTCTGGGCGCAGGAGCGTTTGCTGCATCGCACCCTCAGCGCGCCGCTGGCCATTGGGCGGACGCTGGCCATCGGTGACGCGCAGGGCCACGTGCATCTGCTGGCGCGCGCCGATGGCACCTTGGTCAACCGGCTCACCACCGATGGCTCGCCCATCGTCGACGGGCCGCTGCGTGTGGGCAACACACTGGTGGCGGTGACGCGCAACGGTGGGGTGTACGCCTGGCGTCCGGAATGAGCGGCTTCAAACCCGTCATCGCGCTGGTCGGCCGTCCCAACGTCGGCAAATCTACGCTGTTTAACCGCATCACCCAAAGCCGCGATGCGATCGTGGCCGACCTGCCCGGGCTGACGCGCGACCGGCACTACGGTCAGGCGCGGCTGGGCCGACGTGAATTTATCGTTATCGACACCGGAGGTTTCGAGCCCGAGGCCACCAGCGGCATCTACCGCGAAATGGCGCGCCAGACCCAGCAGGCGGTGGCGGAGGCCGACGTGGTGCTGTTCGTCGTCGACGCCCGTGCCGGGCTGAGCGCCCAGGACCACGACATCGCCAACTATCTGCGCCGCCTAGGCAAACCGTGCGTGCTGGTGGCCAACAAGGCCGAGGGTATGCGCGCAGGCGCGCAGCTGGCCGAGTTCTATGAACTCGGATTGGGTGAAGTGGTGCCGGTGTCGGCTGCGCACGGGCAGGGCGTGCGTTCGCTGCTCGACAAAGCGCTGGCGCACCTGGCTTGGCCGTCTGCGGACGATGAGGACGCGCCGGCCCAAGCCGACGACGGTGACGTCATTCGGCTGGCCGTGGCCGGGCGCCCCAACGTGGGCAAGTCCACCCTCATCAACGCTTGGCTGGGCGAGGAACGCCTGGTGGCCTTCGATCTGCCCGGCACCACGCGCGACGCCATCCGCGTGCCGTTTGAGCGCGAGGGGCGCCGCTTCGAGCTGATCGACACCGCCGGCTTGCGCCGCAAAGGCCGGGTATTTCAGGCGGTGGAGAAATTTTCGGTCGTCAAAACCCTGCAGGCCATCGAAAGTGCGCACGTCGTGCTGCTGCTGCTCGACGCCACCCAGGGGGTGACCGAGCAGGACGCGCACATCGCGGGTTACATTCTGGACAGTGGGCGCTCGGTGGTGCTGGCCATCAACAAGTGGGATGCCGTTGATGACTACCAGCGTGAGCGGGTACGGCGTTCGGTTGAGGCGCGGCTGGGCTTTTTGCGCTTTGCGCCGCTGCACACCATCTCGGCGCGGCGCCGCCAGGGCATTCAGGCGTTGTGGCCCTCTATCATCCGCGCGCACGCGTCGGCCATGGTCAAGATGCCCACGCCCGTGCTGACCCGGCTGCTGCAGGAGGCCGTGGCGTTTCAGGCCCCGCCCAAGAGTGGCGCCTTCCGCCCCAAGCTGCGCTACGCGCACCAGGGGGGGCAGAATCCGCCAGTGATCGTCATCCACGGCAATTCGCTGGAGCACGTCGGTGATGCGTACCGGCGCTACCTGGAGGGCCGTTTCCGCAAGGCCTTCGACCTGGTGGGCACGCCGCTGCGCATCGAGCTGCGCACGCAGGACAATCCCTATCGCTGAGTACCCGGATCTGGTGGCGCCGTGTTCGGCACGGCCGCCGCATTTGTGGTATGTTCTGCTCCCCTCGTTTTTTGGAACACGGAAGATATCGTGAGTAACAACAAAGGCCAACTCCTGCAGGACCCGTTTCTGAACCAGCTGCGCCGTGAGCACATCCCGGTGTCGATCTACCTGGTCAACGGCATTAAGCTGCAAGGCCAAATCGAGTCGTTCGATCAGTACGTCGTTTTGCTGCGCAACACGGTCACGCAGATGGTGTACAAGCACGCCATCTCGACCATCGTGCCGGGCCGACCGGTGCACTTCACGGTGGGGCAACCCACCGAAAGCGCCTGAGCGCGCCACAGGCAGGGGCGGCGGCGCCCGCGGGGTTGCCGAACGTTCCTGGTGTGATTCTGGTTGGTGTCGACATCGGCCAGCCGCGTTTCGATGCGACGCTGGACGAGCTGGCGCTGTTGGCCGAGTCCGCCGGCTATCGGGTGTGTGACCGTGTCGTGTGCCGGCGGCGTGCGCCGGACGCGGCGCTGTACATTGGCCGCGGCAAGGCAGACGAAATCAAGGCCCTGGCAGCGGCGCACGGCGCCAGCGAGGTGCTGTTCGACCAGGCGCTCAGTCCGGCGCAGCAGCGCAACCTGGAGTCTCACCTGGGCCTGGCGGTCAATGACCGCATCTTGCTGATTCTGGAGATCTTTGCGCGCCGCGCGCGCAGCCATGAAGGCAAGCTGCAGGTGGAGCTGGCGCGGCTGCAGTACCTCTCGACCCGTTTGGTGCGGCGCTGGACACACCTGGAGCGGCAAAGCGGTGGCATCGGCCTGCGTGGCGGCCCGGGCGAGACGCAAATCGAACTGGACCGGCGCATGATCGCGCAAGCCATCCAGCGCACGCGCGAACGGCTGGAGCGTGTCAAGCGCCAGCGTCAGACGCAGCGCCGCCAGCGCCAGCGGCGTGGCACGTTCAACGTCTCGCTCGTGGGCTACACCAATGCGGGCAAGTCCACCCTGTTCAACGCGCTGGTCAAGGCCAACGCCTATGCTGCCGACCAGCTGTTTGCCACGCTCGATACCACCACGCGCCAGCTCTACCTGGGCGAGGTGGGGGTCAGTGTGTCGCTGTCCGACACCGTCGGCTTCATCCGCGACCTGCCGCACACGCTGGTCGAGGCATTTGCGGCCACGCTGCAGGAGGCGCGTGACGCCGACTTGCTGCTGCACGTGGTCGATGTCGCCGGTCCGCAACACCCGGAACAGATCGGCGACGTGCAGCGGGTGCTGCGCGAGATTGGCGCCACCGAGGTGCCGCAGGTGTTGGTGTTTAACAAGATCGACGCCCTGCCGCCCGAGCGACAGCCCCGGCGCGGGCGTGATGTCGTGGAACTCGACGGCCGCACCGTGCCTCGGATATTCGTCAGCGCGCGCACCGGCGCCGGGCTGGGTACCCTGCGTGCCGTCATCGCCGAGGCGGTGTGTGCGGCGCGTTTCAGTCCCCGCACGCAGCCAGAAGACCGACAATTGGGCACAATCGAGTCATCCGACCACGAACCGCCACAACGCACCCATGAGTGATATCCCCTTGGGAGTCCGTAATCCCAACGAGCCCGCTTTGCCGCCTGGGCTGACGCCTGCCAGCCGCGGATGGCGCCGCCTGCGCGCGGTGTTCAACCTAAACGATCCCCGCTGGGGCCGCGGCGAGGACGACGAGCCGCGCGATGGGCGTGACGGCCAGGGCCGCCGGCCACAAGGTGGGCAAACACCCCCCGATCTCGACGAATTGTGGCGCGACTTCAACCGCAAGCTCGGCGGTCTGTTCGGTGGTCGGGGTGGCAGTCGGCCGCCCGGTGGGCCCGGCTGGGGCCGCGACGAGCGCGAACCCGCCACGCCGCGCGACCCCAAAGGCACCGGGGTGGGCGTTGGCCTGATCGCGGGCGTTGCGGTGCTCATCTGGCTGGGTACCGGTTTTTTTATCGTGCAGGAAGGCCAGCAAGCCGTCATCACCCAGTTTGGCCGCTACCACAGCACCGTGGGGGCGGGCTTTAACTGGCGTCTGCCGTACCCGATTCAGCGGCACGAGACCGTCTTCGTCACTCAGATCCGCTCGGTCGATATCGGGCGCGACGCCATCGTGCGCGCCACCGGCTTGCGCGAATCGGCTATGCTGACCGAGGACGAGAACATCGTCGAGATCAAATTTGCCGTGCAGTACCGTCTGAGCGATGCGCGGGCCTACCTGTTCAACAGCCGTGACCCTGACGCTGCGGTCGTCAAGGCGGCGGAGACAGCGGTGCGCGAGGTGGTGGGCAAGATGAAGATGGATGCGGCGCTGGCCGAGGAGCGCGAGCAGATCGCGCCGCGCGTGCGCACGCTGATGCAAACCATCCTTGACCGCTACCAAGTCGGCATCGAAATCGTCGGCATCAACTTGCAGGCGGGCGGGGTGCGCCCGCCGGAGCAGGTGCAGGCGGCCTTCGACGATGTGCTCAAGGCCGGACAGGAGCGCGAGCGCGCCAAAAACGAGGCCGAAGCCTACGCCAACGACGTGGTGCCGCGCGCGCGCGGTGCGGCGGCGCGCCTCATCGAAGAGGCTGAAGCCTACAAGGCGCGCGTCGTAGCGCAGGCCCAGGGTGATGCGCAGCGCTTCGCGCTGGTGCAGGCCGAATACGCCAAGGCGCCGCAGGTCACGCGCGAGCGCATGTATCTGGAGGCGATGCAGGAGATTTACAGCAACGTGACCAAGGTGCTCATCGACTCGCGCCAGCAGTCCAATCTGCTGTACCTGCCGCTGGACAAGATCATGCAGCAGGTCAGCGCTGGCGCGGGCGGGGTGGGTTCTGCGGCCGACAACAGCGCTGCAGCCAGTGCCGGCAGCGCGTCGGCGGGGGGTGCGGCGGGCGGCGGTGCGACCAGCGCCGCCGATGCGCGCAGCCGCATGGACCTGCGCAGCCGTGACCGCGAAGGACGCTGAACGGAGCCAACCCCATGATCAACCGCATCGGATTCTTCGTTTCCTCGCTGCTGGTGCTGCTGGCTGTGGCCAGCTCCACCGTGTTCGTCGTCGACCAGCGCCAGTTTGGCGTGGTGTTCCAGTTTGGCCAGATCCGCAATGTGGTCACCGAGCCGGGGCTAAATTTCAAACTGCCGCCGCCGTTTCAGAACGTTTCGTATATCGACAAGCGGCTGCTGACGCTGGAGAGCACCGACACCGAACCGACGCTGACCGCCGAGAAGCAGCGCGTCGTCATCGACTGGTACGTGCGCTGGCGCATTTCCGACCCGTCGGCCTACATCCGCAATGTCGGGCTGGATGAGCGCGCTGGCGCCGCCCAGCTCAACCGCGTGGTGCGCAACGCCTTCCAGCAGGAGGTCAACAAACGCACGCTGCGCGAGCTGTTGTCGTCCAAGCGTGAGGAGCTGATGGCCGCAGTGCAGCGCGAGGTGCTGGCCGCGGTGCGCGGCGCCGAAAAGCCCTGGGGCATCGATGTCGTGGATGTGCGCATCTCGCGCATCGACTACGCCGAGTCCATCACCCGCTCGGTCTACGACCGCATGGAGGCCGAGCGCAAGCGCGTCGCCAACGAGCTACGCTCCACCGGTTTCGCCGAGGGCGAGAAGATCCGCGCCGAGGCCGACCGCGAGCGGGAAGTGATCCTGGCGCAGGCTTTCCGCCAGGCACAGAGAATCAAGGGTGAGGGTGACGCCGAGGCGGCGCGCATCTACGCGCAGGCGTTCGGGCGCGATCCGGCGTTCGCGCAGTTCTACCGCAGCCTGGAAGCCTACCGCGCCAGCTTCGGCAGCAAGGGCGATGTGCTGATCGTCGATCCCTCGTCTGAGTTTTTCCGCGCCTTCAGGGGCACGGCGACACCGGCCGGGCGCTAGCTGACACGGGAACCGGGCGGGGTAGAATCCGGCCTTTGCCCGTGTCACCGCTGGACCCCCATGTCTGCCTGGCTGTTGCCGGATCACATCGCTGACGTGCTGCCCGCCGAGGCGCGGCACATCGAGGACCTGCGCCGCACGCTGCTGGAGGCGGCGCGCCGTTACGGCTACGAACTGGTGATGCCCCCGCTGGTGGAGCATCTGGAGTCGCTGCTGACCGGCACCGGCGAGGCGCTCGATCTGCAGACCTTCAAGTTGGTCGATCAACTCTCGGGCCGCACGCTGGGGTTGCGCGCCGACACCACCCCGCAAGTGGCGCGCATCGATGCGCATCTACTCAATCGCCAAGGGGTTACGCGGTTGTGTTATTGCGGGCCGGTGCTGCACACCCGTGCCACGGCCGCCAGCGGCAGCCGCGAGCTGCTGCAGTTCGGCGCCGAGATTTACGGCCACGCGGGTCTGGAGGCCGATCTGGAGGTGCTGGAGTTGGCGCTGGATGCGTTGCGTGCGGCTGGCTTGCGGCGCCTGGGCGTCGATTTGGGTGATGTTCGGGTGGTCGATGCGGTGCTGCACGGGTGCACGCTGTCACCGTCCACGCTGGCGGCACTGCATGCGGCGCTGGCAGCCAAAGATCAAGCCACCCTGGCCGCGATCGCCCAGTCGCTGCCGACCCCGGTGCGCGAACGCGTGCTGACGCTGCCGCGCCTGTACGGCGGTGCCGAGGTACTGTCGGCTGCCGCGGCGCAGTTGGGCGATACTGCCTTACTGCGTGCCGCGCTCGACGACCTGCGCTGGCTGGCCGATCAACTGCGGCAGCGCGACGCGGCGGTGCACCTCACGTTCGATCTGGCCGACTTGCGGGGTTACGCCTACTACACCGGCGTGCGTTTCTCCATTTTGGCTGCCGATGGCGGGCAGGGCGAAGAAATCGCCCGCGGTGGCCGCTACGATGAGGTGGGCGCCGTGTTTGGACGGCGCCGGCCCGCGGTCGGTTTTAGCCTCGACCTGAAGCAGCTGGTACGCCTGCTGCCGACGCCGCCACTGCGCCCGGCCATCCGGGCTCCGTGGCGGCACGATGCGGCGCTGCGTGCGGCCATTGGGCGCTTGCGCGCTGCCGGTGAGACGGTGGTGTGCGTGCTGCCCGGGCATGAGCACGAGGTGGACGAATTTGCCTGCGACCGCGTGCTGGCCGAGCGCAACGGCGGGTGGGTGGTGGTGCCGCTGGAGACGGCGGTCTGAAGGCGGCGCGCCCGACCGCATGGCGGGGCAGTGCTGACGAGTAACGACGAATCGTGTGACGATGGACAACGCTTTCCAGCCCCAGCCGGGGCGCAATGTGGTGGTGGTGGGCACCCAATGGGGTGACGAGGGCAAGGGCAAGCTGGTGGACTGGCTGACCGAGACCGCTGACGGCGTGGTGCGGTTCCAAGGCGGACACAACGCCGGGCACACCCTCGTCATCGGCGGGGTCAAGACCGCGCTGCACCTGATCCCGAGCGGCATCATGCGTCCCGGCGTGCGGTGCTACATCGGCAACGGGGTCGTGCTGTCTGCGGCCAAGCTGCTGGAGGAGATCGAGGGCTTGGAGCGTGCCGGCGTCGAGGTGCGCTCGCGCCTGCGCATCAGTGAGGCGTGCCCGTTGATTCTGCCGTTTCACGCGGCGGTCGATATCGCGCGCGAGGCCGCGAAGGAAAAGGCTGGTGCCGCCAAGATCGGCACCACTGGGCGCGGCATCGGACCGGCTTACGAGGACAAGGTGGCGCGCCGCGCGCTGCGCGTGCAGGACCTCAAGCACCCCCAGCGCTTCGCCGACAAGCTGCGCGAGCTGCTCGATCTGCACAATCACGTGCTGAGCACCTACCTGGGCGCGGCGACGCTGGACTTCGGCCCCGCGCTGCGTCCCTATCTGGACGATGCGGGTCGGGTGCGTTTTGACGCGGTGTACGACGAGGCGATGCGCCAGGCCGAGGCGCTGGCGCCAATGATGGCCGACGTCTCGCGCGAACTCAACGAGGCGCACCGCGCCGGGGCCAATCTGCTGTTTGAGGGTGCGCAGGGCACGCTGCTCGACATCGACCACGGCACCTACCCATTCGTCACCTCCAGCAACTGTGTTGCCGGCAACGCGGCAGCCGGCTCGGGCGTGGGGCCGGGGATGCTGCACTATGTGCTGGGCATCACCAAGGCGTACTGCACGCGCGTCGGCGGCGGCCCGTTCCCCACCGAGCTCGACTGGCAAACCGAAGGCACACCCGGCTGGCACATGGCCACCGTGGGCGCCGAAAAAGGCACCACCACCGGGCGCGCGCGGCGCTGCGGCTGGTTCGACGCCGCGCTGCTCAAGCGCTCGGCCCAGGTCAACGGCCTGTCGGGTCTGTGCATCACCAAGCTCGACGTACTCGACGGCCTGCCGGAGTTGAAATTGTGCGTCGGCTACCGGCTCGATGGCCACGAGGTCGACTTGCTGCCGCTGGGTGCCGACGAGATCGCGCGCTGCGAGCCGATCTACGAGACGCTGCCTGGCTGGAGCGAATCCAGTGCTGGCGTGATCCGCTACGAAGATTTGCCAGCCAACGCCCGCCGCTATCTGCAGCGCATCGAGGCCGTCACCGGGGTGCCCATCCACGTCATCTCGACCAGTCCCGACCGCGACCACACCATTTTGTTGCGCCATCCCTTCGCCGCCTGAACTGGCCCTCCAGCCTCTGCGATTTCAAAGGCCATGCCCATGCTCACCGAAGACGGCAAGCACCTCTACGTCTCGTACGACGAGTACCACAACCTGATCGAAAAGCTGGCCATCCAGATCTACCAGTCGGGCTGGGACTTTGACACCATCCTGTGCCTGGCCCGTGGCGGCATGCGGCCGGGCGACATCCTCAGCCGCATTTTCGACAAGCCGCTGGCCATCATGTCCACCAGCTCGTACCGGGCCGAAGGCGGCACCGTGCGCGGCCAGCTCGACATCGCGCGCTACATCACCACGCCGAAGGGCGAGATCGCCGGCCGCGTACTGCTGGTCGACGATCTGGCCGACTCGGGCCTTACCCTCAAAGCGGTGGTCGAGCTGCTGCGCTCCAACTACCCACCCATCACCGAACTGCGTAGCGCGGTCATCTGGACCAAGGCGGTGTCGATCTTCACGCCGGATTACTCGGTGCAATATCTGCCCACCAATCCCTGGATCCACCAGCCGTTCGAGTGCTACGACAACCTGCGTCCGGCCCAGCTGTTGGCCAAGTGGAAAGTGTGAGCGACCACAGCGGCACGCCGCTGGCCATGGCAGTCGCATGCACCCCGTCGCGCAAGGGAGAGGGCGGGGCCGGTGCGCGCTGGGCAGATCGCACGGCTGCGTCATCCGTGTCCCGGCTCGGCGGCGACCGCTGCTATGCTGTGGGCCTGGGTTCTTGTCCGTACTTGCCGCGATGTTTGGCCCCGAACGCACCGACGACCGGCCACGGGAAACCGCTGGCTTGGCCACCACGCTGATCCATCACCCTTACCAGCCGCCTGCTACGTTCGAAGCGGTGCCCGTCGGGGTGTACAAGGCGTCTACCGTTTTGTTCCCGAACGTCGCCGCGATGCGTGCGCGGCGTTGGCAGGACAAGTCGGGCTACACCTACGGCTTGCACGGAACGCCCACCACCTTCACGCTGGAGGAGCGCATCGCCGCCCTGGAGGGCGGGCGCTACTGCGTGCTGGCCCCCAGCGGCCTGGCCGCCATTGCGCTGGTCGATCTGGCGCTGTTGCGCGCAGGCGACGAGGTGCTGCTGCCCGACAACGCCTACGGTCCCAACAAAGCGCTGGCGGCGCACGAGCTCGCCCAGTGGGGGATCGGACACCGCATCTACGATCCGATGGACCCAGCCGACCTGGCCGCGGCGATAACGCCACGCACGCGATTGGTGTGGCTGGAGGCGGCCGGCTCGGTGACGCTGGAGTTCCCAGATCTGCCCGCGCTTGTGGCGGTGGTGCAGCAGGCCAACCGGGGACGGCAGCGACCCATTGTCACCGCCCTGGACGACACTTGGGGCGCGGGTGTGGCGTTGCGCCCGTTCGAGTTGGGGGTGGACGTGGCCATGCAGGCGCTCACCAAATACCCCAGCGGCGGGGCGGACGTGCTCATGGGTGCGGTCGTCACGCGCGACGAGGCGCTGCACCACACGCTGCTGATGACGCACATGCGCCTGGGGCTGGGGGTGGGGGCCAACGACGCCGAGGCGGTGCTGCGTGGCCTGCCCAGCCTGCCGCTGCGCTACCGGGCACAAGACGCTGCCGCGCGCGAGCTGGCCAGCTGGATGCAGAGGCAGCCATGGGTGGCGCGCGTCTTCCATCCGGCGCTGCCCGGCTCTCCCGGACATGAGGCCTGGCGGCGCAACGCCAACGGTGCTGCTGCCCTATTTAGTGTCGTGTTCGATCCAGCAGTCTCTCCTGAGCGGGTGGATGCTTTTTGTGATGCCTTGCGCTGTTTCCGCCTGGGCTACAGCTGGGCTGGTCCGATGAGTCTGTGTATGCCTTACGACGTGCCGCAGATGCGCGTGCGTCCCTGGCCATACCCACCCCGACTGGTCCGTTTCGCCGTCGGCCTGGAAGAGGTCGAGGACCTGCGCGCCGATCTGGCGCAGGCGCTGCAGACCATCGAGCCGCACTAAGGGCTGGCTGGTAGTCGCATTCGACGGCGGGTGGGTGTGCCGTTTGGCAAGCGGCGCTGCTTGTTGCGCGGCCAATGCGCCACACTACCCCCGAGGCAGCAGCGGCCGCAGCGCGGGCCAGACATTGTCCAGCAGTTGCGGTTGTGCTTTTTCGTTGGGGTGGATGCGGTCCTCCTGAAACAGGGCCGCGGCCTGCGGCCCATCGGCCACGCCAGCCAGGAAGAAAGGCACCAGCGCCACGCGCTCCTCGCGCGCCAAGTCGCTGTAGACGGCGCGAAATTCGGCGCGGTAGCGCTCGCCGTAGTTGGGTGGCATATCCATGCCCAGCAGCAGCACCTTGGCGCCGGCAGCGTGGCTGGCGCGAATCATCGCGCGCAGGTTGTCGCGCGTGGTCTGCAGTGGCAGGCCGCGCAGCGCGTCGTTGCCGCCCAGCTCCACAATGACGATGGCTGGACGGTGGCGTTGCAGCAGTCCAGGCAGCCGCGCGCGCCCCCCCGCTGTGGTGTCGCCGCTGATGCTGGCATTGACCACCTGCACCGGCCGCCCCTGCGTTTGCAAACGCTGCTGCAACAGGGCTACCCAGCCGCTGCCACGCGCAATGCCATACTCGGCGCTGAGCGAATCTCCCACCACCAGAACCACGGCTGGGGAACCGCTGGCCGCACGTGCCGCTCTACCGGGGCAGAGGGCCAAGCCGGCAGCCGCCAGCATCGCGATGGCCACATCCCTGCGACCGATGTCTTGAACGTTTTTCATGAGCCAACCCATCATTGCCGTGCGCCAACTGACCAAGACCGTGCAGGATGCCGACGGCCCGCTGACCATTCTGCACGACGTCAGTTTCGATGTCGTACCGGGCCAGACGGTCGCCATCGTCGGTGCGTCAGGCTCCGGCAAGAGCACGCTGCTGTCGTTGATCGCCGGGTTGGACACCCCCAGCGCCGGGACGGTTCACTGGGATGGCGTCGATATTTTTGTCATGGATGAGGACGCGCGTGCCGCGCTGCGGGCGCGCCGGCTGGGTTTCGTCTTTCAGAGTTTTCAGCTGCTGGGCAACCTGACGGCGCTGGAAAACGTGATGCTGCCCCTGGAGCTGGCCGGGCGGCGCGACGCACGCGCGGCCGCGCGGCGTATGCTCGAGCGGGTGGGACTGGGGCAGCGGCTGGGCCACTATCCGCGTGTGTTGTCGGGCGGCGAGCAGCAGCGCGTGGCGCTGGCACGCGCCTTTGTGGTCGAGCCAGCGGTACTCCTGGCCGACGAACCCACGGGCAGCCTGGATCACGCCACCGGTGAGCGCGTCATGAACCTGATGTTCGACCTCAACCGCGAGCACGGCACGACCCTGCTGCTGGTCACGCACGACGCCGGCATTGCGGCACGCTGCCAGCGCCGCATCGGCATCGAGGCCGGGCGGGCGCGCGAGCTGGGGCGCGACCCAGCCGTCACGCCGCCGCCCGCGACGGCGATAATGCCGGCCCATGGTCAGTGACACCGCGGTACTGTTTGGTTTTCATGCGATTGGCGTGCGGCTCAAGCTCGACCCGGGCTCGATCCTGGAGCTGTATGCCGATCCGGCGCGGCGCGACGCGCGCATGCGCCAGTTTCTGCAGCGGGCGCAGGCAGCGGGGGTGCGCGTCATCGAAGCCGACGGCCAACGCCTGGCGCGTCTCGCCGGCGGCCATCATCACCAAGGGGTGGTGGCGCGTGTGCGGCCGCTGCAGCTGGGGCGCACGCTCGACGATGTCCTGGACCAATTGGACGCGCGTTGTGAGGCCGAGCGCCGTGCCGACCCACCGCTGCTGCTGGTGCTCGATGGTGTGACCGACCCCCACAACCTGGGGGCTTGTCTGCGCGTGGCCGACGGGGCTGGCGCTCACGCGGTCATCGCACCCAAGGATCAGGCCTGCGCCTTGAACGCCACCGTGGCCAAGGTGGCCAGCGGCGCGGCCGATACCGTTCCGTACCTGATGGTGACCAACTTGGCGCGCACGCTGGATGCGCTGAAAGTGCGCGGCATCTGGGTGGTCGGCACCAGCGACGATGCGCCGCGCAGCCTGTACGAGCAGGACTGGCGTGGCCCGGTGGCGATCGTGCTGGGGGCCGAAGGCAAGGGGATACGACCACTGGTGCGCCGCCATTGTGACGAACTGGTGGCCATTCCCATGCGTGGTGCGGTGGAGAGTCTCAACGTTTCGGTGGCCAGCGCGGTTTGCCTGTACGAGGCGGTGCGCCAGCGCCTGTCCCTGGGGGCGCCCAGGTCGGCGTAAGAAGGCCAGGGCGTCATCGCCAGAGCGTGACGCGGTGGTCAGACCAGTCCCAGCACCCCCAGCGCGGCCCCGGCCGCCAGCAACCACAATAGGTGCATCCGGGTGCGCCACACCAGCGCGGCGGTGACGGCGGTGATCAGCCACAGCGCCCATGGCGGCGTCGCGGCGGTGCCGGGCGCGGCGCCGCGTGCCAGCACCCAGCCGGTGGCCCCCAGCAGACCCAGCACCACCGGTGCCATGCCCAGCCGGAACGCCTGTACCGGCCACCAGCTGTGGTGGCGTTGCAGCCAACGGGCGATGCCGTAGGCGAGCAGTGACGACGGCAGCAGCATGGCCCCGAGGGCAAGACCTGCCTCTCCAGCAGCCCGCAGGCCCATGCCGGAGTGCCGGCAGATCCTCCATGATTTAGGGCTCTCATACCTCCTTCAGCAGCGTGCGCGCGATCGCCACGGCCGGCAGATCCTCCATGATTCAGGGCTCTCATACCGCACTGGGGGCACGAGTCACCCACCGCGCAGCCGGCAGATCCTTCATGATTCAGGGCTCTCATACCACCCCATTAGGGAAGGTCTGCACGACCGTCGCGAGCGGGCGAAGCGCAAGGCGCACGGAA
>NZ_DAISZC010000050.1:0-13079 GCF_036824975.1 Tepidimonas sp.
CGCGGCCTCAGCCGCGCCGTCGCACCTGATGTTCGCGCATCAGTGTGCTCTTGCCAAACAGGCTCTGCACCAGATCGACGGCCAACAGTGCGGTGCGGTTGCGCACATCCAACGCGGGGTTGAGCTCGACGATGTCCAGGCTGCCCAGTCGCCCGGTGTCGGCGACCATCTCCATGCACAGCTGCGCTTCGCGGTAGGTGGGGCCGCCGGGTACGGTGGTGCCCACACCGGGGGCGATTTCGGGGTCCAGAAAGTCCACATCGAAGCTGACGTGTAGGTGTGTGTCAGCGTCCAGCCCCGCCAGCGCCTGCTCCATCGTGTGGCGCATGCCCATCTCGTCGATGTAGCGCATGTCGTACACCTCCAGGCCCTGCTCGTGCACGAAGCGTTTCTCACCGGGGTCGACGCTGCGGATACCAATCTGGCGCACCTGATCCGGACGCAGCGCGGGGGCCGCCCCCGCTAGCTCCACCAGCGCCTGCGGCCCGAAGCCGCACAGGCACGCCACCGGCATGCCGTGCAGGTTGCCGCTGGGCGTCAGTGCAGAGGTGTTGAAGTCCGCATGCGCATCCAGCCACAGCACGCGCAGCTTTTTGCCCACGGCGCGGCAGTGGCGCACCACCGCGCTGATCGAACCCACGGCCAGGCAGTGGTCGCCGCCGAGCAGGATCGGCAGGAGACCGCGCGCCAGTTCCGCGTACACGGCGTCGTGCACGGCGCGGTTCCAGGCCACCACCTGATCCAGGTGGCGGTAGCCGTCGACCGCGGGCAGCCAGGGGTTGGGCGGGCCGCTGAGGTTGCCGCGGTCCTCTACCCGCAGGCCTAGGGATTGCAGCGCCGCCTGCAGGCCAGCGACGCGCAGCGCCTCGGGGCCCATGGAGGCGCCGCGGGCGCCAGCGCCGATGTCGGTGGGTGCGCCCACGAGGGCGACCGGGTTGGGGCTGGCGGCAGAGGTCAAGGCGGGTCAACCAGTCGGGCATGAACGTCAGCACGCATTATCACGGAAGGCTGGGCCCACCTAGGGTACCGACCCTGCGGGCGGTGCCCGCCAGCCCTTGCGCGGGGCGGGACCGGCCTAGAATCGCCACCATGCAGATCGGCGCCCATCAGTTGCCCGTCCAGCTGCAGCGCGCGCTCGCGCCATTGTATGGGGTGTACGGGGATGAGACCCTGCTGGTGCAGGAGGCCGCCGACGCCATCCGCGCGGCGGCGCGGGCGGCTGGCTACACCGAACGCACCGTTTTTACCGTGACGGGCGCGCACACCGACTGGAGCGCCATGGTGGCGGCGGGCGGCGCGATGAGCCTGTTTGCCGACAAACGGTTGATCGAGGTGCGCATCCCCTCGGGCAAGCCGGGCCAGGATGGGGCCCAAGCGCTGCAGCGGTTGGCGCAGGCCGCCGCCACCTCCACCGATACCGTGACGCTGGTGCTGCTGCCGCGGCTGGACAGCGCGGCGCTCAAGAGCGCGTGGTTTGAGGCGCTGCAGACCCACGGCGTGGTGGTGCGGGTGGATGACGTAGAGCGCGCACAGTTGCCGGGTTGGATTGCGCAGCGCTTGCGCCAGCAGGGGCAACACGTAGCGGCGGGCGAGGAGGGCCAGCGCACGCTCGTTTTCATGGCCGACCAGGTGGAGGGCAATCTGCTGGCGGCACACCAGGAAATCGTCAAGCTGGGCCTGCTCTACCCCGCGGGAGAGCTGACGTTCGAGCAGGTGCGCACCGCCGTGCTGGACGTGGCGCGTTATGATCCATTCCGGTTGCCCGAGGCGGTGCTGGACGGGGCCATGGCGCGCGTGCAGCGGATGCTGGAGGGACTGCAGGCGGAAGGGGTGGCGCCGGTGCCGGTGCACTGGGCGTTGGCCGAAGAGCTGCGCACCCTGCACCGCTGCCGACAGCGCCTGGACGCCGGCCAGCCGTTGCCCTTGGTGTTGCGCGAACAACGCGTCTGGGGCGCGCGCGAGAAACGCTACGAGCGCGTGCTACCGCGGTTGCGCCGCACGCTGACTGCACGCTGGCTGACGCAGGCACAGACGGTGGACGGCATCGTCAAAGGGCTGATCGTGCCCGGCTGGCCAGCCGACCCTTGGGCGGCGTTGCAGCGGTTGGCGCTGACGGTGGCCGCTGGGTGTGGCGCCTTGCGTTGAAAAGTCGGGGGGCGTGTTTCTGTTAGCATCCCGCAGATGTTTCGGCCCTTCGCTTTTGTCATCGCCGCGTTGCTGAGCTTGGCCGCTCAGGCGACTCCCCCCGCGCCGGGCGTACCGGCTGCCGCGGTGTCGAGCCCGCTGGTGGCGCTGCAGGCCGCTTCTGCCGGGTCCGGCGATTCGTCGGAGCAGCCTGTGCCGCACGCATGGACGGCACCCGCAGCGCCGGCGGGACTGCCGGGGGCATCGATGTCTGCCATGGATGGCGTGATGGGTCAGCTGCACGCGGTGGGAGCGGAAACAGGACAGGTGGCCAGTCAGCTCATGACCACCGCCTTCGGCCTGATCGGTGTGCCTTACCGCATGGGGGGCAACAGCGCCGAAACCGGGTTCGACTGCAGTGGATTCGTTCGCTACGTATACGCCCACACGCTGGGGCTGGTGCTGCCGCGCCGGGCCCATGAACAGGCCAAGGCAACGATACCGATTGCGCGGGAAGAGCTGCAGCCCGGTGATCTGGTTTTTTTCAATACCATGCGGCGCGCGTTCAGTCACGTGGGTGTGTACCTCGGCGACGGCAAATTCGTGCACGCGCCGCGCAAGGGTGACAGCGTCAAAATCAGCGACATAAACGAGCGCTATTGGGCGCAGCGCTTCAACGGGGCGCGTCGCGTCGAGGCGACACGGCTGCCTTGATCAGCGCCGATGAGCCGGCGCGGCGCCGCGCTCAGTGCCGCAGCAGCCGTTCGATATCGCGTTGCAGCGAGCGGCTGTCGGGTGCCGTCATGCTGCTGTAGGCCAGCACGGTGCGCCCATCGCGGCTGATCAGGTACTTGTAGAAGTTCCACTTCGGCGTTGTGCCGGTGCGTTCGGCCAGCTGCCGAAACAGTGCATTGGCCTGGGGGCCACGCACGTGCGACTTGGCGAACATCGGAAACTGCACGCCAAAGGTGTTTTCGCAAAACTCGGCGATTTGCTGGTTGCTGCCCGGCTCTTGCTGGCCGAAATCGTTGGAGGGAAAGCCCAGCACGACCAAGCCGCGGTCGCGGTAGCGCCGGTACAGCTCCTCCAGACCCTTGTACTGCTGGGTAAAGCCACAGTAACTGGCGGTGTTGACCACCAGCACCACCCGGCCCGCATACTGGCACAGGTCCTGCGGTTGTTCGTCCTGCAGGCGGTCGAAGCGGTGTTGCAGGATGGCGGGACAGGCTGCGGGCGCCGATGGCGTGGAGGCGGTAGCGGGCACTGGAGCTGGGGCGGGCATGGATGGACTGGCCAGTAACAGCAAGACGGCGGCGCACAGGGTGCGCGGGATCGGATATCGCATGCGGGTGACTCTCCCCATGAAGGCACCGCAGGCGACAGACCTGCCGGGTACGCTAGGCGCAGCGGTGCAACCCTTGATCGTAGAGGGGTGAGGCCGTCGCGGCCGCGCTGGCCGTTTATTCCCTGCGTCCAAGCGGGGATTGCAGCCAGCGCAACCCAGCACGGCCCGTGTGGCGCCGCGCCAGGCGAGGAATCCGGTGCATGCCCTGGTGGTGCCCAATTTCCGGTGGGCCGTGGGCGCACCGTCTCGGGCCCGAGCTGAGCTCGCCGATGGTCGATCGACCGCGCGCGGCGGCGTCCTGCTCAAAGGGTAGGCGGGCTTGGGGCTGTGGCGTCGTGTTTCGATCCCACGTGGGGGCCGCCCAGGACGTGCTGCCACAGCGCCAGCACCGCCGCCCGCTCGGCGCTGACGTCGGTCGGATCGAGCTGGGTGCTGGCTTCGTCGAGCCGGGCGCGGTGTTGCAGCGCGCGCAGCCGCCGGTAGGCGTCGGCGGCGGCACGACCCATGCCCGGGGGCAACAGCCCGGCGCTTTCGGCCCGCTGCAGCAGCGCGATGTTGCCCGCGTTGTCGCGCAGCGGCGGATGCTGGGCGCTGTGCGCCAGCACCAGGTACTGCACGGCGAACTCGACATCGATCATGCCGCCGGGGCTATGCTTGAGGTCGAAGCGGTCGGCCCGCACCGGGTGCGCGTCGCGCAGGCGCTGGCGCATGGCGCGGATCTCGGTGGCCAGGGCGGCGCGATCACGGGGCGCGGTGATGACAGCCTCGCGCACGGCGTCGAAGCGTGCCCGCAGGGCATCGTCGCCCACCACGCAGCGCGCCCGTGTCATGGCTTGATGTTCCCAGGTCCAGGCGGTGTTGCTGCCGCGGTTTTGCTGGTAGTCGGCATACGCCCGAAAACTCGTCACCAGCAGGCCCGAGTTGCCGTTGGGCCGCAGCGCGGTGTCGATTTCGTACAGGTCGCCGGCGCCAGTTTTGACGGTCAGCCAGTTAATGAGCTTGCGCACGAAAGCGGCGTACATCTCCGGGGCGCGCTCGTCGTCGTCGTCGTAGACGAACACCAAGTCGAGGTCGCTACCGTAGCCCAGCTCTTTGCCCCCCAGCTTGCCATAGCCGATGATGGCGTGTTGCGGCTCATCGCGGTGGCGGTTTTTTAGGCGCTGCCAGCACCACAGCCCAGTGATGTGCAGCACCGCGTCGGCCAGCGCACTCAAGTCGTCAGCCACTTGCTCCACGGTCAGCAGCCCTTCGACGTCGCGCGCCAGCGTGCGAAAGACTTCCGCGTGGTGGGCGCGGCGCAGCAGGTCCAGCAGCGCCTCCTCGTCGTCTTCGCCGGTCTTGTGCAGTGCCCAGCGGCGGGCCTCCAGATCGGCCAAAAAGGCGGCGCGGTCGAAGCGTTCTTCGTACAGCTGGCGGCTGGCCAGCTCGTCGATGACGCCGGGGTGGCGCATCAGGTAGCGCGCGGGCCAGCGCGCTGCGCCCAGCACACGCAGCAGCCGTTCGTGGACGGCGGGGCGTTCCTGCAGCAACGCCAGATAGCTCTCGCGCCGCAGCAAGGGTTCGATCCAGTCGGCCAGACGAACGGCGGCGGTTTCGCTGACCCGGCCGTCCTCGATCCAGGCGCCGGTGCGCTCCACCAGTCGGGCTAGGCGCACGCGGGCTTCTTCGCGTAGCGCCAGCACCCGCGGGTGATTGCACCACGCCGCGACGCGCTGCGCAAATCCCGGTGGCAGTGTGTTTAGCAGGGCCTGCAGGTCGTCGGTGCCGCCGCGGCCGTGGCCGTTGCAGCCCTTGCCTTGGCAGCCGTGGCCGCCGTCGCCGCCCAGCAAGGTGTCGAACTCCTGCGCCACCACCTCGCGGTGGGCATCCAGCGTGCGCAGGAAGGCCGCTGTGTCGGCAAACCCCATGGTGGCGGCGATCCAGGCCAGATCGTCATCGCGCGTGGGCAACACGTGGGTCTGCTGGTCGTCCAGATACTGGATGCGGTGTTCCACCCGGCGTAAAAACACATAGGCTTCGGCCAGCTGCTGCGCCTTGTCGGCCGGCATCAGGCCGGCCTGCGCCACACGCTGCAGCGCCTGCAGCGTCGGGCGGGTGCGCAGCTCGGGAAACTGCCCGCCGCGTACCACCTGCAACAGCTGCACGATAAATTCGATTTCGCGGATGCCGCCGCGCGAGAGCTTGACGTCGTGCGCGCGCTCCGGATGGCCCGCGGCGCGGCGCGCAGCGTGCTCACGGATTTGGCGGTGGAGCCGGCGCAGCGCGTCAAACACTGCATAGTCCAGATAGCGGCGGAATACGAACGGCAGCACCACCGGGCGCAGCCACGCGCCATTGCTGTGGCGGTGTGCGTTTTCCGCGGGGGCTACTACACGGCTTTTCAGCCATGCAAAGCGCTCCCATTCCCGGCCCTGCACTTGAAAATAGTCTTCCAGCGCGCCCAGCGACACCGCCGGCGGCCCGGAGTTGCCGTTGGGGCGCAGCGCCAGGTCGATACGAAACACTTGGCCGTGCTCGGTGACGTCGCTCAGCAGGGTCTGGATGCGCTTGACGACCTTGGCGAAGTACTCGTGGTTGCTGATGCGGTTGCGCCCCTCGGCGTTGCCTGCCGTCTCGGCATCCCCCTCGTAGACATAGATCAAATCGATGTCGCTGGAGACATTGAGTTCGCGCGCTCCCAGCTTGCCCATGCCGACGATCCACCACGCGCAGCGCCGCTGGGCATCGGCCGATGGTGCCGGTGGACCGGGCGGTGGGGTGTCCGGTGCGCGCGGCGGGCCGTGCAGCGCGTCGAGCTCGGAGCAGGCCAGGCGGGCAGCGATATCCAGCGCCATCTCAGCCAGCGCGGTGACGGTGCGCGTCACCGTCTGCAGCGGCGCCTGCTGTTCGCAATCCAGCACCGCCAGGCGCTCCAGCGTCAGATGGCGCAGCACCCGCAGCGCCGCCCCGGGGCAGTGGCCGCGCGCGCACAGCGCCTGCCACGTGTGCTGCAAATCCTGTGGCGTGGGTACACCCGGGGGCAGGAGCGCCAATTCATCCGCGTAGCGCCGACGGACGCGTTGCACGAACCGGCTGTGGGCGGCGCTGGCTGAACCAACGGGGACGCTCGACATCATAATTTCGTGTGATTCCAACCGTGCCTCCCTCCTGGCCATCGTGGCGGCTGCGGCTGCTGGCGCAGCTGTCGCGGCTGGTATTCGGGCTGGCGATCCTGTTCTGGGTGGGGTTGCTGGTGGGCTGGGGCGCCCTGCAATGGTGGATTGTGCCGCGGGCGGATGCGTGGCGACCGGCGCTGCAGGCCGTGGCCACACGTGCGCTGGGGGTGCCGGTCAGCATCGGCCGCATCGAGGCCCGTGCCGACTGGGCGACGGTGGCGTTGACCCTGCACGACGTGCGGCTGCTGGATCCGGAAGGACGCACCGCGCTGCAGCTGCCGCGCGTCGGCGCGGATGTGTCTGTCCGTTCGCTGTGGCAACTGGGCTTGGACCGGCTGACCATCGAGGCACCCGAGATGGAAGTGCGGCGCCTGGGCGATGGCCGACTGCGCGTGGCCGGGCTCGACCTGAATAGCGCACCGCAGGCCGACAGCGCCGTGGCCGACTGGTTTTTCGACCAGCGCGAGTTCGTGTTGCGCGGTGGCCGGCTGCACTGGATCGACGAGACGCGCCCGCAGGCCCCCGTGCTGACGCTGGAGGCGGTGGAGCTGCTGGTGCGCAATCCGGGGCTGCGCCACGAATGGCGGCTTGATGCCACTCTGCCGCCACACTGGGGCGAGCGCATCAGCGTGCGCGGGCGTTTCACACGGCCATTCTGGCAGACCCACCCGGGGCGTTGGCGCGACTGGAGCGGTGAACTGTTCTTGCAGGCGCCGTGGCTGGACATGGCCGAGTTGGGGCGCTATGTGGATGTGGCCAGCGCGTGGGGGGTGCGGGCCGTGCAGGCCCAAGGCGCGCTGCGGCTGTGGGCTCAGGTGCAGCGGGGCGCGCTGCCGGCGCTGACCGCCGACCTGCATTGGCGCAATGTGAGGCTGGACTGGATCGCGGCGGCGCAGGCGCCAGAGCCCTTGGCGCTGTCGCGCATCGAGGGGCGGCTGGTGTGGCAGCGCAAGGGCGACACGTCCACGCTGGGCAGCGACGATCTGGTGCTGGAGGTGGCCGAGGGCGCACGCTGGCTGGGCGGCCGCTGGCGGCTCGATGCCACCAGCGGCCCCGATGGCCACTGGCGGGCCTGGGCGCTGAGTGCCGATCGGCTGGATCTGGGTGCGCTGCAACGCCTGGCCCGCGGGTTGCCTTTGGGGCACCAGGTCAATGCCTGGGCACGCGAAACCCAGCCCGTGGGCGAGTTAGAGGGCGTTGAGCTGCGTTGGACGGCGGCGCAGGCGGGGCAGCCCGAGCGCTGGTCGGCGCGCGGCCGGGTGCGCGATTTGGGGCTGCGCGCGGGCGAGGCGACGCCGCCGACGCCAGACGGGTCATCGGCGCCGGGACGTCCGGGTCTGCAGGGGGTCGACGCCGAATTCGCCTTCGACGAACGCGGCGGGCGGGCCACGGTGATGCTGCGCCATGGCGCGCTGGTCTTTCCCGGTGTGTTTGAGGAACCCCGTTTGGTATTCGATGAGCTGCAGGCCGACGTGCGCTGGCGTGTCAATGCCAACACCATCGAGGTCGAGCTGCCGCGCCTGCGCTTTGCCAATGCCGATGCCGCCGGCAGCGGGCGCGCGCGCTGGCGCACGGCCGACCCCGCTGCCAGCCGCGCCCGCGACCGCTGGCCGGGTGTGCTCGATCTGGAGCTGCAGCTGACGCGCGCCAATGCAGCCCGTGTCGCACGCTACTTGCCGCTGACCGTCAACGCCGACGCGCGGCGCTACGTGCAGGCCGCGGTGCGCTCGGGCCGGGCCAGCGAGGTGCGTTTTCGTGTCAACGGCGACCTATGGGACTTTCCCTTTGCCTCCGCGGCCGAGGGCGCGTTCGAAGTGCGGGCACGTCTGCACGACGTGGCATTGGACTATGCGCCGGCGCACGTGCTGCCCGCCGACGGCGTGCCGTGGCCGGCGCTGGAGCGGGTCAACGCCGAGCTGCTCATCGACCGGCACCGGCTGGAGATCCGCCAGGCCGACGGTCAGGTGAGCGGGCAGCCGACGCTGCGCGCGCTGCAGGTGCACGCCGTCATCGACGACTACATGGCAGACGCCCCGCAGTTGCGCGTGCAGGGCACGGTGCGCGGGCCGGGGGAGGAGGCGCTACGCTTCGTGCGGCGCTCGCCGTTGAGCGTGCTGACCGCTGGTGCCCTGGACCGTGCCCAGGCCAGCGGCACGCTGGAGGTGGGCTTGGAGTTGCGCATTCCGCTGGACGATGCCCACAGCGCCAGGGTGCGGGGGCAGGTGCGCTTTGCGGGCAACGATGTGCAGGTTCAACCGGACACTCCCCTGTTGCAGGGGGTGCGCGGCAGCCTGGACTTCACCGAGACCGGTTTTGAGATGCGTGGCGCCAGCGCCCGCGTGCTGGGCGGCGAGCTGCGTTTTGGCGGCGGCATGACGCGGCGCGATGGGGCAGCGCTGGTGCGCTTTCAAGGGCAGGGTCAGGTCACGGCCGAGGGGTTGGCGGCCAGTCCCGACTGGCCCTGGGCGCGTTGGCTGGGCCGGCAGGCCAGTGGCAGTGCCCGCTACACGCTGCAGCTGGGGTTTGGCCCACAGGGGACCGAGCTGCGGCTGGACAGCGACTTGCGCGGCTTGGCGTTGTCGTTGCCGGCACCGCTGGCCAAGCCCGCCGACAGCGCCTGGCCGCTGCAGGTTGAGATCGAGCCGCTGCCAGCACCCTCCGCGGGCACGACACGCGACCGCTTGCGCCTAGCGCTGGACACCGGAGCGCCCATCGGGCCGCTGCGCGCCGAGTACGAGCGCCAGCACGCCGGGACGCAGACGAACGTGCTGCGTGGCCGCCTGGCGCTGGGCACGGAAGGGCCCGACTGGCCCGCGACGGGGGTAGCGGCGGCGTTGCGGCTGTCCGAGCTGGACATGGACGCCTGGGCGCAACGCATCGCCGATCCGCCCGGTGGTGCACCAGCCGCTGCAACCGCCCCGACCGTGTGGCTGGGCGCCACCGGTGGCGGCTACTGGCCGACGCAGTTGGGTTTGAGCGCGCAGCGCGTGGTCTGGGAGGGGCGCCGCTTCGACGGCGTCAGTCTGGGAGGGACGCGCGACGGCGCCTCGTGGCGCCTGTCGCTGGCGGCGCGCCAGTTTGACGGCTATGTCGAATACCGTGGCGGGGCACAAGAGCGGCTGCTGGCGCGCCTGGCCTACCTGCAAATTCCGCCCAGCGCCCAGGCCGAGCTGGAGCGCCTGGCCAGTCAGCCGCGCTCGATGCCGGCGCTGGACGTGGTGGTGGAGTCTTTCGAACTGGGGGATCGACCGCTGGGCCGGCTGGAGATCACGGCCAGCAACCGTGAGGCCCGTCAGGGAGCGGAGACGGTACGTGAGTGGCGGCTGCAGGCCCTGCGCCTGACGGTACCAGAGGCGCGGCTGAGCGCCGCAGGCAACTGGGCTCCGGCCACCAGCCTCACCGCGCCGGGGCAGGCTGCGGCGGCGCGGCGCACCGCGCTGCAGCTGCGGCTCGACATCGACGACGCCGGTGCGCTGCTGCAGCGCTTCGGGTATGCGGGCGTGGTGCGCGGCGGGCGCGGGCGGCTGGAGGGTGCGCTTGGCTGGCTGGGCTCGCCGCTGGCGCTGCACACCCCGACGCTGTCCGGGGAGCTGACCCTCGACGTGCAGCGCGGCCAGTTTCTGAAGGCCGACCCGGGTATCGCCAAGCTGCTGGGCGTGTTGAGCCTGCAATCGCTGCCGCGCCGCTTGACGTTGGATTTTCGCGACGTGTTTAGCGAGGGATTTGCGTTCGACCTCCTGCGCGGCGATGTCCGCATCGTGCGCGGGGTGGCCTCCACCCGCAACCTGCAGATGCGCGGCGTGGCGGCCGCGGTGCTGATCGAAGGCAGCGCCGACCTGGTGCGCGAGACGCAGGATCTGACCGCCGTGGTGATTCCGGAGCTCAACGCCGGTACCGCCTCGCTGCTGGCCGCTGCCGTCAATCCGGTGACCGGGCTGGGTACCCTGATCGCCCAATGGCTGCTGCGCGAGCCGCTGCAGGCCGCCGCCACCCAGACCTTTCGCATCAGCGGTCCTTGGGTCGACCCTCAGGTCGAGCGCATAGCGCGTACGATAGAGCCCAGCGCTGCAAGCGGCGCAGAGGACCGACAGGAGCGTACCCCATGAAAGTCGCCGCCATCCAAATGGTGTCCGGCATCAGTCTGGAGCACAACCTGACCCAGGCGTATGCGTTGCTGGATCAGGCGCGCCATGCTGGCGCCGAGCTGGCCGTGCTGCCAGAGTACTTTTGCTGCATGGGCGCACGCGACGCCGACAAGCTGCTCATCGCCGAGGCACCGGGTCAGGGCAAGGTGCAAGACTTTCTGTCCGACACGGCGCGCGAGTTGCGGCTGTGGATCGTGGGTGGCACGGTACCGCTGGCCACCGACGATTCGGCCCGTGCGGCCAACGCCTCCCTGGTGTATGACCCGGCGGGACGGTGCGTGGCGCGCTACGACAAGATCCACCTGTTTCGCTTTCACGACGGGCAGCAGGACTACGACGAAGCGGCCGTGCTCAAGGCTGGCCATGAGCCGGTGGCGTTTACCCTCACCGACCGCCACGGGCGCGCCTGGCGGGTGGGTATGAGTGTGTGCTACGACCTGCGCTTTCCCGAGCTGTATCGCCGCCTGCAGGCCGACGTGTTGCTGGTGCCGGCAGCATTTACCCATGTGACCGGACAGGCGCACTGGGAGGTGCTGCTGCGCGCGCGCGCCATCGAAAACCAAGCCTACGTGATCGCGGCGGCCCAGGGAGGGACGCACGAAAATGGCCGCCGCACCTGGGGGCAGAGCATGGTGGTTGACCCGTGGGGTGTGGTACTGGCGCAGCAGGCCACGGGGCCGGGGGTCGTGCTGGCCGAACTCGACGCCGCCCACCTGGCCCAGGTACGCCAGCGCTTGCCGGCCTTGCAGCACCGGCGGCTGTAAGCGATACGGGTGCGGTCACGGCTGCCGCGGTGTATTGGCCTTCGAAGCCGCGCCCGGCGCCGACTCTGCGGAGTCGGGCGGCGCCACAGCGTCGCCGGAGCCGACATCCGGGGGTTCGCCGCGTTTGCGACCGGCGAACATGGTCCACCAAACGATGAACATGAACAGCAGCAGCGCGCCCAGCGCTTCCAGCAGCAGCAAGGTCATGCGAAACAGACTTCCGGTTTGGGGTGAGATCGGACGGCCAACCCGGCGCCGCGCTGTGGTGTGGCTGGCGCTGGCGCTAGGTGGTTGCGGCAGTGTGCCACCGGCCGCACCACCCATGGCGCCGCCGGCCGTCGTGATGGAGCCGTCGCCGGGGGCTACGGTTCCCCTACCGCCACTGCCGGCGCAGGAGTCGGCGCCGTTGCCCGTGGACGACGGCGGGCGGCCTGCCGTGCTGAGCGCCGAGCACCCGGCCTGGCAGCGTGCCGACGCCGCTCCCCTGCCAGCTCCGCTGCGCCGTGCCGCCGCCCAGTGGCAGCCCGTGCGCTGGAGTGACTTGCCCGGTTGGGGGCGCGATGCGCTGCATGAGGCGTGGAATGCATGGCTGCGCAGCTGCGAGCGGCCGGCACCGCCATGGGCGCAGCTGTGCGCGGACGTGCGCCGCCTGACGCTGGCCGATGAGGCCGAGCGACACGCCTGGATGATGCAGAGCCTGCAACCCTATCGGGTACTGGCGCCCGACGGTGCCAATCGGCCCGCGCTGCTGACCGGCTACTACGAGCCGCTGCTGACGGCCAGCCGCGTGCGCCAAGGGCCGTTCCAGGTGCCGCTGTATGCACCGCCGCCCCAATTGGCCCAGGCGCGCGGGGGGCCGTGGTACACCCGCCAGCAAATCGACAGCGACCCGGAAGTGCAGGCGCTGCTGCAAGGGGGCGTGCTCGCCTGGCTGGCCGATCCGCTGGATGCGCTGCTGCTGCAGATCCAGGGTTCGGGGCGGCTGCGCATTCTCGAGCCCGACGGGCGCCAATCGCTGGTGCGGCTGGCGTTTGCCGCGCACAACGGCCACCCCTACCAGAGCGTGGGCCGCTGGTTGCTGCAGCGCGGCGAGATTCGAGACGGCACCTGGGAGGCGATTCGGGCGTGGGCCGCCGCCAACCCCGAACGGGTGCCACAGCTGCTGTGGGTCAACCCGCGTGTGGTATTTTTCCGGGAGGAGGTGCTGACCGTGCTGGATGCGCAGTTTGGCCCGCGCGGCGCGCAGGGGGTGGCGCTGACGCCAGGGCGCTCGGTGGCGGTGGACCGCGACGCCATCCCCTACGGCACACCCTTGTGGCTGGTCTCCGAAGGGACTGCGGCGCGCCTGCAGCGCCTGGTGCTGGCGCAGGACACGGGGGCGGCCATCGTCGGCGCGGTGCGCGCCGACTTCTTCACCGGCTGGGGCGAGGCGGCCTACACGCTGGCTGCCGGGCTGAAGCAGCCGCTGCAACTGTGGGCATTGTGGCCGCGAGAGGCCGCGCTGCCGGCCCGCTAGGGATGCGCCATGGGCCGCGCCAGCACGCCG
>NZ_DAISZC010000050.1:13179-15768 GCF_036824975.1 Tepidimonas sp.
AGAGGCCGCGCTGCCGGCCCGCTAGGGATGCGCCATGGGCCGCGCCAGCACGCCGCGTCGCCCCCTGGGGCAGTGCCGTGGCCGTGTGGTCCCGCGCCCGGCCGCACGCCAATGCGCTCCTTCCAACCCGCTTATCCCATTGACATTGTGAGCAAACCTCTCTATGACTTTGCGTATCGGTATTCTCACCGGCGGCGGTGACTGCCCCGGACTGAACGCGGTGATCCGCGCGGTCACCAAATCGCTGCTGCGTCAGTGCGGCGCCGAAGTTATCGGCATCGAGGACGGCTTTGCCGGCCTGATGGGCGAAGCGCCGCGCATTCGACCGCTGGACTGGGCCAACGTCAGCGGCATTTTGATGCGCGGCGGCACCATCCTGGGCACCAGCAACCGCGCCAACCCGCTGCGCAGCGAAGCCGACACCGAGCGCACGCTGGCGCACGCGCGCGCGTTGGGCCTGCAGGCGCTGGTGGCCATCGGCGGCGACGGCACGATGGCGATTGCGCACGGCTTGGCGCAGCGCGGGCTGCCCGTTGTGGGCGTGCCCAAGACCATCGACAACGACATCGTCGGCTGCGAGCGCAGCTTTGGCTTCGACACCGCGGTGGCCATCGCCACCGAAGCCATCGAGCGGCTGCAGACGACCGCCGAAAGCCACAGCCGCGTCATGATCGTCGAGACCATGGGCCGCTACGCCGGCTGGATTGCGCTAGAGGCGGGCATAGCGGGCGCCGCCGACGTCATTCTGCTGCCGGAAATCGACTATGACATCGAGGCGGTGGCAGCGGTGTGCCGCGAGCGCGCGCAGCGCCAGCGCTACACGCTGATCTGCATTGGCGAGGGGGCCAAGCCCGTGGGCGGGCAGCAGACCGTGCAGGCTTGGCTGCACGACAGCCCCGACCCGGTGCGTTTGGGTGGCGTGGCGCATGCTTTGCGCGCCGCGCTGCAGCCGTGGCTGACGTGCGAGGTGCGGGCCACGGTGTTGGGACACGTGCAGCGTGGTGGCTCGCCCACCCCCTTCGATCGCGTGCTGGCCACCCAGTTTGGCAACGAGGCGGCGCTGCTCGTCATGCGCGGCGACTTCAACCGCATGGTCACGCTGCACGAGGGGCGGCTGGGCAGCATGGCGCTGGCCGACGTGGTGCACGGCACGCGCACGGTGCCGCTGGATCATCCCCTGCTGCGCACCGCCCGCCAGATCGGCGTGTCGCTGGGGGAGCCGTGACCGGGGGCGGCGGTCGTGCGCCAAGATGTCGCTGCCATGACAATTGGCTTGCGGGTGGCGTCCGGGTGGACGGTCTGGCATGCCGTTTGCGGGGTTTACCCGAGCCAAAATCGCCCCTCCGCTCGGGCATAGTTACGCCACTTTCCCGAAACACGCAAGGTAACCATCCTAAAAACTGAAACGCGTTGTCATGGGCGCCGCGCTGGCGCTGGGGTTGAGCGTCACACACGCCAAGCCGTTTTAAGTGAAGCAGTGCGGGCGAAAACGCCACCTGGGACATCCATTCGCAGAACAACGCGCTGCAAAACGGCATCCACGCCGCGGTTTACGAGTCGCTGGTGTACTACAACAGCCGCACCTTCAAGATCGATGCCGGTGCTGGCCGTCAGTTGGCGCTGGGCGCGCGCCAGCGCCGCTTCCAGCCGGGCCGCCTGGTCCGCCAGCCGTTGCCCCGTTTCGGCGGTGGGCGCGCGCAGCTGGAATGCGGCTAGCCTCCGCGTCTGCGACAGCGCCAGCAACATCTCGGGCGCTTCCAGCACGGTGGCGCTGATCAGGTAGTGCAGGGCAGGCTGCGGGTCCATGCGCAGGCCCGAGGTCTCGGCCACGCGCTCCCACAGCCGCAGCGCCGCTGCGACGGCCGTGGCACTGGCGTTGTCGGCACTGGACTGCGTTGGGTCTTCAACGGCTTTTTGCAGGGCCTGCCAGTGCGTGGCGGTCTGCAACGGCTCTCCCAGCCAGTTATCGATGGGATGGCTGGCAGCGTCTGCAGGTGCCGGCGCAGGGTCTCGGCGGCCTCGGCGCGCTGCGCATCCGAGGCGGCGATGCCGAACAGGGCTCCGTCGACTAGCGCCCGGTGCGCCTGCGCTGCTTGCAGCACGGGCAGCATCGTTTGCAGGTACGCCACGCCCTCGCGCTACAGGCGCACCTGGCGGATGGCGCGCCAGATTTCCTGCGCCAGCAGCGCGGTCAGCAGCGCAAAACACATCGAAATCACCGTGGCCTTGGCGCCAAAGCGCAACTTGCGCATCAACAACACGGCTGGCGTCAGCCAGCCATAGTTGCGCCACAAAACGTCACGGTGGTGAACGGCGTCAGGGGCCACCTGGCTGGTGTGCATACCCTATCGTTGCTGTTTAATCGGAATGGCTAAGTGGCCGGGTGCGTAAAAGACCCCGTGCGCCACTGCGGTGGCGTACAAGCGTCGCGCAGCTTTTTGAACGGGCCGTTGCGGATTTACCCGCCATGACGCACCGACGGCGCAACGGTTTCGAGGGCCAAGCACAAATCCGCCCACGTTTTGCCCTTGTCCGCCGGGTTGCGCAGCAGGTAGGCCGGGTGGTAGGTGACCACGATCGGCACCTCCA
>NZ_DAISZC010000051.1:0-15582 GCF_036824975.1 Tepidimonas sp.
CACGCCAGGAAACAGCACCGGGTGAAACAAATTGGCCACACTGCGCGCCACGCGCACGTCCGGATCGGTGATGCGATCGATTTCGCGCGCGGCAATGAATTGGCCCAGGCGCTCGTTGAGCTGGTTCATCACGAACCGGTTGAACCCGATGGAGTGATCCAGCAGCCAGTGAAACATCTCCACCGGCAGTCCCACCACCGCGCTGCGCCGCAGCGCCTGGATGTTGTAGCGGTAGACCTCGCGCTTGAGCGCCGTTCCCTCGCCAAACCAGCCGCCGGGGGCCACCCCGGTAAACGTCATGATGGGCCCCTGGCGGTCGTCGTTGCTCATTTTCAGCAATCCATCCAGCAACCCAAACCAGTACGTCACCGGCCGCCCAACCCGGCAAATATATTCCCCAGGCTCGGCCTCGCTGACCACCAGCGCGTCGGCCGCGCGCGGACGCACCTCGTCTTCCAAACGCGCCAGCCACGGGATGTCGGCCAGCTCGCTGGCCGTCAAGGGACGGGCCCGCTGGCGCAATCGGTTCACCGGGTTCATCGTGTCTCCTCGCTCACCCTGTTCCACCGCACCGATTCTTGGCACGCCACGGCAACCTGCAGCGGCAACCTAGGGAAAGTCCCAATCCGGGCAAACCCCAGATTGTCCACAGAAGGACAGAATAGCGTCAAATCTTCGCGTACAGTGGGTGCGACACGGCAGGCGCGCCACCCGCGCGCCCCACCGGCAGAGGAGCTGATATGCGGACGACGTTTCCCCGGCTGCTGATCCAGCACGCTACGGCGCGGCCCGACGCGCCCGCCATGCGCGAAAAGGAATACGGCATCTGGCAGACCACCACCTGGGCGCAGATGCTGCGGCGCGTGCACCACATTGCCGCCGGGCTGCACCAACTTGGCCTGCGGCGCGGCGAGCATCTGGTGGTGATTGGTGCCAACCGTCCCAGCCTCTACGCCACCATGCTGGCCACGCAGGCGCTGGGAGCAATCCCGGTGCCGCTGTATCAAGACGCAGTCGCCGCCGAGTGCATCTTCCCCATCAACAACGCCGAAGTGCGATTTGTGGTGGCCGAAGACCAAGAACAGGTGGACAAGATGCTCGAGATCCGGCCCCAATGCCCGCAGCTCGAGCACATCTTGTTCGACGACCCGCGCGGACTGCGCAATTACGACGCCCCGGGTCTGGCTGGCCTGAAGGAGATCGAGGCTGCCGGCGCCGTGTTCTGCCAGGAACACCCCGACTTCTTCCAGGAGCAGGTGGAGCAGGGGCAACCGGACGACGTCGCGGCGATGTTTTTCACCTCGGGCACCACCGGCAATCCGAAGGGGGTCGTGCACACCCACTTCACGCTGCTGGACCGAGCCAAGGTAGGCGCGGAGTTCGACCGGCTCACCGCGCACGAGGAGGTGCTGGCCTACCTGCCGCCGGCCTGGATCGGCCAAAACATTTTCAGCTATGCGCAGTGGCTGGTGTGCGGTTACGTGGTCAACTGCCCGGAGTCGCAGTCCACGGTGATGATCGACCTCAAGGAAATCGGCCCCACCTACTACTTCGCACCGCCGCGCATCTTCGAGGGGATGCTCACCAGCGTGATGATCCGCATGGAGGACGCGGGGGCGGTGAAACGCAAGATGTTTCACGCCTTCATGGAGGTGGCACGCCGCATCGGCCCGCGCCTGATGGACGGAAAGCCGGTATCGCTGGGTGAGCGACTGCTGTACGCCATCGGCGACGTACTCGTCTACGGGCCGCTGCGCAACATCCTGGGATTTTCGCGCGTGCGGGTGGCCTACACTGCCGGCGAAGCCATCGGCCCCGACCTTTTTACATTCTACCGCTCCATCGGCATCAACCTCAAGCAGCTCTACGGCTCCACCGAGACGGCGGTATTCGTGTGCCTGCAGCCCGACCATGAGGTGCGCGCCGATACCGTGGGCGTGCCCTGTCAGGGCGTCGAAATCCGGCTCTCCGATCAAGGCGAGATCTTGGTGCGCTCGCCAGGTCTGCTCAGGGAATACTACAAGAACCCGAAAGCGACTGCCGAGGTGCTGGATGCCGAGGGCTGGTACCACACCAGCGACGCGGGCTTCATCGACAGCCACGGGCACCTGAAGATCATCGACCGCGTCAAGGATGTCGGGCGCCTCAAGGGTGGGCCCAACGACGGCGCCATGTTCGCGCCCAAGTACGTGGAGAACAAGCTCAAGTTCTTCTCGTTCATCAAGGAGGCGGTTGCCTTTGGCGACGGCCGCGACAAGGTGTGCGCGATGATCAACATCGACTTCGAGGCGGTGGGCAACTGGGCCGAGCGGCGCGGTCTGCCCTACGCCGGCTACACCGATCTGGCCGGCAAGCCCGAGGTCTATGCACTGATCCAGGACTGCGTGGAAAAGGTCAACGCCGACCTCAGCCGCGACCAGATGCTGTCGGGCAGCCAGATCCATCGCTTCTTGATCCTGCACAAGGAGCTCGACGCCGACGACGGCGAACTCACCCGCACCAACAAGGTCCGGCGCGGCTTCATTGGCGAGAAGTATGCGGCGCTGGTCGATGCGCTGTATGGCGGCAAGACCGAACAGTTCATCGAAACCCAGGTCAAGTTCGAGGACGGCCGCACCGGCGTCATCAGCGCCACGCTGCGCATCGTCGATGCCAAGACGTTCGCCCCGATGCAGGCCGCCGCCTGACCCCCTGCCCGCAGCGTGAGGATGCTCCATGGCCCACAAAAAAATCGGTGACATCATCCTGGACGTGCGCAACATCAGCTTGCGCTTCGGGGGCGTCAAGGCACTGACCGACATCTCCTTCGACGTGCGCGAACACGAAATCCGCGCCATCATCGGACCCAACGGTGCTGGCAAAAGCTCGATGCTCAACTGCATCAACGGCGTCTACACGCCGCAGGAAGGCTCGATCACCTTCCGTGGCCAGACCTTCAAGCATATGAACAGCCGTCAGGTGGCCGAGATGGGCATCGCCCGCACCTTCCAAAACCTGGCCCTGTTCAAGGGCATGAGCGTGCTGGACAACATCATGACCGGGCGCAACCTGCGCATCAAAAGCAACCTGTTGCTGCAGGCGCTGCGCATCGGCCCGGCAGAGCGCGAGGAAATCGCGCACCGCGAATTCGTCGAGCGCATCATCGACTTCCTGGAAATCCAGGCCTACCGCAAGACCCCGGTGGGGCAGCTGCCCTACGGGCTGCAAAAGCGGGTCGACCTGGGCCGCGCGCTGGCGATGGAGCCGCAGATGCTGCTGCTGGACGAGCCGATGGCTGGCATGAACGTGGAGGAAAAGCAGGACATGTGCCGCTTCATCCTCGACGTCAATGACGAGTTCGGCACCACCATCGTGCTCATCGAGCACGACATGGGCGTGGTCATGGACATCAGCGACCGCGTGGTGGTGCTGGACTACGGCAAGAAGATTGGCGACGGCACACCGGATGAGGTGCGCAACAACGAAGACGTGATCCGCGCCTACCTGGGCACGAGCCACTAAAAAGGAAGCAACTCCGATGGCCTTTTTTCTTGAAACCGTATTGGGCGGCTTGATGGCCGGCATGCTGTACGCGCTGGTGGCGTTGGGCTTCGTGCTCATTTTCAAGGCCTCGGGCGTGTTCAACTTTGCCCAGGGGGCGATGGTTCTGTTTGCCGCCTTGGCCATGGCGCGCTTTGCCGAGTGGTATCCGCAGTGGTTCGGTTTCGAAAGCCGGCTGCTGGCCAACCTGCTGGCGTTCATCACCGCCGCGCTGATCATGTTTGCCGTTGCCTGGCTGATCGAGGCCCTGGTGCTGCGCCACCTGGTCAACCAGGAAGGCGCTACGCTGTTGATGGCCACGCTCGGCATCACCTACTTTCTCGACGGACTGGGACAGACGATCTTTGGCAGCGACATCTACCAGATCAACCTCGGCATGCCCAAGGATCCGGTCTTCATTCTCGAGCAGACCTTCGAGGGCGGCATCCTGATCAACAAGGAAGATCTGATCGCGGCCGGGATTGCCGCCACGCTGGTGGCGGCGCTGTCGCTGTTCTTTCAGAAGACCGGCACCGGCCGGGCTCTGCGCGCCGTGGCCGACGACCACCAGGCCGCGCAGTCGATCGGCATCCCGCTCAACCGCATCTGGGTCATCGTGTGGTGCGTGGCGGGCATCGTCGCGCTGGTGGCCGGGATGATCTGGGGCTCCAAGCTCGGCGTGCAGTTTTCGCTGTCCACGGTGGCGTTGCGCGCCTTGCCCGTCATCATCCTGGGCGGCTTGACCTCGGTGCCCGGCGCCATCGTCGGGGGCTTGATCATCGGCGTGGGTGAAAAGCTCTCCGAAGTCTATCTCGGACCGTATGTCGGCGGCGGCATCGAGATCTGGTTCGCCTACGTGCTGGCGCTGGTGTTTCTGCTGTTGCGGCCACAGGGTCTGTTTGGCGAAAAGATCATCGACCGCGTGTGAGCACCGCCCACCGCTGACCCTTCCTCACTGCGCCATTGACCGGAGACGACGACCGTGTTCTACCGCGAAAACGGACAGTTCAAAACCAGCTACCGGGAAGATCAACAAATCTTTCCCATCGCCCAGGATCGCTGGGCTATCCTGGCCCTGGTTGCCTTCGCCTTCGTGGGCGTTCCGCTGCTGGCCGACGAATACCTCTTTCGCGCCATCCTGATTCCGTTCCTGATTCTGTCGCTGGCGGCCATCGGCGTGAACCTGCTGGTGGGCTACTGCGGACAGATCTCGCTGGGCTCGGGGGCCTTCATGGCGGTGGGGGCGTACATGGCGTACAACGCGCTCACCCGCATCGAGGGCATGCCGCTGGTGGTGGCGCTGCTGATCGGGGGCCTGTGCGCCACGGTGGTGGGGGTGTTCTTCGGCATTCCCAGCCTGCGCGTCAAGGGCCTGTACCTGGCGGTGGCGACACTGGCCGCGCAGTTCTTCTGCGACTGGGCCTTTTTGCGCATCGGCTGGTTCACCAACTACACGCCCTCCGGCTCGGTGTCGGTGTCCAACCTCAGCGTGCTGGGCTGGCGCATCGACACCCCCGAGGAAAAGTACCTGTTTTGCCTGGTGTTCGTGGTGGTGTTCGCGCTGCTGGCCAAGAATCTGGTGCGCTCGGCCATCGGCCGCGAGTGGATGGCCATCCGCGACATGGACGTGGCCGCCGCCGTGATCGGCATCCGTCCGATGTACGCCAAGCTGTCGGCATTCGCCGTGAGCTCCTTCATCATTGGACTGGCGGGCGCCCTGTGGGGGTTCGTGCACCTGGGCTCGTGGGAGCCGGCCGCCTTCAGCGTGGACCGCTCGTTTCAGCTGCTGTTCATGGTGATCATCGGCGGGCTGGGGTCGATCATGGGCAGTTTCTTCGGCGCCGCCTTCATCGTCGTGCTGCCGATCTTTCTCAACCAGTTCCTGCCCTGGCTGGGTGGACTGTTCGGTATCGCGGTGTCCACCGCGGCCGTGTCACACGCCGAATACATGATCTTCGGCGCGTTGATCGTCTGGTTCCTCATCGTCGAGCCCCACGGTCTGGCCAAGCTGTGGAGCATCGGTAAGCAAAAGCTGCGCCTTTGGCCATTCCCGCACTGATCCCTTTCCCACCCGTGCTTCCAACCTGAAGGAGACAGACCATGAAGCTGCGTTCCACCGTTTTGGCTGCCGTCGCGGCAGCGGCCACACTGTCCGTTGCGCTGGTGGGCACCGCGGCCCACGCACAGGCCGCCAAAGAGCAGTTCTTCCCCGTGCTGGTGTACCGCACCGGCGCCTACGCGCCCAACGGGGTGCCCTGGGCCAACGGGTTCATCGACTACCTCAAGCTCACCAACGCGCGCGGCGGCATCAACGGCGTGCGCATCATCTGGGAGGAGTGCGAAACCGGCTACGCCACCGACCGCGGTGTCGAATGCTACGAGCGTCTTAAGGGCAAGAACGGTGGTGCCACGATGTTCCAGCCGCTGTCGACCGGCATCACCTTCGCGCTGACCGAAAAAGCGCCGGTGGACAAGATCCCGCTGATTACCGCGGGTTACGGCCGCAGCGAATCGCAGGATGGCGGCGTGTTCAAGTGGAACTTCCCGCTCGCGGGCACGTATTGGGTGGCCGCCGACGTATTAATCCAGCACATCGCCAAGAAGGAAGGTGGCCTCGACAAGCTCAAGGGCAAGCGCATCGCACTGGTCTATCACGACAGCCCGTTTGGCAAGGAGCCGATCCCGCTGCTGCAGGAGCGCGCTGCCATGCACGGCTTCCAGCTCAGCCTGTTGCCGGTGGCGCACCCCGGGGTGGAGCAAAAGGCCACTTGGTTGCAAATCCGTCAGCAGCGTCCCGACTACATCCTGCTGTGGGGTTGGGGCGTGATGAACTCGACCGCGCTGAAGGAGGCGCAGGCGGTGGGCTACCCGCGCGAGAAGATGTACGGCGTGTGGTGGGCGGGCGCCGAGCCCGATGTCAAGGACGTCGGCGAAGGCGCCAAGGGCTACAACGCCATCACCATGCAGCATGGCGCCGAACCCAACGCGCCGTTCATCCAAGAAATCCTGGAGAAGGTGCACGGCAAGGGTCAGGGCACCGGCCCGAAGGACGAGGTCGGCTCGGTGTTGTATGTGCGCGGAGCGATGAGCGCCATGCTTGCTGTGGAGGGCGTGCGCGCGGCGCAGGAGCGCTTCGGCAAGGGTAAGGTCATGACCGGCGAGCAGGTGCGCTGGGGCTTGGAAAACCTGAACCTGACGCAGGCCAAGCTGGATGCGCTGGGCTTTAAGGGCGTGCTGCGACCGATTTCGACCAGTTGCTTCGACCACATGGGCGCGGCCTGGGCCCGCATCCACACCTGGAACGGCAGCCGGTGGGAGTTCACCAGCGACTGGTATCAGGCCGACGAGCAGATCATCAAACCGATGGTGCGTGCCGCTGCCGACAAATACGCCGCCGAGAAGAAGATCCAGCGCCGCACGCCGCAGGACTGCCAGTCCTGATGGCCGCAACGGGCCGACCAGTACTGCGCCGGTCGGCCCCGGGCAGGCTGGCGGTCGCCACGCCCCAGCCCGCCCCTACCCGACAGCGCCGCGCACCGGCGCTGTCGGGTGGTGCACCGCACCCCGCCACGTTACCGAGGTCACGCCATGACGACACCCGCCCCCGTCCTCACCGTCAACGGCATCGAGGTCATTTACAACCACGTCATCCTCGTGCTCAAGGGCGTCTCGCTGCAGCTCGCCGAAGGCCAGATCGCGGCCATCCTGGGCGGCAACGGTGCCGGCAAGACGACCACGCTGCGCGCCATCTCCAACCTGCTCAAGGGCGAGCGCGGCGAAGTCACCAAAGGCACGATCGAGCTGCGCGGTGAGCGCATCGAAAACCTCACACCGGCCGACTTGGTCAAGCGCGGCGTGGTGCAAGTGATGGAGGGCCGCCACTGCTTCGCGCACCTGACGATCGAGGAAAACCTGCTCACCGGCGCCTACACGCGCAAGGACAAAGGCGAGATCGCCGCCAATCTGGAGAAGGTCTACACCTACTTCCCACGCCTGAAGACGCGTCGCACCAGCCAGGCCGCCTATACCTCGGGCGGCGAGCAACAGATGTGCGCCATCGGCCGCGCGCTCATGGCCAACCCGAGCGTGGTGCTGCTCGACGAACCGTCGATGGGCCTGGCGCCGCAAATCGTCGAGGAGGTGTTCGAGATCGTCAAGGACCTCAATCAGAAGGAAAAAGTCAGCTTCCTGATCGCCGAGCAGAACACCAACATGGCGCTGCGCTACGCCAATTACGGCTACATCATGGAGTCCGGGCGCATCGTCATGGACGGCAAGGCCGAGGACCTGCGCAACAACGAAGATGTCAAGGAGTTCTACCTGGGCATGGGCGGCGGCGAGCGTAAAAGCTTTCGCGATGTCAAGAGCTACAAGCGTCGCAAACGCTGGCTGGCTTGACCTCAGCGCCCTCCGGCACCGCACGCCGCAGGCGCATCCTCCGCCCGCCCCCATCGCCGCCCTCGTTGCCCCGCATCATGTCCGCATTCGACGCCACCCTCGAAACCCGCCCAGCTGCTCAACGTGAAGCTGCACTGATGGCGGCGCTGCCCTCGTTCATTCAGCAGGCCCGGCAACGCTCTTCGGCCTGGAACACCTGGCTGCGCGACGTCGATCCGGCACGTATCACGTCGCGCGCCGCCCTGGCCACCCTGCCGGTGCTGCGCAAACACGCGCTGCTGCACCACCAGCAGGCGTCTCGGCAAGCCGGGGGCGATCCGTTCGGCGCACTGGCCACCATCGGCTGGCGCGGCTTGCTGCACGGCCGCGGAGCTCGTCGCGTTTTCCAATCCCCGGGGCCGATTTACGAACCCGAAGGCAGCCGTGAGGACTACTGGCGCACGGCGCGCGCGCTGGCTGCCGCCGGCTTCGTGGCGGGCGACCTGGTGCACAACGCGTTCAGCTACCACCTCACCCCCGGCGCGTGGATGATGGAGGCGGGTGCTCATGCGCTCGGCTGCACGGTCTTTCCGGGCGGCGTTGGCAACACGGAACTGCAGCTCGCTGCCATCAGCGACCTGGGCCCCGTGGGCTACGTCGGCACGCCCAGCTTTTTGCGCATCCTGGTCGAGAAGGCCGAAGCCGCTGGCCTGACGCTGCCGCTGCGCAAGGCACTGGTGTCCGGCGAAGCGTTTCCCCCGAGTCTGCGCGACTGGCTGGCCGAACGGGGCATCATCGGCTATCAGGCCTACGCCACCGCCGACGCCGGCCTGATCGCTTATGAAACACCGGCCCGCGAAGGCCTGGTGGTGGATGAACACGTCATCCTCGAAATCGTGCGCCCGGGCACCGGCGATCCGGTGCCCGAGGGTGAGGTGGGCGAGGTGGTGGTGACGGTGCTCAACCCCGACTACCCACTGATCCGCTTCGGCACCGGGGACCTGTCGGCCGTACTGCCCGGCCCGTGCCCCACCGGCCGCACCAATACCCGCATCCGGGGCTGGCTGGGACGTGCCGACCAGACCACCAAGGTACGCGGCATGTTCGTGCACCCAGAGCAGGTGGCGCAGGTGTTGCGTCGCCATCCCGAAGCGCTGCGCGCGCGCCTCATCGTCAGCGGCCGCATGGCCGACGACCAGCTCACCCTGCGGGTGGAAACCGAGGCCCCATCGCAGGCCCTGCAGCAGGCCCTGCAGAGCACGCTGCGAGAGATCACCAAACTGCGCGGGGACATCGCGTTCGTCGAACCCGGCGCACTGCCCAACGACGGCAAGGTGATCGAGGACAGCCGCAGCTACGAGTAAGACCACGGACCAGCCGCGAGTGCTGGGGCGATGCGGCGCTGGACGATGACACTCAGAGTTGATCCGGTAGCCTGCGGCGCGGCGCTCCGTTAGCATCGCGGCTTACGCGTTGAACGTCTACAGGAGACCGACCCATGAAATTGCACCTTGTCACTGCCCTGGCGATCTCGACCCTGAGTCTGACCGCTGCCGCGCAGGACTTTCCCAACAAGCCGATCACCTTCGTGGTGCCGTTTGCGGCCGGCGGGCCGACCGACACCGTCGCCCGGCAGCTGGCCGAGTCGATGCGCAAACATCTGAACAATGCCACGATCGTCATCGACAACGCCGCTGGCGCTGGCGGCACCATTGGCGCCAACAAGGTGGCCCGGGCCACCCCCGATGGTCACACGCTGTTGGTGTGGCATATCGGCATGGCGGCCACGCCCGCGCTGTACCGCAAGCTCCCCTACAAACCGCTGGACGACTTCGAATATCTGGGCATCATCAACGACGTGCCGATGACGCTGGTGGGCAAGCCTCAGCTGCCCGCCAACACCTACCGCGACTTCGAGAACTATATCCGCGCCAACCAGGGCAAGCTCAACCTGGGCCACGCCGGTCTGGGCTCGGCGTCGCACATCTGCGGGCTGATGTGGCAATACGCGGTCAAGCTCGACAAGTCGCTGACCACGGTGGCCTACCGGGGCACGGCGCCTGCCATGAACGACCTGATTGCCGGCACCATCGACGTGATGTGCGATCAGACCACGAACACGACACAGCAAATCGAAGCCGGGCGCATCAAGGCGTTTGCGGTGACCACCGCCAAGCCGCTGTCCGATCACCCCCTGCTGAAATACTATCCGTCGCTGCAGGAGATGGGGCTCAAGGACTTCGACCTGACCATCTGGCATGGTCTGTACGCGCCGAAAGGCACGCCAGCGCCGGTGGTGAAAAAGCTCAATGATGCCCTGCGCGCGGCGCTGCAAGACCCTGAGTTCATCCAGAAACAGCGGGCGCTGGGTGCCATCGTCCCTTCGCCGCGTGACCGACGCATCACACCGGAAGGGCACAAGGCGTTTGTCACCAGCGAGATCGCCAAACTGAAGGCGGTCGTCGATGCCGCCGGGCAGTACGCCGACTGACGTCGCCTGCTTACGCCACGGGCTGCGGCGTGAGCGCCGCAATGGCCGTACAGGGTACGGCCATCGATGGCTGCGCAAAGTCGGGCTGTCGCGCCCGTCAGACGCCCCAGACGACTTCGCACTGCTCACGCTGGCAGTGCTGCAGCATCTCGATGAACGGCGCCACCCGAGTGCGCAGCGGTACCCGCTCCTCGGGTGGCTCGGCCAATTCTTCGCCCCGGGCTTGCGCCTCCTGGCGCTCGCGCCGGGCTTGCGCCTCTTCTTGTTCCACGGCAGCGCGCAGGGCCTCGATCGCTGCCGGAATTTGCTGCGGCAAAATGATCCCCGGTCCATTCGGATCTTTGCCCAGAATTTCGAGCACACGCCGCCCGGTTGAGGCCAGCATCACCACATCACCCGCAGCTTTCGATTTGAATCGGTACAGCATCGGTTGGCTCCTTGCGCTCAGATTGGACCGGTCTGCTTCGGCTACGGCCCTCATCATGCCACACTGGGTCGCGCTGACTCCCAAGAGTCGGCGATCACGGCCCGGTTTGCAATTGCTTGAGGGTGCGCAGCAGCCGCTGCTCCGGCTCCCCCAGTGCATCGGCGCGCACGGCGGGCCCATCCAGATAGATCAGACCAACCGCACCGTCACCCCGGTTCTGTGGCATCACGACAAACGACACGGCGCTGGGCAGGAAAGGGCGATACCAAGCGGGCAACCGCTCCGGAATGCGTGGCGCCGTGGGCTGCTCGATCCAGCTGTCCCACCGCAGCCCCAGCAGGAGAGTGAAAACATCACCGTCGGCATCGGGTGCGTTCGGCGGTCGCACGGCAAAGACACGCTGCAGCGCTTCTGTGTCACTACCCATGACCCAGCAGCCGCGCAGCCACCCGTCCGCCGCACGGGTACACAGCAACGCACGCTGCGCTCCCAAGGTTCGGTACAGCACTTCGATCGCTAGGGCCTGCAGGGCGGTGCGCGGTGCCCCCTCGGCCAGCGCAGCGCTAAACTCCTCCAGCCTCGCAGCCAAAGCAGCCCCCACCTCGTGGGGTGAAGGCGCGGCAACCGCTGCCTCGGCACGCGCCCCACTGGCCCCGGCCGACTGGTTCTCCGCATCGGCGCGTGCGTCCGCCGACGCCGGCGCGGCGCTAGGCAAGGGCAGAGGCTTCAGAGGATTGGCAGCCTCCGCAGACAAAAAGCGCCGCCAGCGCAGCGCACCCTCCTGCGCCCCCTCCAGAGCGAACGCCTGGCTGACGGCGAGAAAGCTCTCGCGCGCCGCCATGGCCACATCCGCCAACTGCTCTGGCGATTGCCTCTGCATACCCTGGTAGCGCCGCGCCATTGATCGAAACATCGCAGCGTCCCCCCGCTCCTCCGTCCGTAGCCACGCGCGCGCGAGGTCATTGCCGGCGCCCCCCAGCCACCGCGCCTGCTCCACGGGATCGTGGGGCAGGTGGTGGGGCGGCGGCCCTCCGGGGCGCTCCATGACGCGGCGCAAATCGGCGGGAAACCCCACCACCGCGCGACGCGGTCAGCCAATTCGTCGTAGCTGACTCCCAGGTGTCGCCGCACTGCGCGTGCATCCTGTGCCGGGTCGCCCTGCGCCTCCATGTGGATCGCCTCGGCCACATCAGGCAGTAAGCTGTCGAGCAGCATCGGCCCCAGTCCTTGGAACAGGGCAGCGAGAAACACCGTTTCCCGCTCCCGCGGCGCGCCGTCGTGGCATTGGATTGCCAGCTCCCCGCAGCCAGCAGTGCTTCCGCAATACGGTCCAGCAGTCGTTGCGCGTGTGCGCGGTGTCGCCACCCATCCAGCAACACCACGCTGAGCGCGATACCGCGTACCGCCTGCACCCCCAAGAGGCTGACCGCCCGCGACACGGTAGCACACCTGGCCACAGTGTGCGCTGCAGTGCGCCGTGTTGACGATGCGCAGCAGCCGCTGGGTCAGTCCGGGGTCGCGCAACACCGCCTCGACCAGCGTGTGCAGGTTGCCATTCTCGTCTTCGGCCAGGGCCACCACTCGCGCAATCTGCCCAGACAAGGCCGGAAAATCCGGGTCTCGGTCGAGCCGCTCGGCAAGCGTGCCTAGAACGGCGTCGTGATTCGGGCCCTGCGTCGACCCGTTTGCCTGCTGGGCTTCCATGCCTGTGAGGCGCCCGGCTGCCGTCAGCCGGGCTTGAGTACCGTGTCGACCAGGCGCCCGCCGATTTGCGCGACCGCCAGACTGGCCGGACAACCGGGAGCCTGCAACAGCAGCAGCTGGCGCCGCATCACGGCCTCCCGCACCGCTTTGTCGACCGGGATATCCCCCATGTGCACCAGCCGCACCGGCGCCGTGCCCGCGCTGCCGCCCAAAAACCGGTTCAGCACCGTTTGCAGCTGCGTCGTAATCGCACGCCCGTCCCCCGGGCGCGCAGCTTGGTTGACGACCAACCGCACCAACTGGCGACGCTGCTGGGTGGCCAGTACCTTGATGGTGGCGTAGGCATCGGTCAACGATGTGGGCTCAGGGGTGGCCACCAGCAGCACCTCGCTGGCCAACGACAGCGTAAACAGCACCACATCCGAGATGCCCGCGCCGGTGTCCAGCAACACGACGTCGTACCGCGGCACCACCGTGTCCATCAGGCGCAAAAATTCCTCCCGCACCTCGGGTGTCAGGCGCGAGTACTCCACCATGCCCGACCCCGCCAGCAGCACCTGAAACCCTCCGGGCGCCTGCACGATCGCTTCGTCCAGCGTGCAGCGCCCGCTGAAGACGTCATGCAGGGTCAGCTTCGGATACAGGTTGAGCACCACATCCAGATTGGCCAGCCCCAGGTCTGCGTCGAGCACCAGCACGCGCAACCCGCGCCGGGTCAGCGCGGCCGCCAGATTGGCCGACAAAAACGTCTTGCCAACCCCCCCCTTGCCACTGGTGATCGCGATCACCTTGCCGCGGCTGGGGCGCAGCAACACCCCGCCGGCCGGTTCGGCTGCAACGTCTGGGGCAGAGGCAACGGTCTCGTTCATGGTCAGTGGCATGCGCGTGGCCCCGTCAGAGCGCCTCCGCAGCGTCGATGATAAGATCGTCAGGCGGCGCCCATCCGAAAAGAAGCTGCTTTTCCTCGGCGCTGACGTCGCTCATGACCACTGGCTCGATGCAGACCCGGTTACGCCCCTGCCGCTTGGCCAGATACAGCTGCCGGTCGGCACGCTCCAGCCAGTGCTCGATGCTGGAGCGCACCCAGGGGGGCGAATAGGCTCCGCCGACACTGACCGTCACCGGCAGCGCGGTCTTGCCATCGGGCAACTCGACCCTCGTCGCCTGCACCGCCTCGCGCAAGCGCTCCGCCAGGACCGCCCCAGCCCCCACCGAACACTGCGGCAGCAGCACGCCGAACTCCTCGCCTCCCAGCCGGGCCACCGTGTCCATGGGGCGCACATGATCGCGCAGGGCGGCGCCGACCGCGCGGATCACGGCGTCGCCGGCGAGGTGGCCGTGCACATCATTGACCCCCTTAAAGTGATCGATGTCGAACATCAGCAACAGACTGGACTCACCAGAACGGGTAGATCGATCGAGCTCCTGCGCCACCCGCGCCAGGAAGGCACGGCGGTTTGGCAACCCGGTCAGGGCATCGCGCTCGCTGAGTTCGCACAGGGCGTCGATGATCGCCTGCACCTCGGCGGGGTCATCCGCGGGCGGCAGCGAGACGCCGGCACGCGCCAGCAGCGCCCGCGCATGATCCAACCGTAGAAAAGGCGTCACCATGGCCCAAACATCCCGCGGCAGCGCAGCCGTCCGTCGCGACGCCGCCCCTACCAGTATATGCGGGTTTGCGGTCGGCCTTGCAGCCAGCCCCCGCGGCGCGCAGGCCCGCGCGCCCCAACATCTGCATCCACCGCCCCAGACGCGCCCCTGCGCCTGCAGTGTCATCGGCGACAGCTGACATGCGCGGGCGAGTGGTCTCCGATCGTACGCGCCCAGCGCGATGATCCTGTCTCCGCCCATGCCTACGCTGCGACATCCCGCGGCCAGCGCAGCGCGCGCGGCGCGCAGCCCCGGGTCGCCCCGGCAATGGCTGCAATATGGTCGGGGGTCGTGCCGCAACAACCGCCAACGATATTGACCAGTCCCTCGCGCGCGAAGGCATGCAGCAGCCGCGCCGTGTCCTCGGGCCCTTCATCGAAGCCGGTATCGCTCATCGGATTGGGCAACCCCGCATTCGGATAGCAGCTGATATACGTATCGGTGGCGGCACGCGCCAACTCCTGCAGATAGGGCTTCATCAGCGCCGCCCCCAGCGCGCAGTTGAGCCCCACCGCCAGCGGCCGCACGTGCCGCACGCTGGCCCAAAACGCGGTGACGGTCTGCCCGCTCAGCAAACGCCCCGACGCGTCGGTGACCGTCCCCGACACGATGACCGGCAAACGCTCGCCACTGGCGTCGAACGCCCGCTCGATGGCGAACAGCGCCGCCTTGGCATTGAGCGTGTCGAACACGGTCTCCACCAGCAGCACATCCACCCCACCCTCGATGAGGGCCAGCGCCTGTTCGTGATACGCGTGCTCCAGCTCGTCGAACGTCACGTTGCGCGCGCCGGGGTCGTTGACGTCGGGACTGATGCTCGCGGTGCGCGGCGTCGGCCCCAGCGCACCGGCGACGAAGCGAGGGTTTTCGGTCGTGCCGTAGCGGTCGCAAGCGGCCCGCGCCAGGCGCGACGACTCGACATTCATCTCCCATACCCACCGCTGAAGTCCGTAATCGACCTGCGCAATGCAGTTAGCGCCAAACGTATTGGTCTCAATGATGTCCGCCCCCGCCGCCAAATACGCCGCATGGATATCGGCGATCACGTCCGGCCGCGTCAGACTCAGCAACTCGTTGTTGCCTTTGAGGTCGCCTTCGTGGTCCGAGAACCGCGCGTCCGGTTCAGCCCGCCCGTTCAGCCCGACACCGCGGTACTGGGCCTCATTCAGCCGCAAACGCTGGATCATGGTGCCCATTGCACCGTCAATGATCACGATGCGACGAGCGAGCAGGTCGACGAGGGCCTGCCCCCGGGTGTAGCGTACTTGTCGATCCATGGGAGGCGATTGTGCCAAGGCGTAGGCGACGCCGAAAAAAGCAAAACCCCGAGAGCGCAAGTCTCCCGGGGTTTCCAGGTGTTAACCGCCTGACGATGACCTACTTTCGCACGGGTCTCCGCACTATCATCGGCGCG
>NZ_DAISZC010000052.1:0-15558 GCF_036824975.1 Tepidimonas sp.
GGGCACGGCGCGCCCACGCGCACCACACGCCGGCGATGGTAGCCGATCCTGTCATGGGCACCCGCACGCCGGTGTGGCGCAGCAAATCCCGCGGCCTGGAGCTGGTCGCGCCACATCGGCATCAGGTGCCCAGCGGATCCGGCGGCCCCGCATAGAGCCACGGCTGATCGAGCACGCGCGCGCCCCCCAGTGTAAGCGCGGTGTTGCGCGCCCAGCGCAGCGGCCCACTGGCGTGGAAGACAACGCCATTGCGGCGCGAACGCGCCTGCACCCGGGCGTTGCGCGCCCAGCGCTGCGCGGCCCAGCGCGGCAGCAGATCGGACCAGTCGGGCGTAGCCGTGCCGGCCGCCTGCAGCCAGCGCCCCAGCGCCCACGCATCCTCCAGCGCCATCGCCGCGCCCTGCGCCAGATAGGGCCGCGTCGGATGGGCGGCGTCGCCCAGCAGCGCCACGCGCCCGCGGACGTGCTCGTGCGCGCCACGCATGGGGTCGCGCACGAACAGCGGCCACAGGCGCCACTGCGGCACCACGTCCACCACCGCCAGCAGATCACGGTGCGCTGCGCCGAGCGCGTGCCGCAGCGCCGACACCTGGGCCGCATGATCCCACGACGGGGCCGCTTCGTCGGGCAACGGGCCCTCGACCACGATCACCACGTTCATCCAGCCCCCGGCGCGCACCGGGTAGTGCACGGCGTGCAGGCGCGGTCCCAGCCACACCACCACCTCGGATGACCGCAGTCCGGCGGGCACCAGCCCCATCGGCACCAGACCCCGGTAGGCCAGATGCCCGCTGAAATGAGCGGGCCCGTCGCCCAACAGCCGCTCGCGCGTGCAGCTCCACACGCCATCGGCAGCCAGCAGTACGTCGGCCTGCCAGCACTGTCCGTCTGCAGCGGTGACGGTAACCGGCCCGCCTTGCGCGTCACGGTAATCAACCGCCTCCACCCCGCAGCACAGCGCCACGGCAGGATCATCCCGCAGCGCGGCCAGCAGCACGGCGTGCAGGTCGGCGCGGTGGATGGTGGCGTAGGGCTGTCCGTAGCGGGCCTGGGCACGGCCGGCCAGGGGCAGCGTGCCCAGCTCGGCGCCGCTGGCGCTGTCGCGCACCCGCAGCCGCTGTGGCCAGGCGGCCACCTCGCGCAGCACTGCCTCCAGGCCCCAGTCGGACAGCACCCGCACCGCATTGGGGCCGAGCTGGATGCCGGCGCCCACCTCGGTGAAGGCAGCGGCGCGCTCCAGCAGCGTCACCCGCAGCGCCGGCTGGGCCCGGCGGCAGGCCAGCGCCACCGCCAAGCCGCCAATGCCGCCCCCGACGACCAGCGCGTGCGCCGCCATCACCGCCAAGCGGGTGCGGCCGAGCGGGCCACCTGCCACAACCCTTCCACTGCACCTGCCCCGAAGCGGCGCGCCAGCCGCTGCGCGACGCTTTCGCGCTGGGTGTAGTCCACGATCTCTTCGACCTGCACCACGTCACGCGCCACCGAATCGACACTGCCCAGCGCATCGGCCAGCCCCAGCTCTACCGCGCGCTGACCCGTCCATACCAGACCGCTGAAGGTGTCGGCGTCCTCCTTCAGGCGTTCTCCGCGACCCTTGCGCACCACGGCAATGAACTGCTGGTGAATTTCGTCCAGCATGCGCTGCGCGTGCGCCCGGTGGCGTTCGGTTTGCGGACTGAACGGATCGAGGAAGCCTTTGTTCTCCCCCGCGGTCAGAAGCCGCCGCTCGACACCCAGCTTGTCCATCAGACCGGTAAAGCCGAAGCCGTCCATCAGCACGCCGATGCTGCCGACCAGGCTGGCCTTGTCAACGTAGATGCGGTCGGCTGCCACCGCCACGTAGTACGCGGCCGAGGCGCAGGTCTCCTCGACGACGGCGTACACCGGCTTGTCGTACTCGGCCTTCAGGCGCCAGATCTCATCGTTGATGAGGCCGGCCTGCACTGGGCTGCCTCCGGGCGAGTCGATCAGCAGTACGACGGCCTTGGCCTGCGGCTCCGCGAACGCATCGCGCAACGCGCCCATCACCTGCGTGGCGTTGGCTTCGTGCTCCGCGCCGATGGGCCCACGCAGTTCGATGAGCGCCGTGTGCGGGGTATGCACGGCCTTCGGTGTGGCGACGTCGCGCAGCAGCGCCACGGCCACCGCGGTGGCCACCGCCAGCCACACGAAACGCCAGAATATCCGCCAGCGCCGCGCCGCCCGCTGCTCCTGCAGCGCCGCCAACGCCAGCTTTTCCAGCAGGGCACGCTCCCAGCTAGGAGCGCCCGGCGCGCCGTCCGCAGCGGCCACGCGGCTACTCGCGGCAGGCGCCACAGGGGTCGCGCTGGTGGCCGATCCACCGGACGCGGACGACGGGGACGATTCGGGATCGGTCATTGCAAACTGTCAGAATTCAAGAGGTTGCAGATCGTAGCGTGACTGCCAATGCACCCACCCGTCGGTTTCGCGCACCGCAATCGCCACCAGAGGGCCGCGGCCAGGTCCGCCCACGCAGCGCCCGCTGCGCGGGTCGAACAGCGCGCCGTGCGCGCCACAGATCAACCACTGCCCCGAGGTGTCGAATACACGGTTGGGCAGCCAGTCCAGCTCCATCGCCACATGGCTGCAGCGGTTGAGATACGCGTACACCCGGCCACCGAAGCGCACCGCAAATGCGCGGCAAGCCGCACCGCGGTAGCGCACATCAAACGGCACGGCCTCGCCAGCCTCGGCCAGATCGGCACTGCGACACAGTGGGTGCCAGCAATCACCGGTGTTGTCGGAAGCAGCAGGCGCAGCAGCCATGTCGCAAGCATAGCGGGTTCTGCGCCTGGCCGCTGGGGGCAGCCGCTACAGCCGGCGCATGCCGGAGGCACAGCCGACGACCCGCCTTCGCCCCGCCTCGGTGAAGACTCCCTTACGTTCCCAATATCCTGCTGCCCGAAGCACGCCGGGCACCTGAACCCTACCACCGGCATGCGGGCCCCAACGTCCCGAGTATCCTGCAGCCCGCAGCATCGACAATAGTGCCGTCATGAACGCCACGTCTGCCCCCTGCCGCGCTGCGGCGCCCCCCCTGGTGTTGGCCTCCACCTCGCCCTACCGGCGCGAGTTGCTGCAACGCCTGCGCCTGCCCTTCCAGACCTGTCCGCCCCAAGTCGATGAAACCCCCTATCCGGGCGAGACCCCCGCGGCACTGGCACGTCGGCTGGCGCGCGCCAAGGCCGATGCTGTGGCCCAACAACATCCGCACGCGCTGGTCATCGGCAGCGATCAGGTGGCCGACCTGGATGGCACGCCGCTGGGCAAGCCCGGCACCCACGAGCGTGCCATGGCGCAGCTGCGCGCCATGCGCGGGCGCACCGTGTTGTTCCACACCGCGCTGGCCGTGGTCTGCCACGCCAGCGGCTACGCCGCCGAGGACACGGCGGTGGTTCAGGTGCGCTTTCGCGATCTGCGCGACGACGAAATCGAACGCTACCTGCACGCCGAGCGCCCCTACGACTGCGCGGGCAGTGCCAAAAGTGAAGGGTTGGGCATTGCACTGCTGGAAGCCATCGTCAGTGACGACCCGACGGCGCTGATCGGCCTGCCGCTGATCCGCACCGCGCGGCTGCTGCGCGCCGCCGGGGTGAAGCTGCCATGACGCCCGCTGTCCCCGATGCCGACACCGCTGCCCGCGATGGGGCGTCCCCCCCTGCCCCGGGCACCCTGTACCTGGTGCCGACGCCGCTGGACTTGGGCTGCGAACCGCAGCCGGACATTCGGCAGGCCCTGCCTGCAGGCACACTGGCGGTGGCGGCCAGCCTGACGCACTGGATTACGGAAAACGCCAAGAGCACGCGCGCGTTTCTGCGGCGGGTGCACGCGGTGCAGCCGCTGGCCGCGGCACTCCAACAACATAGCGTCATCGAGTTGCCGCGCGCCTGGCACAAGCACGGCGATCCGCAGCAGGCCGATGCCGACACGCAAGCGCGTGGCTGGCTGACGCCCGCACTGCAGGGGCGTGACATCGGGCTGGTCAGCGAAGCGGGCATGCCCGCGATTGCCGACCCCGGCGCGGCGGTGGTGCGCGCCGCCCACACGCTGGGTCTGCGCGTGGTGCCGCTGCCTGGGCCGGTATCGCTGATGCTGGCGTTGGCCGCCAGCGGCCTCGATGGGCAGCACTTCGCTTTCGTGGGCTATCTGCCACAGGGGGCTGCCGAGCGCATCGCCCGTTTGCGCGAACTGGAGACCACCGCGCACCGAATGGGGCAGACGCAACTGTTTATCGAGACGCCTTATCGCAACGCCGCGCTGCTCGACGCAGCCGTGCGTGCGCTGCAGCCCCACACCCGGTTGGCCGTTGCGTGTGGCCTGGGGTTGCCGGGTCAGGCCGTGCACAGCGCGCGCGTGGCCGACTGGCGCCGCCAGCCGCCCACACTGCCCCTGGCGCTACCCGCCGTCTTCCTACTAGGGCGCTGACGCGCTGTCCCGCGACGCGAACGCGCTTGGCGTGTGGCAGCCCGGCACACGGCCACACCGAGCGCCACCGGTGACGGCACATGCGCCGCTGGCCGCGCAGCGCGGGCGCACGCGGCGGGCGGCACAGTGGTCTGTCCATGTGGGCTGTCAATGGCGAAAGTGCCGCACGCCGGTGAACACCATCGCGACGCCGCGCTCGTTGGCGGCGTCGATCACCTCCTGGTCACGCACCGAACCGCCGGGCTGGATGATGCTGGTGGCGCCTGCGTCCACCACCACGTCCAGCCCATCGCGGAAGGGAAAGAAGGCGTCACTGGCCACCGCTGTGCCCTGCAGGCTCAGGCCCGCCGCCTGCGCCTTGATGCTGGCGATGCGTGCCGAGTCGAGCCGGCTCATCTGACCTGCCCCCACGCCCATCGTCATGCCGTCCTTGCAGAACACGATGGCGTTGCTCTTGACGTATTGCGCCACCGCCCAAGCGAACAGCAGGTCCTGCAGTTGCTCGGGCGTGGGCTGACGCTGGGTGACCACCTTCAGGTCGGCTGCGCGCAGCACATGGTGGTCGGCGGTTTGCACCAGCACGCCGCCGCCGACACGCTGCAGGTGCAGCCGGTTGCGCGTCGCGGCTGCATCGGCCGGCAGCGCAATGCGCAGCAGCCGCACATTGGCCTTGGCCTTGAAGATGGCCAGCGCCTCGGGCGTGAAGTCGGGCGCGATCAAGACCTCGACAAACTGCTGCGCAACGGCCTGCGCCGTTTCGCCGTCGACACTGCGATTGAAGGCGATGATGCCGCCGAAGGCGCTGGTCGGGTCGGTTTGGAACGCCTTGCGGTAGGCCTGCAGCGGCCCCGCCCCCACCGCCACCCCGCAGGGGTTGGCGTGCTTGACGATGACGCACGCCGGGGCCTCGAAGCCTTTGACGCACTCCCACGCCGCGTCCGCATCGGCGATGTTGTTGTAGGACAGCGCCTTGCCCTGCAGCTGCTGGGCGGTAGCGAGCGACCCCGCAGGCGCATCCCAATCGCGATAGAACGCCGCCTGCTGGTGCGGGTTTTCGCCGTAGCGCAGATCTTGCACCTTGGTCCAGCAGGCGTTGAACTGCGCAGGGAAGGCGTGGCGCGGTGGCGCCGCATCCTGCGCTGGCGCACCGCCCGACAGGTCGATGGCCGACAGATACTGGCTGATGGCGGCGTCGTACTGGGCGATGCGGTTGAACGCCGCCACCGCCAGCCGCAGCCGCGTGGCCTCACTCACACGCCCGGCGTCCTTCAGCTCGGCCAGCACCAGCGGATACTGCGCGGGATCGGTCAGCACCGCCACGTCGCGCCAGTTCTTGGCGGCCGACCGCACCATGGCCGGCCCGCCGATGTCGATGTTTTCGATCGCATCGGCCAGCGTGCAGCCGTCACGCGCCACCGTAGCCTCGAACGGGTACAGGTTGACCACGAGCAGATCGATGGGGGCTATGCCGTGCTGCTGTAGCGCGGCCACATGCGCGGGCACGTCCCGCCGCGCCAGCAGCCCGCCGTGAATGCGGGGATGCAGGGTCTTGACCCGACCGTCCAGCATCTCCGGAAAGCCCGTTACCTCGGCCACTTCGGTCACCGGCAAGCCGGCGTCGGCCAGCAGCCGGGCGGTGCCACCAGTCGACATCAACGCCACGCCCAGCGCGTGCAGCTCACGCGCCAGCTCCAGCACGCCGGTCTTGTCGGAGACGGAAATCAGGGCTCTCATGATGGGGGGTCCTCGAAAGTTGTCAGGGTTGAATCCGATGCACCAGCAGCGCCGCTGCGCCCGGTCACAGGCGCAGCGGCAGGCAGGCGTGCGGCCAGGGCGCGCCGCGGCCAGTCATCACGGCTTAAGCAGCCCATGCTCCAGCAGCTTCTTGCGCAGCGTGTTGCGGTTCAAGCCCAGCCACTGCGCGGCACGCGACTGGTTGCCGCGCGCGCGCGCCATCACCACTTCCAGCAGCGGCTTTTCCACCGCGCGCATCAGCATGTCGTGCAGGTTGGCCGGCTCGGTGTCACCCAGGTCGGCAAAGTAGGCGTCGAGGTTGGCTCGCACGCAGTCGGGCAGGGTGGGAGCGCTCATGCGGCCAGCGGCAAGTCGATGGAGTCGAAGAAGGCTTGCACGGCCTGCAGCTGCGCCGCGCAGGTTTCGGCGCGGACGACGGCGTCGCGCAGGCGTTGGCGCGCTGCCTCGGTGCCCGGCAGCGCGCGCAGATACCACAGCAGGTGCTTGCGTGCGCTGCGCACGCCGGTGTATTCGCCATACAGCGCGTAGTGGTCGTGCAGGTGTTCCAGCAGCCAACCGCGCACCTCCTGGGGCGTGGGCGGCGGCAGCGTTTGGCCGGTGGCCAGGTAGTGCGCCATTTCGCGAAACAGCCAGGGACGTCCCTGCGCCGCGCGCCCAATCATCACCGCATCCACCCCGGTGGTGCGCAGCACCCGCTCAGCCGTTTGCGGGCTGTCGATGTCGCCGTTGGCCACGACGGGAATGCGTACCGCTGCCTTGATGGCGGCCACCGTGTCATGCTCGGCACACCCGCTGTAGCCCTGTTCGCGCGTGCGGCCATGGATGGCGAGCAAACGCACCCCGGCGCTTTCAGCCACGCGCGCCAGCGCAGGGGCGTTTTTGGCCTGCGCGCACCAGCCGGTGCGCATCTTCAGCGTCACCGGCACGCCATGTGGCTCGCACGCTGCCACCACCGCCTCGATGATGGCAGCAGCCAAGGACTCATTTTGCATCAACGCCGAGCCAGCCCACTGGTTGCAGACCTTCTTGGCCGGACAGCCCATGTTGATGTCGATGATCTGCGCGCCACGGTCGACGTTGTAGCGCGCGGCCTCGGCCATCATCTGCGGGTCGGTGCCGGCGATCTGCACCGCAATCGGCCCCGGCTCGCCGTCGTGGTTCATGCGCCGCGCGGTCTTGAGGCTGTCGCGCAGCTCCGGGCGTGAGGTGATCATCTCGCTGACCGCGTACCCCGCCCCCAGCTGCTTGCACAGGCGCCGAAATGGCCGGTCGGTCACTCCCGCCATGGGGGCGACAAGCAGCCGATTGGGCAGCACGAAGGGGCCGATGGCGGGGCCGCAGGACATGGCCGGGCGCTTGACAGAGAGGCGAGGACAGACTGAAGAACGCAGGGCTTGCAGGGGCGCGGTGGCGCAAAGCTGCTGAAAAAGTAGGCACGATTGTACCCTCATCACCCCACCAGACGTGGCTTGCGCCGGTGGTCGCCCTATACTTGGGCGATGTGGTCCGCGCGGGGTGCCCGGGATGGGGCGGCACCAGGCGCACGCCGATTGCTCCGCTGCCCGGCAGCCGCCCCCCGACCTGTCCTTGCTCGATGGAAACCTGGCTTTGGTCCTTGCTCCACACGTTGCGCCTGCCCGAGGTGGGCCTGACCACGGTGTTCGTGGTGGCGTTCGTATCCGCCACGCTGCTGCCGATGGGGTCGGAGCCCGCCGTGTTCGGGTTGGTCAAGCTCAACCCGGAGCTGTTCTGGCCCGCTGTGCTGGTGGCCACGGTCGGCAATACCTTGGGGGGGGCCGTGAGCTGGGCCATGGGCTATGGCGCCCACGCCGCCATCGACCGCGCGCGCGGCTCGCCCACTCACCTGCGCGCGCTCGACTGGCTGGAACGCTTCGGCCCCAAGGCCTGCCTGCTGAGCTGGCTGCCGGGCATCGGCGACCCGCTGTGCGCGGTGGCCGGCTGGCTGAAATTTCCGCTGCTGCCGTGCCTGCTCTACATGGCCATCGGCAAGTTTGCGCGTTACGTCACCATGACCGCCGCGCTGCTGTGGTTGCTGCCTGGCGACTGGTCTTCGTGGCTGGGCTGAGCAGTGCCGGCAGACGCTGGCGCATCCCGTCCGCGCTCGGCCAACGCGGCGGCGATGCGCAGCGGCAGCTCGCGCACCAGCTCCGACTTGTGTACCACCGGCACCCCCTGCAGCGCATGAGCATAGTCGCGCCGCGCGGCTTCGTCCAGCGCCGTCAGCACGATCAGCCCGCAGCTGCCGCACAACTCATGACGCCGCAGGCCCAGCAACATCGACGCGCCGTCGATACCCGGCAGCAGGATGTCCACGATCAGCACATCGGGCTGCAACTGGCCAAAGGACACCAGCCCGGAGATGCCATCCGGCGCCACATGCAGCTCGGCGTGCGCAAAGCGCTGCCGCACCAGCAGCTGCACCAGATACTGGAAATGTGAAGAATCCTCGATCAGCAGGATGCGCGGGGGACGCGCGGGGCGCGCCGCGCGTGCGGGGCTACGGCGCGGCCGTGCCACCCGCTGCGCCGCCGGCGGCACCATGCCGACGCGGCTGTGCGCCAGCCAGCGCTGTAGCGACTCGGCGCTGATGCGGCGGTGACCGCCGGGTGTCTTCCACGCCTGCAGCTCACCCCGGTCCACCATCAGCTGCACCGAGCGCACCGCCATGCCCAGCATGCGCGCCACCTCCAGCGTGGTGTAGTACGCGCTGGATTCATGTGTCTGCACCGCAGAAATGTTCACGTTTTTCATTCCCGTCATTTTGACGCGAAATGCGATTCGGCGCAGCCCTCAGGGCCGATCGATGTCGTGCAGCAGGCGGTGCCACCCGTCGGCCCCCAGCTGGCGCAGGGTCCGGATGTTGCGCTCGACAATCCGCTCGGCGGGTTCGCCGCTGTCCACCGCCCGCGCCACGCTGTCCTCACGCAGCAGGTGCAGCGTGGCATACGGTGCACGGTTGGTGGCGTTGGCGATGTCGTCGGCCGCCTCACCCTCGAACACGAAGTCGGGGTGGAACGGTGCCACCTGGATCACGCCCTGCAAACCGTGCTCCTCGATGACCCGATCCACCACATCCAGGAAATCGTTGAAAACGAAAAAATCCGGAAACAGCGTCGGGTGCACCAGCAGTGTGGTGTCCAGCACCTCGGGCGGGGTGTCGCGCAACCGCAGCAGCTCGGCGTCCAGATCGTCCAGGAAGGCGTCCAGATGGCGCGCCTGGCTGACTGCGATGCGCACCTGCTGCTTGACCCACACCGCCTTGGCGTAGGGGCACAGGTTCAGACCGATGACGGCGCGCTCGATCCAGCGCCGCATCGCCGCTTCCACCGCCAACGCATCGGGCTGAGTGCCTGGGTTTGGGAGGGTGGTCACGTCGGGCTCCAGTCGCTGCGCTCGCCATGGCGGCCCCACACCATCACGTCACAGGCCCCATGCCGGCAAGCCGCCGATCTACCCCATCGGGCAACGCCACTGAGCCCCCATGGGGCCCCATCGTGTTCCATGGGCTCACGCCAGCGACTTGAAGCGCACGCGCTTCGGACGCGCACCCTCTTCACCCAGACGGCGCACCTTGTCGGCCTCGTACTCGGTGAAGTTACCGTCGAAGAAATACCACTGGCTGTCGCCCTCGTAGGCCAGGATGTGTGTGCAGATGCGGTCCAGGAACCAGCGGTCGTGGCTGATGACCAGCGCACTGCCGGCAAACTCCAGCAGCGCCTCCTCCAGCGCACGCAGCGTCTCCACATCCAGGTCGTTCGACGGCTCGTCCAGCAGCAGCACGTTGCCGCCTTTGGCCAAGGTTTTGGCCAGATGCAGTCGCCCGCGCTCGCCCCCCGACAGGTCGCCCACACGCTTTTGCTGATCGTTGCCCTTGAAATTGAAGCGCCCCAGGTAAGCCCGGCTGGGCATGACGAACTTGCCGACCGTGATGTTGTCCAGCCCCCCCGAGACTTCTTCCCACACCGTCTTGTTGGGGTCCAGACAGTCGCGACTCTGGTCCACGAAGGCGAGCTTGGCGGTCTGGCCGATGATGATCTCGCCGCTGTCGGGCTGCTCCACGCCCTGGATCATGCGAAACAACGTGGACTTACCCGCCCCGTTGGGTCCGATGATGCCCACGATCGCGCCCGCCGGCACCGAAAAGCTCAGGTTGTCGATCAGCAGCCGATTGCCAAAACCTTTGCTCACGTTGCGAAACTCGATGACCTGCGAGCCCAGGCGGTCGGCCACCGGAATGAAGATCTCGTTGGTCTCGTTGCGCTTCTGGTATTCGACGTCGCACAGCTCCTCGAAGCGCTGCAAGCGCGCCTTACTCTTGGCCTGGCGTCCCTTGGCGTTGGCACGCACCCACTTCAGTTCTTCCTTCATGGCCTTGCGGCGCGCGTCCTCGGCCTTTTGCTCCTGCTCCAAGCGCCGCTCCTTCTGCTCCAGCCACTGCGAGTAGTTGCCCTTGTAGGGAATGCCCATACCGCGGTCCAGCTCCAAAATCCACTCCGCTGCGTTGTCCAGGAAGTAGCGGTCGTGGGTGATGGCCACCACCGTGCCGGGAAAGCGCTGCAGAAACTGCTCCAGCCAGTGCACACTCTCGGCGTCCAGATGGTTGGTGGGCTCGTCCAGCAGCAGCATGTCGGGCTTGGACAACAGCAGTCGGCACAGCGCCACGCGGCGCTTCTCACCGCCGGAGAGATTGCGGATGACAGCATCCCACGGCGGCAGGTTCAGCGCATCGGCCGCCAGCTCCAGCTGCAAATCGGTGTTTTCGCTGCCCGCGGCGGCGATGATCGCCTCCAGCTCGGCCTGCTCGGCGGCCAGCGCGTCGAAGTCGGCGTCGGGCTCGGCGTAGGCGGCGTACACCTCCTCCAGCCGCTTCTTGGCGGCCAGCGCGCCGCCGATGCCCTCCTCCACCGCCTCACGCACCGTCTTGTCGGGGTCGAGCTGGGGTTCCTGCGGCAGATAGCCGATCTTGATGCCAGGCATCGGCACCGCTTCGCCCTCGAACTCCTTGTCCACGCCCGCCATGATCTTCAACAGCGTGGATTTGCCCGCCCCGTTGAGGCCCAGCACGCCGATCTTGGCGCCGGGGAAGAAGCTCAGCGAGATGTCCTTCAAGATCTGCCGCTTGGGCGGCACGGTCTTGGAGACACGGTTCATCGTGAAAACGTACTGCGCCATGGTCGGAAAAACAACAGTTCGACAAAAAAGGTACCGGGCTCAGGGCCCGGCGCTGCGGTGATTATCGCAGTTATGCGACAATGTCGCCTGATTGGAGCCCGCAGTCGCGCTCCGATCGGCATGGATGCCCGGGCTTGAGGGAATTGTGCCGGTGCCCTGTATCGCACCCGGCTGTCCCAGCCCAGTCCCCCGACCTCATCTGCCCTCGACTGAGTCACCCGCACGCCGCAGCCCGCAATACCCTGACGTGCGCCGGGTGGCATGGGCTGATGCCGAGCGCCCCGGCATGGGCGCCCGATCCAACTACATGACATTCGAAGACCTCCAGTTGCTGCCGGCCCTCGTCGAGGCCGTGCGCGAGCAGGGCTATGAGACGCCCACCCCGATTCAGGCCGAAGCCATTCCGGCTGTGCTGTCCGGCCGCGACGTGCTGGCTGGTGCCCAGACCGGCACCGGCAAAACCGCAGCCTTCACGCTGCCGATGCTGCAGCTGCTGGCCACGCGCGGCGAGCCGCCCAAGCGCGGCGTCTTCCGACCGGTACGTGCACTGGTACTGGCACCCACGCGCGAGCTGGCGGCGCAGGTCGAAGAGTCGGTCAAGGCCTACGGCAAACACCTCAAGCTTAAGTCGGCGGTCGTCTTCGGCGGCGTCGGGCTCAAGCCCCAGATCGACAAGCTGGCCAAAGGCGTAGACATCCTGGTGGCCACGCCCGGACGGCTGCTAGACCTGGCCGACCAGGGTCACGTCGACCTCGGCAGCGTCGAAATCCTGGTGCTCGACGAAGCCGACCGCATGCTCGACATGGGCTTCATCCACGACGTGCGCAAGGTGCTGGCGCTGCTGCCGCAGCACAAGCAAAGCCTGCTGTTTTCGGCCACCTTCAGTGACGAGATCAAAGAGCTGGCCGCCGGTCTGCTGCGCGATCCGCTGCACATCCAGGTTACTCCGCCTAACACCACCGTGCAGCGCATCCGGCAGGCCATCTACCCCGTGGCGCGTGACCGCAAACTGGCCTTGCTCAAGCACCTGCTCGACACCCACGGCTGGAGCCAGGTGCTGGTGTTCACCCGCACCAAGTTCGGGGCCAACCAGGTGGCGCAATTCCTCAACGAGCACGGCATCACCGCCATGGCGCTGCACGGCAACAAGAGCCAGACGGCGCGCACGCAGGCGCTGGATGGCTTCAAGAGCGGGCAGTTGCGGGTGCTGGTGGCCACCGACATCGCGGCACGTGGCATCGACATCGAGGACCTGCCGCACGTCATCAACTACGACATCCCCAACATCGCCGAAGACTACGTGCACCGTATCGGCCGCACCGGCCGCGCAGGCGCCGAAGGCGAGGCACTGAGCTTCGTCAGTCTGGACGAAGAGGGCTGGATGATGGCCATCGAGCGCTTTACCGGCCAGCAAATTCCGGTGCAGGCGCTGCCCGAGTTCATGCCGGGGCCGGAGGAAAAGGCCGAGCCGATCGCCATGGGGCGGCAGGTGCTGTGGGGTGGCGCAGGCAAGCCGCCATCGCGCGAAGTGATGGCGGCAGCAGCACGCGCCGCCCGCCGTGAACTGCAGGAGCGCCTGCGCGCGCGCCGAGCCGGTGACGCCGCGCGCCCGACGGCGCCTGCCGCGCCAGCCGACGCGGCCGCGGACAGCCCAGACGACGAACGCGCCGCTCAAAGCGGCGGCGACGGCACCGACAGCCGCAACCGCATCGACACCGAAGGCCGGCGCAATCGCAACCGGCGCCGCCGTAACAAAAACAAGAATGCCGGTGCCCCCGCGTCGACCGCAGCCCCCCGTAGCGACGGTGTCCCCCCGCGCCCCCCACGCGACGGTCGCCCGGCTCAGCCCCAGGGCGCGCGCAAGCCGCAGGGGCCAGCCCTGGCACGCCAGCCCGACCCGCTGCGCACCGGCATCGACGCCCTCAACGAGCGCGGTCGCCGCAACCGCAACAAGAACCGTGGTGGCAAAGGCGGCGGCATCGACCCGTTGCGCACCAGCTTCGGCCGCATCGTCTGACGCCCCGTTGAGCCATCGCAGCTGGCCGCCCCTGCCCGTGGCAGGGATGGCCGGTTCGCGGCACAATCGCGTCCATGCGTATCCTCCATACCATGCTGCGCGTGGGCAACCTGCAGCGCTCCATCGACTTCTACACCCAGGTGCTGGGCATGCAGTTGCTGCGCACCTCCGACAATCCGCAGTACAAGTACTCGCTGGCTTTTCTGGGCTACGACGGCGGCAATCCCGGACAGGCGGAAATCGAACTGACCTACAACTGGGGGGTCGAGTCTTACGAGCTTGGCACCGCCTATGGGCACATCGCCATCGGCGTGCCCGACGTCTACGCGGCATGCGAGAAGATCCGCGCCGCCGGCGGCACCATCACCCGCGAGCCCGGGCCGGTTAAAGGCGGCACCACCGTCATCGCCTTCGTCACCGACCCGGACGGCTACAAAATCGAGCTCATTCAGCGCGACTTTGACGCGCCAGGGGCTGGTCTGCGTTGAGTTTGGGCTCCAGGTCCTTCGTTATTCGCCCCCGTGCAGCGCTGGCGCCGGGGCACTTCGCCGAGATACCGCTGGCGCCTACGGCAGCCAGCGCGTACTGGCGCACTACGCCTTCACGCGCTCTCGCCGCTCATAGCCGCTCGGCACCCCCCAGATATGGGCGCAGCGCCTCAGGCACCGTCACGGTGCCGTCGGCGTTTTGGTAGTTTTCCAGCACCGCCACCAGGGCGCGACCCACCGCCAGACCGGAGCCGTTGAGCGTGTGCACCAGCTCCGTCTTGCCCTGCGCATTGCGAAAGCGCGCCTGCAACCGCCGCGCTTGAAAGTCAGCACAGTTGCTCACCGAGCTGATCTCGCGGTAAGTGCCTTGTGCGGGCAACCACACCTCCAGATCGTGCGTGCGCGCGGCGCCAAAGCCCATGTCGCCGGTGCACAGCAACACCACGCGGTAGGGCAGCCCCAGCTTTTGCAGAATGGCCTCGGCGTGTCCGGTCATCTCCTCCAGCGCCGCGTGGCTGTGTTGGGGATGCACGATCTGCACCATCTCAACCTTGTCGAACTGGTGCTGGCGGATCAGCCCGCGCGTGTCGCGCCCAGCCGCTCCGGCCTCGGAGCGGAAGCACGGCGTGTGCGCGGTCAGCTTGATGGGCAGGTCGGCCTCGGCCAGGATCTCGTCGCGCACGAAGTTGGTCAGCGTCACCTCGCTGGTGGGGATCAGGTACATCGCCCCGTCCCCGCCCTCGGCACCGCCTTTCTTGGCAGCGAACAGGTCGGCCTCGAACTTGGGCAACTGGCCGGTGCCGCGCAGCGTCTCGGCGTTGACGATGTAGGGCGTGTAGCACTCGGTGTAGCCGTGCTCGCCGATTTGCACATCCAGCATGAATTGCGCCAGCGCCCGGTGCAGGCGCGCGAGGGGCCCGCGCAGCACGGCAAAACGCGCGCCGCTGAGCTTGGCCGCGGTCTCGAAATCCAACCCCAGGCGCTCGCCCAGCGCCACATGGTCGCGGGGCTCGAAGGGCAGCGGCGTCGGATCGCCACCCCAGCCACCTTGCGGGCTCCAGCGGCGCAGCTCCACGTTGCCCGTTTCGTCGGGGCCCACCGGCACCTCGGGCTGCGGCAGGTTGGGCACTGCCAGCAGCAGCGCCTGCAGTTCGGTCTGGATCTGCTCCAGCCGTGTCGCCGAGGCCTCCAGCGCGCCTTTGATCTCGGCCACCTCGGCCATCACCGCCTCAGCCTCGGCGTGCTGACCCTTGCCCTTGAGCACCCCGATCTGCTTGGACAGGCTGTTGCGGCGCGCTTGCAATTCTTCGGTGCGCACCTGCAGCGCCTTGCGCTCACCTTCCAGCGCCGTGAAGGCGGCCACATCCAGATACGGTTGGGGGTTCTTGCGGGTCTGAAGCCGCGCGACGACGGCGTCGAGGTCGCGGCGCAACAAAGCGATGTCGAGCATGGTGGCGCAATTGTAGGCGGGGGCGCTGCGCTAGGATTGCGGGCACCCACGGGGCGCAACAGCCCTGCCACGACGAATGAGGGGAGACTGCATGGCCCGCACCACCACCCGCTCTGCTGCCAACGGCGCTCAACTCGGCTTTGAGGCCGAACTGTTCAAAGCCGCCGACAAGCTGCGCGGCAACATGGAACCCAGCGACTACAAGCACG
>NZ_DAISZC010000053.1:0-5952 GCF_036824975.1 Tepidimonas sp.
ACCTTGTCGACGCTGTTGCGCTCCTCCTGCTCAAAGATGCCCCCGATCATCACCGTGCCCCCGTTGTCCACCATCACCTCGGTCTCCACTTCCTTGACCGCCAGCTGGGGACCTGCGGCCGTCACACCGACGAGCTGGTTTTTCGTGGCTTTGATCTGCATCAGCACCTTACCGGAAGGCGTGATCTGCGGTGTCACCTCAAGCGACAGGTTGGCGTCAATTGTAACGATCAAATCTTCCGGCTGCCCGTTCGCACCGGTGCGTCGTTGCAGAAAGCGCAATTGGTCCCCTTGCTTGATCGTCGCCTTGTTGAGGTCACCCGTGACGACCTTGGGACTGGAGATGATGCGACCGTTGTTGTCGGATTCGAGCGCGGACAATTCCAGATTCAGGAAACGGTTTGCCGACGGGCTGAACAACGACAGCGCAAAGCGCGGGATATCAACGTTGTTGATATTGATACGCCCCGGTAGATTGATAAAACTGGTATTCTGATTGTTCATCAGGTTGGCCGTTTGCCCGGTGGTCGACGTGATCGCATCGTAAGAGCCGCCAATGGCCACGCGCGTGCCGCCACCCACGCTGTAGCCAGCATCGCCCCCGCGGACCGCTCGCAAGTCCGCACCGCCGAGCCGGATACCCAGTGCATGGCCAAACCCTTCCCGGGCCTCGACCAGCCGCGCTTGGATCATCACCTGGCGCTTCGGGCTGTCCACGCGCCGCACATAATCGCGCACGGCCTCCAGCCGGTTGGGCACATCCGTGACAAACACCTGATTGGTGCGGGTATCGGCAATCGCAGAGCCGCGCGCCGACAGCAGCCGGTTGGTGGTCTGCCTCTCACCGCCACCACTGGCGGTGGCGTCCTTGAGCGTCTTGACGACGTCCTCCGCCTTCGCGAAGTTCAGCCGGAACACCTCGGTCCGCAGGGGCTCCAGGTCCTCGAGTTTTTTGGCCACTTCGCGCTGCGCCACAGCCTCGGCATCCAGGTCTCTCTTCGGCGCCACCCGGATCACGTTACCGGTCTTGGTCAACCCCAGCTGTTTGGCCTCAAGGATGATATCGAGGGCCTGATCCCAGGGCACGTCCTTCAGGCGCAGCGTCAGGTTGCCCTGCACGGCGTCGCTGGTGATGATGTTGAAGTTGGTGAAATCGGCAATCACCTGCAGCAGGGCACGCACGTCGATGTTCTGGAAATTCAGCGACAGCTTCTCACCGCTGTACTTCGGCCCCTGCACCAAGCGGTTCGGATCGGGCTTGACGGGACGCACCTCCAGCACGAAGCGGTTGTCGCTCTGGTAGGCGCTGTGGTCCCATTCGCCGCTGGGTTCGACCAGCAGGCGCACGCGGTCGCCCACTTGCGTGGCGGTGACCATGCGCACCGGGGTACCGAAGTCGGCCACGTCCATGCGCCGGCGCAGCCCTTCCGGCAGCACGGTGCGCAGGAATTCCACCACCAACGCACGCCCCTGCGTGCGGATATCCACCCCCGTCTGCGGGTCGCCCAGCTCGACGATCACGCGACCGGCGCCGTCCTCCCCACGCCGGAAGTCGATGTCCGTCAGGGCCTTGGCGTCGGCGGCAGCGGTGGTCGCGGCGAAGGTGGCGGACGCGCCCGCAGCGGTGGCCTGGGCGGTGATCTCCGCCGGGCTGAGGGTCACCAGCAGGATATTGCCGCGCACCTCGGTGTCGTACGGCACCGCGCGGTTCAGGTTGAAGACCAGACGCGTGCGCCCCTGGGCTTCCACCACATTCACGGACCGCAAGTTGCCCTGGTTGAGCTCGAAGACCGTGCGCCCGGTTTCGTTGCGGGTACCGGGAAAGTCGAACGCGATACGCGCCGGCGTCTGGATGGTGAACGCGCCCGGCACCGTGCGCAACGGCTCGGCGGTTTCGATGCGCACCACCTCGCGCCCGCCGCTGACACTGGCGCTGACGGCACGAATGGCGACCTGGGCCTGCGCCCACCCGCTGACGACCAAAGCTGCCAGCAACAGCCCGGCGCGCCAGTAGCCCGAGCGGCGGCGGGGCGTACCGGCCGGGTGAGAGGAGAGATATTCGGTCGTCATTTGCCGCTTCCATCCTGTAACTGCAGGGTGGCGGTGCGCTCGACCCACTCCCCCGCAGCGTCTTGCACGATCTCGCGCAACACAATCTGATTGTCGGTGATGGCGGTGATCCGCCCGTAGTTCTGACCCAGGTAATTGCCTACCCGGACGGTGTAGAGTAGCCCGTTGACGCGCACCAGTGCCACCCGCCGCCCGCCCCTGTCGAGCAGACCCACCATCGCCATCGTGTCGAGCGGGAAGTCCTCCAGCGCCTCGCGCGGGCGCCGCTGCTCGGCCTCGAGCAGGCGCGACGCCGCCGAGGCCGCCGTATCGGCACGCATCGCGCGCGCCAGCCGCTCTTCGCTAAACGGCGACACCGCCTGCGCGGCCAGATAGGACTGCGGCTGAAAGGCCGACGGTGGCTGAACCGACTCGACCTTGGGCTGAACCGTCGCGCGCTGCTGCGCCATCCACTGCTCCAGGTCGTCGTCGCCGGCACCGCTGCAGCCCGCCAGCAGCACGGCGCCGGCCGCCACCACCATCAGCGCCAGGGCGCCCGATCCGCGTACGGCTGCCACCCTCATTGCTTACCCCCCTGCGCCTTCTTGGCCGCTTTCTGCGCCAGCACCTCATCGGGGTCCAGGTAGCGGAACGTCTTTGCCGTGGCCTCCAGCACCAGTGCATCGCTGCGGTTGGGCGCCGTCTGGATCGACAGGTTGTTCAGGGTCACGATACGCGACAGGTGCGCTACGTCGGCGACAAACATCCCGATGTCGTGGTAGGAGCCCCCGACGCGCAGCGTAATCGGTAGCTCGGCGTAGTAGTCGCGCACGACCTCCTGGCCCGGGCGGAACAGCTCGAACTGCAGGCCGCGGCCGATACCGGCCTGGTTGATGTCGGACAGCAGCGCATCCATTTCAGCCCGGTTGGGCAGCTGCTTTTCGAGCTGCGCAACGTACTGACGTACCTGCTCCAGCTGAGACTTCAGCGCATCAAGCGCTACAGCGCGGGCCAGCTTTTGGGAGTATTCGCTGCGCAACTGTTCCTCGCGCCGCTGCGCGGTGTCGAGCGCCTGCAGCCGATCCGATACCCACACGTACCACAGGCCAACCAGAACGAACACCGCCACCGCCAGCAGCAGCAGCGTACGTGGCAGCAGCGGCCAGCGGGACGGGTCGTTCGGATCGAGCCCGCTGAACTGCGCCTGCAGGCTCTGCTGCAGGCGACTCCAGTCGATGGCACTGGATTTGCGTTTCGTCGTGGCCATGGCGTGTATCCGTCCGGGCCTCAGCCCGCCTCTGCCTTGCCCAGGACCACGCGCAGCGAGAAGTTGAACACCCGCCGCTGCCCTCCGGGATTGAAGTTCATCATGGCCGCCGCGATTTCGATGAGCTGCGGCTGGCGCAGCCACGTACTGGAGCCGGAGAAGTTGCGCAGCAGCTCGGAGACGCGCTCCTGCGACTGCGCCACCCCGGTGATGGCAATGGTGCTGCCCTCCTGCTTGATGGTGCGCAGAATGACGCCGTCGGGCAGCCGCAACACGAGTTCATTGAGCACATGGACCGGCACATTGCGGTCCGCCTGCAGACTCTCGACGGCTCCCTGACGGGCCTTGAGCGCCTCCAACTCGTCCTGCAGGGTAGTGATTTCCTTGATCTGAGCGTCCAGCTTGGCGATTTCGCGCTGCAGCAGCTGGTTGCGACCCTCCTGCACGGCGATGCGGGCCTCGAACGCCGCGTAAACGACGGCCGCCAACAGAACACCGGCCAGTGCAGCCAGCACCACGTGCAGGTAGAACTGTTCGCGCCGCTTCTTGCGTGCCCACTCGCGGTGCGGCAGTAGGTTGATGGCGGTCATGACGCAAACCTCCGCAGGGCCAGGCCGGTGGCCACCAGATACGACGTCTGCTCCATGGCCAGCCGCGCCGGCGGCAGATGCGGTGGCAAAGCCATCCCGTCGAAGGGATTGAGCACGCTGGTGGCAAAGCCGGTTTGCGCCATGACCGCCTGCGCCACGCCGGGCAGGCTGGCCGAACCACCGGACAGTAAAACGTGGTCGACCTTGTTGTGCGGCGTGCTGGTGAAGAAGAACTGCAGCGCCCTGCCCAACTCCTGACCCAGCGTATCCAAAAACGGCTGCAGAACCTGCTGCGGGTAGTCGGCAGGCAGACCGGTGCCGGTTTTTTTCTTCTGCTCGGCCTCTTCCGGCGACAACCCGTACTGGCGCGCGATCAGCTGCGTGAGCATTTGCCCGCCCACTGGCTGGTCGCGTTCGTAGATCATCTCGTCGTTGCGGATGACCTGCAGCGCCGTCGAGGTCGAGCCGATCTCGAACAGCGCCACGACCAGATTGGCGCCGCGGTTGGGCAGCCGCTCGATGGCGCGCCGCGCCACCACGCGGGCGGCGTAGGGCTCGACGTCCATGATAACCGGATTGAGGCCCGCAGCTTCGGCCAGCCCCTGCCGGTCGGACACGCGCTCCTTGCGGGCTGCAGCCACCAGCACTTCCACGTAGCCCTGGGCACTGGCCGACGGGCCGATGACGCAGAAGTCCAGCGCAACGTCCGACAGGGGAAACGGAATCAGCTGCGCGGCTTCGGCCTCCACCTGCAACTCCAGCTCGTCTTCACCCAGGCCGGCCGGCAGATTGATCTTGCGCGTGATCACCGCCGAGCCGGGCAGTGCCAGCGCCACATTCTTGGTCTTGGTACCGGCCTTGCGCACCAGCCGGCGCAGGGCCTCGGCAATCTCGTCGAACTTTTCGATGTTGCCGTCGGCGATCCAGCCCTTTTCCATGGCCTCGATCGCACAATGTAAAACGGCATAGCTGCCGTCTCGGGAACGCCCAAGTTCAACCAACTTGAGCGTGGTGGAACTGATGTCTACGCCCAACAGCGGCGCTGGCTCGCGACCAAACAGGAATCCCAGTGCTATCAAACCCACCCTCGTTGCCCGGCGCACAGCCGGTTTGTGCCTGTAGTGTAGACGCACTTTGATGGTAACAGCAACGCCGCGTGACAGGGTCTGCCGATGGCCCGGCAGCCACCATGGCCAGACGCAACGTTGCCAGAAACGGACACCGGCCCCACCGGGGTCGGCTGGCGTGACGGGATGGGCCCCGCGCCTGGGGCGGCGCGGCCGATGCGGCACCGTGCCGCCCCCCTTTCCTATAATGCGCGGCCATCGGATCCCCCCACACGCATGCCCCCTTCCGCTCCGCCCCCGGGCTCCGCACCCCCTCCCTCCGCCGGGCGCACGACACGCCGCCCCTGGTGGTTGCGTGTGCTAGCCACGGTGGCTGCGACCATCGGTGCCGCCGTGCTGGCCTTGGCCATGCTGGTGGGCATCGGGCTGGCGGCCGCCTATCCGAACCTGCCGGACATCAGCGAACTGGCCGACTACCGGCCCAAGCTGCCGCTGCGCGTGTATGCGCGCGACGGCTCGCTGCTGGGCGAATTCGGCGAGGAACGACGCAACCTGGTGCGCTTCCAGGATATCCCGCCCGTGATGGTGAAGGCGGTACTCGCTATCGAGGACGCGCGCTTCTTCGAGCACAGTGGCGTGGACTATCGCGGCCTGCTGCGCGCGGCGCTGGCCAACCTGGTCGAAGCCAAGAGTCAAGGGGCGTCCACCATCACCATGCAGGTGGCACGCAACGTCTATCTGTCTAGCGAAAAGAGCTACCTGCGCAAGATCTACGAGATCCTGCTGACCTTCAAGCTCGAGCACCTGCTGACCAAGGAGCAAATCCTCGAGATCTACATGAACCAGATTTTTCTGGGGCATCGCTCCTACGGATTTGCGGCGGCAGCACGCACTTACTTCGGTAAGTCGTTGCAGGACCTCACCATCGCCGAGGCCGCTATGCTGGCCGGTTTGCCCAAAGCGCCCTCTGCCTATAACCC
>NZ_DAISZC010000053.1:6052-9351 GCF_036824975.1 Tepidimonas sp.
GACAACGATCCGTTCCTAAGCGCCGTGGTGCTGTCGGTGCAGCCCAACCGGGTGGTGGTGGTGCGCGGCGACGACACGCCCATCGAAATCACCGGCAATGGGCTGGAGGCGGTTCGTTCGGCGCTGGCTGCCAACGCGCCGCCCAACATCGCGCTGCGGCCCGGGGCGGTGGTTCGCATCGCGCGCGTCGGCCAGAGCTGGGTGCTGACCCAGCTGCCGGAAGTCGAAGCCGCCTTCGTCGCTGTGGATCCGCGCGACGGCGGCATCCGTGCGCTGGTGGGCGGGTTCGACTTCGAGCGCAACAAGTTCAATCGCGTCACGCAGTCGCAACGCCAACCTGGCTCCAGTTTCAAGCCGTTCATCTATTCGGCCGCGCTGGAAAAAGGCATCATGCCGGCAACGGTCGTCAACGACGCGCCGCTGTTTTTCCCAGCCAGCGTCACCGGCGGCAAGCCGTGGGAGCCGAAAAACTACGACGGCCAGTACGACGGACCGATGACGGTGCGCACGGCGCTGGCCAAGTCGAAGAACATGGTGTCGATCCAGGTGCTGCGGGCAGTAGGCACGCAGTCGGCACAGCAATGGATCGAGCGCTTCGGTTTTGACCCTGAAAAACACCCCCCCTACCTGACGATGGCGCTGGGCGCCGGCGCGGTAACCCCGCTGGAGATGGCCGCCGGCTATGCGGTGTTTGCCAACGGAGGGTACTACCTGCCCCCGGTGTTGATCACCCGCATCGCCGACCCCAACGGCCGCGTGCTGCTCGAGGTGCCACCGCAGCAGCCCGACGATGCCCACCGCACACTGCCGCAGCGCAACGCGTTCGTGATGAGCCAACTGCTCAACGAGATCACGCGCTCGGGCACGGCGGCGCGCGCGCAGGCCACACTCAAGCGTCCGGATCTGTATGGCAAAACCGGTACCACCAACGACGCGCGCGATGCCTGGTTCGTGGGCTTTCACCCGACGCTGTCGGCTGCGGCGTGGCTAGGCTACGATACGCCGCGCAACCTGGGCCGGCGGGCCACTGGCGGCGCGTTGGCGCTGCCGATTTGGATCAGCTTCATGGAGCAGGCGCTGCGCAACGTGCCGGTGCAGACACCGGAGCCGCCGCGAGGCGTGGCGTGGCTGGATGGCGACTGGGTGTACGAGGAATATGCCGATGGTAGCTACGTGCGGCGGTTGGGCTTCGGCGACGCCCCGCAGTTGCCACCCGGGGAGGCCCCTCCGGACGACGAGGACGAGTCGCAGGAGCGGCGCGGCATCCTAGATCTGTTCCGACCTTAGCGGGGGCACCCAGCCCGCCAGGCGCGGAGAACGAGTTTTCAAGGACGAAACATCAGCGGCAAGCCGGCTTGCAGCGAGGCTTCACGCGACAAGTGGGCAAACAATTCACCCGCCCCCTTGGTATCCATCCAGCGCTGACCATCGAAGCGGTAGTGGTAGCCACCGCTGCGCGCCGCCATCCAGATTTCGTGCAGAGGCTTTTGCAGGTTGATGACGATCTGGCTGCCGTTGCGAAAAGTCAGCGTGACCATGCCGCCGACGCGCTGGTTGTCGATATCGGCGTCGGTTTCCTCGTTGATGCGGTCGCAGTTGAGCTCGACCACACGCAGCACGGCTTCGGCCCGGTCCAGATACTCGAGGTCGGTCATCACTACAATCGTCGGGATGGTTGCTCTGCAAACGATTGTAGGCCGCCGGGCGAAGCTGGCGGCTGTCGGTGTGGCGTTGACCCTGATGGGCTGCGGCCAAAAGGGGCCGCTGACGCTGCCGCAGGCCTTCGTCGGCCACGCGCTCACCCCCGCGGGCAGCCCAGCCGCCGTTCATGGCGCCGGTCAGGCTGTGGCCAGCGAACGGCCCGCCTCTGACGATGCAGCGCCCGGCGCTGCGGTCTGACCCCCGCTTCCCCACCGAGAACCCGTCATGTCCGCCCCTGAGTCCGTCGCCCTGCCTTTTTTGCCCGGGTCCCCGCACTTGCACTGGCGCGACGGCGAGCTGTGGGTGGAAGGCGTGCCCGTGACCGAGCTGGCACGCACCTATGGCACGCCGCTGTTCGTGTACTCCGCTGGCGCCATGCGCAGCGCGGCGGCGGCGTACCAGCGGGCCCTGGCCGGGCGCGACGCGCTGGTGTGCTATGCGATGAAGGCCAACGCCACGCTGGCGGTGCTGGAGCTGTTCGCCCGCGCCGGCTGCGGCTTCGACATCGTCTCGGGCGGGGAACTGGAGCGCGCGCTGCGCGCGGGTGCCGAACCGCAGCGCATCGTGTTTTCCGGCGTGGGCAAAACGCGCGCCGAGATGCGGCGCGCGCTGGAAGTGGGCATCGGCTGCTTCAACGTCGAGAGCCTGGCCGAACTGGACGTGCTCGATGAGGTCGCGCGTGCGCTGGGGTGTCGGGCGCCGGTGAGCCTGCGCGTCAACCCCGACGTCGACGCGCGCACCCACCCCTACATCTCCACCGGACTGCGCGACAACAAGTTCGGGATTGCGCACGAGCAGGCCTTGGCAGCCTACCGGCATGCCGCATCGCTGCCCGGGCTGGAGGTGGTTGGCATCGACTGCCACATCGGCTCACAAATCACCACCCTGGAACCGTATCTGGATGCGCTGGACCGCGTGCTCGACCTGGTGGAGCAAATCGAGGCCGCTGGCATTGCCTTGCCCCACCTCGATCTGGGGGGCGGACTGGGCATCACCTACCGCGACGAAACCCCGCCCACCATCGAAAGCCTGATCGGTGCGACGCTGCAGCGCCTGGACGCGCGCGGGCACGGCCAGCGGCGGCTGCTGCTGGAGCCGGGGCGTTCGCTGGTGGGCAACGCGGGCATCTGCGTGACCGAGGTGCTCTACACCAAGACCGGCCCACACAAAAATTTTCTGATCGTGGACGCTGGCATGAACGACCTGCCACGCCCGGCGATGTATGGGGCTTACCACGCCATCGTGCCGGTGCGTCCGCGCGCGGGCACGCCAACGGTATGGGACGTGGTGGGCCCGGTGTGCGAAAGCGGCGACTGGCTGGGCCGCGACCGCGCGCTGGTGGCCCAGGCGGGGGACTGGCTGGCCGTGGCATCGGCGGGCGCCTACTGCATGAGCATGGCCAGCCACTACAACTCGCGCGGCAGGGCGGCCGAAGTATTGGTCAGCGGCCCGCGCAGCCAGCTCATCCGCGCCCGCGAAGTGCCCAGTGACTTGTGGCGACAGGAGCGCGCGCTGGCCCTCGACTGAGCAAGACGCTAAAGACTGCCACCTACTTGTACGTGGTGGCCAGCTCGCGCGGCGTCACCGGATCATCGACC
>NZ_DAISZC010000053.1:9451-15324 GCF_036824975.1 Tepidimonas sp.
GCACACACCGACCCGACGGCGGCCAAACCCACCCGCCGCAACCACACCCGCCGATCTTTGAACACGGCTTCAGGCGTGATTTCACTGGGCCGACTGCGCATCCTGCCAACTGCCATCACACAACCGGGCCGCCATGCCGCGCCATCACCGGGCAGCGCCGCTTACAGCGCACCGTAGCTGTGCAGGCCGCTCAGGAACATGTTGACGCCCAGAAACGCGAAGGTGGTGATGCCCAAGCCCACCAGCGCCCACCACGCGGCCACCGTACCGCGCAGCCCCTTCATCAGGCGCATATGCAGCCACGCCGCATAGTTGAGCCAGACGATCAGCGCCCAGGTCTCCTTCGGGTCCCAGCTCCAGTAACCACCCCACGCCTCGGCTGCCCACAGCGCCCCCAACACGGTGGCGATGGTGAAAAACGCAAAGCCCACCGCGATGGCTTTGTACATCACGTCGTCGAGCACCTGCAGACTTGGCAGACGCTCGGCGATGCGCCGGCGCGCAGACAGAATGCCGCCAACGATCAGTGCCGACACGCCAAAGTAAATGAACCAGTAGCTGCCGCCCTTGTCCGCTGCGTCCTGGCGGAACACCAGCGGCTCGAAGCACAGCACCACACCCAGCGCCCACAGCGGCGCCAGTTTCCACCAGCGCGTCTCGGCAGCGCTTTGCTTGATGAGGTAGGCAAACGCCAGCATGGCAGCAATGGCAAAGGTGCCGTAGCCGATGAAATTGGCCGGCACGTGCAGCTTCATCCACCAGCTCTGTAGCGCCGGCACCAACGGCTGAATTTGGTGCGCCTCACGCACCACCGTGTACCACAGCAAAAAGCCCACCGCGGCGCTGACGATCAGCATCGCAAACGCCCCCATGCGGCGCGTCTGATAGCGGTCTTCGTAATACAGATAGTAGGCGGCGGTCAGCCACGCAAACAGCACGAATACCTCGTACAGGTTGCTGACCGGAATGTGGCCAATGCCGGGCCCGATCTGGTGACTTTCGTACCAGCGCACCATCGTACCCACCAGCGCCAGCGTTACCGCCACCCAGGCGATGCGCGAGCCCAGCCGCTCGGCCGTGTCGCCACCGCGCGGCGCCAGCATGCCTATCCAGTAAAACACCGTGCTCATGAAAAACAGCACGCTCATCCACAGGATGGCCGACTGACTGGAGAGGAAGTACTTGAGCAGGAACACCTGCTCGGCCCGCGCCAAATCGGCGCGCCCGTCCACCTGGTACAGGCCAATGGCCAGCAGCGACAGCGCTCCCACCGCCACTGTCAGCAGCTGCACCGGTCGCCAAAACCACGCCAGCGCAATCAGGCTGGGCGCCGTCCCGGCCAAGATGGCGCGCTCGTAACCATCCATGCGCGCGCCGTAGATGGCAAACGCCACGGCGGTGGCGGCCAGCACCAGTACGGCATACAGCCAGTCCCACAGCGTACGCCGCTGCAGCCAGCCGCGCACGCCGCTGTTGGGGCGCCCGGCGGGGCGCAAATCGATGGTCTCGGTGGCAGTGGTCATGTCGCACCTCCAGCGGTGGGGGTAGGAAGCAGAGCCTTGAGCGCGTCAAACTCGCGGTCGTTGTCCAGCAGCTTGCGGTTGCTCGACAGCGCCATGGTCGCGGCGGCGCCCGACGCCGACGGCGCCAACCACACCCACAGGCGCCGCTCACGCACATAGAGCATGGCAAAAACGCCGACGATCAGCAACGCACACCCCAGATAGACAATGGTCTTGCCGGGGGCTCGCGCCACCTGGAAAACGCTGGCCTGCACGTGCTCGAAGTCGGTCAGCGTCAGCACCAGCGGTGCCGGGTAGAAAAAGGCGTCCGACAGCGCCAGCACCGCCTGCGTCATGAAGGCCGCGGTGGCGTCGCCACGTTCCGCGGGCGGCAACCCCGCCTGCTGGCGGCTGAGCTGGTACAGCTCAAACAGGGCGCCGTTGAGGATGCGCAGCAGCACTTCGCCGACGCGCTCGCGCTCCGCCTCGGGGATGTTGGCCTCCATGAAGGCCGACAGCGCCTGCAGCCCCCCCAGCCGCGGCGCGCCGTTGTGCGGCAGCCGCGCGATCTCGGGATCCTCGCCGGCGAACAGGTCGATGGCGCGCTGTGCCGAGCCGGTCAGTGCCTCCACCACCGCGGGCGGCTGTCCGGCAGCCGCATGGGCCACGTAGCGCTGCACCGCCTGGCGGCGCAGCGCGGCATCGGCCAGCGCCGCGCGCAGGCGCACGAAGCCCTCCATGCCGTCGTTGTCGTCCACCGGCACGCGCAGGTAGCGGAACGGCTCGGACGGCGACTCGCGCACCCCCAGCAGGTACACGCGCTGGCCGTCGAGTTCGATGGGCAACTGGTAGTTGTGGAATTCCCGCGCCTGACCGGCTTCGTCGCGCAACTTGTAGGCGACGCTGGGACCGACATTGCGCAACGTGCGCTCCGTCACGGTCTTGTTGCCGGCACCCAAGCGGGCCTCGATGGCCTGCCGCAAATCGACCCGACGCACATCCGCCGCGTCACGTCCCTGGCCGCCAAAGTTTTCGACATTAATGACGCGCAGCCCAGTAAACTCCAGGCGCAGCCGTTCGCTGCCGTTGGTCAGCATCGTCGCCTCACCGATGCGGCCCTGCACCTCGAACGGCTTGACCGCCGCGCCCATCGGCAGCGCGCGCAGCTTCACCAGCGAGCCGCCGTCGTCGAAGCTGGACTGATAGATGGAGATGCCGCGGTGCTCAACCGGGTGGTTGACTTCGACCCGCGCCGGGCGCGCCTCGCCCGTGTAGCGGTCATGGATAACAATCTCACTGGCAAACAGACGCGGCATGCCGCTGTCGTAGTACTCGACGATGAACTTTTTCAGCTCGACTTCGAACGGCAGCTCCTGCAGCACCACGCCCTCGGGCTGCGCCAACACGGCAATGCCGGCACGGGTGCCTTCGGTGACCAGCAGATTGCCGCGGAAGGTGGGGTTAGCATCGCTGAGGCGGTGCTTCTGCGGCACCTCGGCGATCAGCCCGCCGCCCTGAAGCGGCTCCTTGTCCCCGAACCACATCTGCAGGCGCACCATCAGGTCGCCGTCGAGTAACCCCCCGATGCAGATGATGACGATGGCCGCATGGGCAGCGAGGTAGCCGATCTTGTTGGCCGCTCCGGCCTTGGCCGCTACCATCCAGCCAGTGCCGCCGGGCGTCTGACGCGACTGCAGGCGCACCTTCCACCCACGCGCCAGCAGCGCCTGGCCGATGCGTTCGGCCGCGGCACGCGGCGGCTCGGCCAACTCGGCCCGCGCCTTGTGATGGAACGCCTGCAAGCTCTGCTCGCGCACGTGCTCCTTGAACTGGCGCAGATCGGCCACGATCTTGGGCGTGTTGCGCACGATGCACAGTGACGTGCTGACGACCAAAAAGGCCAGGATCAGCAAAAACCACCACGCGCTGTAGACCGCGTACAGGTTCAGCGCACCAAACACCTCGGACCAGAACGGCCCGAACTGGTTGACATAGTTGTTCAGCGGCTCATGCTGCTTGAGCACGGTGCCCACCACCGACGCAATGCAGATCACCGTCAGCAGCGCGATGGCAAAGCGCATCGACGACAGCAGCTCCACTGCCGCCGTCAGCCAGCGGTTCGTGGCACGCAACTCGATTCCGGCAGTGGAGACGCTCATGCGGCTTCGGCTACACAAAAAAGGCAGGCCCGTGGGGCCTGCCTGGCGTCGGATCGGTGGCTGGGCCAAAGGTTCCGCACAGCGGGCCGGCAACCACCCAGAATATTATCAGACACTGATATTTCCGGTTCCGCATCGCGGGCATCTTCCCCGCGACCGTGCGCCGCCAGACCCACAGGGCACGCGGTCAACCGCCTACCCCAGCCTGCCCGCCGCACTTACTGCAGCCCAGCGATATATTCGGCCAGCGCCGCAATTTCGCGGTCGGTCAGGTAGCGCGCAATTTCGTGCATCTGCTTGTTGTTGGCGCGCTCGTTGCTGCGGAACAGCTTGAGCTGCGTGGCGGTGTACTCGGCGTGCTGACCGGCCAGCCGCGGGTATTCCGCCGGGATACCCGCGCCATTGGGCGAGTGACAGCCTGCGCAGGCCGGAATGCGCCGATCCATCAGCCCACCGCGGTAAATGCGCTCTCCCAACCGCACCAGCTCGGCGTTGGTGGCAAAACCCGGCGCCGCCTTCTGGCTAGCCAGCCAGTGGGCGATGTCGCGCATGTCCTGCTCGGACAGCCCCGACGCAAAGCCCACCATCACCGCGTTGGCGCGCTTGCCGCTTTTGTATTCGGTCAGTTGCTTGATCAGATACTCGGGGTGCTGCTGCGCCAGTTTGGGATTGGCCGCGGTGGTGGAGTTGCCGTCAGCGGCGTGACAAGCCACGCACACCTGCCCGTACAGCGTGGCTCCGCGCTTCACATCAGGCTGGCCGCTTTGCGCGACAACGGGCCAGGACAGGGTGGCAGCCAACGCGGCAGCGATGAGCGTGACGAAGGGTTTCATGACGTATTCGCAGAGAGGGCGCAACAAGTGGTATTGGGCGGCGCGTACCCCGCCCGATGGGGTACGCTGGCGCGGGATTTTACAATGCCCCAACACCCGACTGGCATGAACACCGACACCCTGCTTGCTGGCGCACCCACCCCTACCACGCCCATGGCGTGGCTGCACACGGCGCGCTTTCTCACCGAAGCGCCGCAGCTGCAGCACCTGCCCGCGCTGGAGGTGCCCGAAATCGCTTTTGTCGGCCGCTCCAACGCCGGCAAGTCCACCTGCATCAACACCCTGGCGCAGCAGCGCCAACTGGCCTTCGCCTCCAAGATGCCCGGGCGCACCCAGAGCATCGTGCTGTTTGCGCTGGGCAAGGGCGGGCAGACCGACGCCGTGCTGGCCGACCTGCCCGGCTATGGCTACGCCGCGGTGCCGCAGGCGGCCAAGCGGCGCTGGCAGCAGGTCATGGCCCATTACCTGGTCAGCCGCCCTAACCTGCGCGCCGTGGTGCTGCTGTGTGACGCGCGCCTGGGCCTGACCGAGCGGGATGAGGCGCTGCTGGAGATCATCCGTCCCCGGGTCGAGCAGGGTCTGGACTTTCTGGTGCTGCTGACCAAGGCGGACAAGCTCTCGCACCAGCAGGCCACCCGGGCACTGTCGATTGCGCGATTGCAATGCCGCGGCGGCGATGCGATGCTGTTTTCCGCCATCAAGCGCCAAGGGGTGGAAGACGTGGCCCAGCGGCTGTGGGATTGGGCCCATCGCCGCGCAGGCGCGCCGGCAGCCGGCTAAACAGGCGCGGTACCGCCGTGGGGTCAGACCGCTGCCGACGCGCCGGCCGCATCTGCCCGACGGCACTCCGAGGGGCTGCCCGAGCCGTCGGTACCGGTTCACGCTCACTACCCTGCTGTCCTCGAGGCCACCCTCCATGACCATCCAAACCTTCGACTGCCCGCTGCCCCACGGCATCACGCTGAGCGAGCGTGCCGCAGGACAGCCCGGCCGGCCGGTGCTGCTGTTTCTGCACGGCTTTCCCGAAGCGGCGTTCGTGTGGGACGAGGCCCTGAGACATTTCGCCGCGGCTGAGCACGGCGGCTGGCGTTGCATCGCGCCCAACCTGCGTGGCTACGAGCGCTCCAGCGCCCCCACCGACCCGCAAGCCTATCGGGCCACGCCACCTGGTCCAAGACATCGCCGCCCTTATCGACATCGTCACGGCCGACAGTCCCACGCCGGCTCAGGTGGCCGCACTCGTGGCGCACGACTGGGGCGGCGCCGTAGCGTGAAATCTGGCCGCCACCCAGCCGCAGCGGCTACAACGGCTGGTCATCCTGAACTCCCCCCCACCCGGGCGCCTTCTGGCGCGATTTGCGGCACCGCGCCGCGCAGCA
>NZ_DAISZC010000133.1:0-1635 GCF_036824975.1 Tepidimonas sp.
ATCCGGCCCGGGATTTCGTCGCCGTAGCGGGCTTGGCCACCTTCGTCAACGCGCTGGCCCTGTCGGGTGCAACGCCCGCCAGCGGCTACCGCGACTTCGTGGCCTGGGTGCGCCAGCAAGGCGGGCGCGCCGGCATTGGGATTCCGGCGCCGGCGTCGGTGCCCCAGTTTTTGGTGCAAACGCTGGCGCAGCGTGAGCGGCTCGAACTCACACCCGTGCCGTACCGTGGCAGCGCGCCGATGATGGCCGACATGTTGGGCAACCAGATCCCGGCGGGTATCGGCTCGGTGCCGGACTTCATCGAAAACCACCGGGCGGGCAAGCTGCGCATCGCAGCGGTGATGGGCCGCACCCGCCAAGCGCTGCTGCCCGAGGTACCCACCTTCGCCGAGCTGGGCATCGCGGGCTTCGAGGAGGTCCCGTACTACGGTCTGTTCGCTCCCGCGGGTACCCCGGCGGCGGAGCGCGAACGCATCGCGGCCGCGCTGACCAAAGTGTTGGCGCAGCCCGCCGTGCGTGAGCGCCTGACCGCGATGGGCCTGACGGTGGAGCCGATGAGCGGCGAGCAGCTGGCGCAACGCGAACGCGCCTACACGGCGGTGTGGGCGCGCATCATCCGCGACAGCGGTTTTCAGCCTCAGTAGGGTTGCGGCAACTCGGCTCGCCGCGCCTGTGCTGCGGTGGGGTGGATCACCCGCCTGGTGGGTGTCCCGCTGCCCCTCGGGCCAGCCACATCCCTTCTCCCCGTGGATGAGCCATACACCCTGTCAGCGGCAGCAGCACATCCTAGGGCGTGCCGCCTGGGCTGAGCGGCAAGCGCGTTGGGGTTGGGCACCGTCAACGGGGCGCGTCAGTCCCCCAAAAAACCGCCGGCGCGGCACGTCAGCACCAGCGTGTCGCGCCAGCCCAGCTCGCCCTCCTGCAGCGGCTGGATGGGCGTGGTTTCGTGGATCACGCGCTGGTCATCCAGCAACAGCACCGACCAGGGTTCGGACAGCGTAAAGCGCTGCCCGCGCGGTCCGTCGGCTTCGAACACGCGGCTTTCGCCCCCCTTGATGCGGTGCCGCTGCAGCAGGAACACCGCCACCAGATCGACACCGTCGCGGTGCGCCCCTTCGGGGGTGGGACGGCCGATACCGCCGGTGGTGTCGATGCGGAACGGATGCGCCTCCACGTACCAGGGTTGCGCCCCACGCAGGCTAGAGGCTACCGCCGCCGTGCGCTGCAGCAGGCGTGTCCACGCCGGCGCCTCCAGCAGGGCCGGCGTCAGCGGCGCAAACCAGCGCCGCATGCCGCCGTGCAGCGCGTTGTACTCCAGCGGTTGGTAGTGGGCGCGGTCGGGCACTCGCCGCACCGCATCTCCCTCCACAACGAAGCAGCCGTGGCGCCGACGCCGGTAGCGGCCGCCATCCTTCAGATACCGGTCGGGAGGTAAATCATTCCAGGCAGGCTGCAGCGCCTGCAAGTCTTGCAGGGACAAGCTCAGCCAATCGCATACCGCCGTCGACCCCAGCACCGCAAAGCCGTGCCGCTGCAAGGTCGACAGCAGCGCATCCACCCCCACCGCGGGCGCAGCAATCGTCACCGTCATGATGCTCGAGAGTGTAGCCGGGCGTCGGCCGTCCCGCGCCGCAT
>NZ_DAISZC010000054.1:0-8878 GCF_036824975.1 Tepidimonas sp.
GCGGGCGTGACCAGCAGCAGCAGCGCCCCGGCCACGCCGCCGGTGGCGGCCAGCAGAGCCTCGCGCCCGAGGCGGCGCGCAGGCAGGCGCGCCAGTTCGGCACGAAAACCCAGCGTGCTGCCCAGATAGCCGGGACAGACCGCCACCGCGCTGGTGGCGTTGGCCGCGATGGGGGGCACACCCACCGCCACCAGGGCCGGAAAGGTCAGAAAGCTGCCCCCGCCGGCGATGGCGTTGAGGGCACCGGCCGCCACGGCGGCTGCGCCCAGCAGCGTCAGCTCCAGCAGTGTCATCGCGCCTTCCTGCCCGTGCAGCCGCGCCCGGCGTTGGCGGGCGTCGGCGGCCGTGTAGGTGCCGCAGGACGGGGCGACGCCGCGTGCGGGGGTGTTTCCGGGACGATCACGTCAGGCCGCGGGCGTGACCCGCGTCACGGCGCGGCCACCACCGGTGCGACCGGTTCGGGTGCCAGCAGCGTGCCCTGGCGCAGTCCTTTGACCGTGGCCAGCAGCAGCGCGGCAATCACCACCGACGCCAGCGCCAGCAACACCACTCCTGCCATCTGCATGGCGGGTAGCGCCAACGCCGAACCCAGGCGCAGCGTCAGCGTGGTGAAGGCCGCCAGCGGAAACGACACCCCCCAAAACGGCAACGCGAAGGGTTGGGCGAAGAAGCGGCGTGCGTGTAGACCGACCCAGGCCAGGATGAACAGACCCAGCCCCCAGACCGCCGCGACGGCCATGGGCGGCGCCTCGAAGCGCAGCAGGCACAGCCCCACCACGGCCGCCGGGGCCAGCGAGATGAACCAGGTCGGGTGCAGCCGCGGCGGAATGGGGCCGTGGGTGAGGCGGCGCGCCACCAGCAGCGCAAATACCACCGGCCAGAAAAACGCCCCAACGCCAAAGTGCACCGCCGACCACACCGGATGGCCCAACGCCACCCCCGCCAGCGGTGCCACCACGTTGCCGACCACCGGAATATAAAGGACCGGCGTGACCCCATTCCACAGCGATTGCGCGTCGGGGGCGTGGGCGACCGTGGGGGCCAGCCAGCGCCCCAGCACCCACACGGTCACCGCCAGCTGACCCAGCGCGCCCACCCACCACAGCCCCCGCGCCAGCGCGGGCGCCAGATCCGTCGCCACCAGCCACGTTGCCACCAGCAGCAGCGACACCGGCGCGGCGGCAACGAATGCATGCCGCACCGGGTGGCGCAGATCTTCGGCCAGTGCCTGCGGGTACAGCTGTACGCGCCACAGCGACGCCAGCGCCAGCACCACAAACACCACCGTGCCCAGAGCACCCAGCGCCAGCGCGGCACCGCCCGCCCAGTCGCCCAGCTGCGGGGTGGCGGCCTGCCAGGCCAGCGCCAGGCCGGTCAGCCCCATGACGAGCGAAAACCAGCCCGGGTGCAGGAACTGCAGCGGCGCCGGGGACGTAGGGGAAGTCATGCCGTCGCTCCTTCGGACGCTGGATGTGCGCGCCTCAGCAGGCCTTGCACGGGATGGCGGACTCGGGCACGCCCAGCTTCTTCAGGATGATGGCCAGCGGACAGAAGTTGGTAAAGCCGAACTGGAACAAGTTCAGACCCACGAACGCGGTGAAGGCGAGGAACCATTCGCTGACGAACAGCGGGCTCGACGGCGCGCCCAGCGCGACGGAGACGAACACAAACAAGCCGGCGATGATGCGGATGTAACGTTCAACGGTCATGGTGAACTCCTTGAATGGGTTGGACAATAGAAAACACCGTCGCCGCCGTGTTCCCAGCCGTGGCCACGGCGGGCACGGGTCCCCAACGGGGATCGGCGCAGCGCGCCACGGGCGAACGGGCCACGACGACATCACACATCAGGCGGTGGCTGCCGCCGCATAGCGGCGACGATACACCACATAGTACAGCACCGGAATGACGACCAGCGTCAGCATGGTGGACACCGCGATGCCGAAGATCAGCGACACCGCCAGGCCGTTGAAGATCGGGTCGTCCAGAATGAAGAACGCGCCCATCATGGCGGCGATGGCGGTCAGCGCGATCGGCTGCGCGCGCACCGCCGCCGACTGCACCACGGCATCGGCAAAGGGCATGCCCTTGGCGGTTTCCTGCTCGATAAAGTCCACCAGCAGGATGGAGTTGCGCACGATGATGCCGGCCAGCGCGATCATGCCAATCATACTGGTGGCGGTGAACTGCGCACCCAGCAGCGCGTGCCCGGGCATGATCCCGATCATGGTCAGCGGAATCGGCACCATGATGATCAGCGGCGTCAGGTAGCTGCGGAACTGTGCCACCACCAGCAGGTAGATCAGCACCAAGCCGACCGCGTAGGCGGCGCCCATGTCGCGGAACGTCTCGTAGGTGATCTGCCACTCGCCGTCCCACTTGATGGCGTACTGGCGCCACGGGTCTTCAGGCTGGCGGATCCAGTACTCGCCCAGGGGGCCGGCATCGGGCAGCGCGGCCTCGGCCAGGCGCGTGCGGATCGCAAACAGCCCGTACAGCGGTGAGTCCGTGCGGCCGGCCATGTCGCCCAGCACATAGACCACCGGCAGCAGATCCTTGCTCAAGCGCGGCTGCTCGATGACGCCATGCTCCACGCGCACCAGCTCCGACAGCGGCACCATGCGGCCGTTGGCGGCCTGCACCGGCAGCGCCAGCAGCGCATCCAGCCCCACTTGCGCTTCGCGCGGCAGCTGCAGCCGCACCGGCACCGCAAACTTGGCGTGGCCGTCGTGCAGCCAGGCCGCATCCGCCCCCGACAGCGCGGTGTAGACGGTCTGCGCGATCACCTGCGCCGGAATGCCCAGCGCCTCGGCGCGCGCGCGCTCGATGCGCAGGAAGGCGCGCGGGGCTTCCTCGCGCAACGTGGTGTCCACGCCCACGATGTCGGGTGTGGCGGCAAACGCCTGCGCCACGCGGCGCGCCAGCTCGGCGCGGCCGGCTTCATCGGGCCCGTAGACCTCGGCCACGATGGGCGACAGCACCGGCGGCCCCGGCGGCACCTCCACCACCTGGATGCGCCCGCCATGCGCCTGGGCGATGGCCTCCAGCTGCGGCCGCAGCCGCTGCGCGATGGCGTGGCTCTTTTCCTGGCGGTGGTGCGCATCGACCAGGTTGACCTGCAGGTCGCCCTGTTCGGCGTCGGCGCGCAGGTAGTACTGGCGCACCAGCCCGTTGAAGGTGATCGGGCTGGCCGTGCCGGCGTAGCCCTGCACGTGCGCCACTTCGGGCTGCTGCGCCAGGAAGGTGGTCATGTCCTGCAGTGCGGCGGCGGTATCTTCCAACGCGCTGCCAGCGGGCATTTGCAGCACCACCTGGAACTCGCTCTTGTTGTCGAACGGCAGCATCTTCAGGATCACCGCCTGCACCACCGCCAGCCCCACCGACAGCACCAGGCCCGCGACCACGCCAGCGGCCAGCAGCCAGCGCTTGCGCGCGCTGTGCAGGAGCGGTGTCAGCGTCCGGGTAAAGAAGGTCTGCAGGCCGCGTGTCAGGCGTGACGGCGCGTGCGCCGCATGCGCGTGCCGTTGGGTCAGGTGCAGCGCCAGCCAGGGTGTTACAGTGAAAGCAATCGCCAGCGAGATGGCCATGCCCATGCTGGCGTTGATGGGGATCGGGCTCATGTAGGGGCCCATCAGCCCGGTGACGAAAGCCATCGGCAGCAGGGCGGCGATCACCGTCAGCGTGGCCAAAATGGTGGGGCCGCCGACCTCATCGACAGCGCGCGGGATGATCTCGCGCAGCGGTGCGTCGGGCGTGAGCTGGCGGTGGCGGTGGATGTTTTCCACCACCACGATGGCGTCGTCCACGAGGATGCCGATCGAGAAAATGAGCGCAAACAGCGACACCCGGTTGAGCGTGAAGCCCCACGCCCAGGAAGCAAACAGCGTTGCCGTCAGCGTCAGGATCACGGCCACACCGACGATGACCGCCTCGCGCCGACCCAGCGCCAGCCCCACCAGCACGATCACGCTGGCGGTGGCAAAAACGAGCTTCTGGATCAGCTTGTTGGCCTTGTCGGCGGCGGTGGCGCCGTAGTCGCGGCTGACCGTGACCTGGATGTCGTGCGGGATGAGGGTGTTGCGCAGGCGCTCGATTTGCTCGCGCGCCGCACGAGCCACATCCACCGCGTTGACGCCGGGCTTCTTGGTGACGATGACGGTAACCGCCGGGTAGGCCTGGCCGACTTGCGCGCCGTCGGGCAGCGCATCACCCGGCCCGGGCGTGTGCCAGACGTAGCGGCGCGGCAGCTGCGCGCCTTCTTCCACCCGCGCCACCTCATGCAAATAAATCGGCTTGCCTTGGTGGACACCAACGACGATGTCGGCCACGTCCTGCGCCGAGCGCAGGAACTCGCCGGTCTCCACCGTCAGCATCGATGGCTCCCCGTCCATCCCGGCGCGTGGGTTGGCGACGCTGCCGGCGGGCAGCGCCTGGTTGGCAGCGGCAATGGCCTGCTGCAGCGTATGCACCGACACGCCACGGGCACGCAGCCGCGCCGGATCCAGCCACACCTGCACCGCTCGGCCGGGGCCGCCGATGGTCTGCACCTCGCGCGTGCCGGGCAGGCGTTTCAGGTCCGACTCCACCGCGTGCGCCACGCGCTCCAGCTCCAGCGCACTGCGCGCGTCCGTCGCCCACAGCGTCGCGGCAAACACCGGCACGTCGTCGATCCCCTTGGGCTTGACGATCGGCGGCAGCACGCCCAGGCCCTGGGGCAGCCAGTCCTGGTTGGCGTTGAGCACGTCGTACAGGCGCACCAGCGCCTCGGTGCGCGGCACGCCCACCTGGAATTGCACCGTCAGCACCGCCACACCCGGGCGCGCGACGCTGTAGGTGTGTTCGATGCCGTGGATTTGCGACAGCACATGCTCGGCCGGTTGCGCCACCATCTTCTCGACGTCTGCGGCCGACGCGCCCGGGAACGGAATGATCACGTTGGCCATCGTGACGTTGATTTGCGGCTCCTCCTCGCGCGGCGTGACCAACACGGCGAACAGGCCCAGCAGCAGCGCCACCAGCGCCAGCAGCGGCGTGATGGCGTTGGCCTGGAACAGGCGCGCCACTGTGCCGGAAAAGCCCAGCCGTTCGGTGGCGGGGGTGTCGTGCGGGGTGGGGTGCGTCATCGCTGCCTCCCGCCGCTTCAGCGCGCCACCGGCTGGGCACCGGCCAGCCCCGCCCGCACCGGGTCGAGCGCCACCCGGTCACCCGGCTGCACGCCCGACAGCACCTCCACCCCATCGGGCCCGAGGTCGGCCCCCAGCCGCACCGCGCGCAGCACGAAGCCACTGGGTGCGCCGCTGGCTGTGGCGACGTAGACCGCGCTCAACTCGCCGCGGCGCAGGATGGCGCGCGCCGGAATGACCAGGCGCTCCTCCTGCCCGCCGACGAAGCGCACCTTGACGGTGTGGCCCGGCACCGCGGCGCCGACGTCCCCGGGGGCCAGCGGCAAGCGCCACTCGATGGTCTGCGCCACCGGGTCGGCAGCCGGCAGCCGCGTCTGGCCCGTAGGCTGCACCCAGCGCCCGTCGGGCAGGCGCACCTCCACGCGTGTGGCGGCCGCCGCCACCGCCGCGCGCGACGCGGGCACCTGCACGGTGGCGCGCAGCGGCTGCGGGGCGTACACGGTCAGCAGCGGTCGGCCGGGCGCGGCCAGGTCGCCCACTTCGGCATGGGTCGCCAGCACGAACCCGTCGTAAGGCGCGGTCACGCGCGTGAAGCCCTGCGCCAACGCGGCCTGCGCCTGCGCGGCGCGCGCCTGCGCCACCGCGGCCTGCGCGGCGTCCGCCTGCGCCTGCGCGGTGTCCAGCGCCGCCTGCGACACGAAGCCCTGCGCGCGCAGCTCGCGCGTGCGCTGCAGGTGGGCCTGCGCGTTGCGCGCTTCGGCCTCGGCCTGCACCACCGCGGCCTGGGCGCGCTGCACGCCGGCGCCGGTTTCACGGTCGTCGATGACGGCCAGCACCTGCCCGGCACGCACGCGGTCACCGGCCTTGACACTGAGCTGGGCGATGCGCCCACTGGCCTGTGCCGATAGCGTGCTTTGCTGCACGGCTTCCAGCACGCCGTCCAGGGTCAGCCCGACGCCGACCCGCTGGCGCGCCACCGTGTGGACTTCGACGCGCGGGGCTTCGGTGGCGTGCGCTGGCGATGCCAGCGACGCGGCGGCGACCCACGCCAGACCCAGCAGCAGCGCGCGCCGGGGGGGCGCCATCGGTGCGGAAAGCGAAATCGGATAAGCGGAAACGGGGGCATGCATAGACAGACTCCTGACTGCCCAATAGTATAGGTCCATACTCCCTGGAGTACAAGAGGCCTGCCGACGGCGGTCGCCCCGTGGCTCATCCGCCGTCGGTGGTGAAAGGCACACGCGCAGCCACCGCGCACAGCAGTTCGTAGGCGATGGTACCGGCGGCCTGCGCCACTTCGTCCGCTGGCAGTACCGCGCCGTGCGCGCTGCGGCCCCACAGCACCACCTCGTCGCCGGGGTGACATGGCCCTGCGCTGGCCTCCACCGGTGTCAGATCCACCGCCAGCATGTCCATGCTGACCCGACCCACCAGGCGCGTGCGCACCCCGCGCACCAGCACCGGGGCGCCATGATCTTGCCCCAGGCTGGCGTGGCGCGGATACCCATCGGCGTATCCGCAAGCGACGATGCCGACGCGCATGGCGTGCGGGGCCACGTAAGCCGAGCCGTAGCCGACGGTCTCGCCCGCCGCGACGTCCTGGATGGCGATCAGCCGGCTGGCCAATGTCATCGTCGGTTGCAGTGCCCAGTGCACCGCGTCGTGGGCGGGGTGGTCGGGCGCGCTGCCGTACAGCGCGATGCCGCAGCGCACCCAGTCCGCAGCCAGCGCCTGGCTGCCGGAGGCGCCCAACCGGGTGCTGAGCGCGTGGCGCAGCGTGGCGGCGCTGTTGCACAGACTGCGCTCGCCGGGCAAGTCAGCCGTGGCAGCGACAAACGCTTCAACCTGGTGCGCGATACCCTCGCGCCCGAAGCGCAGCCCGTCGGCGTCGCTGAAGTGGGTCATCAGGCTCACCTCGGCCACCTGCGGCAGCGCCTGCAGGCGCGCCCAGGCGGCGCGAAACGCTGCCGGCCGAAAGCCCAGCCGGTTCATGCCCGAGTTCATCTTCAGAAATACGCGGTGCGGTTGCTGGGTCTTGTGGGCGGCCAGCCAGTCGATCTGTTCGTTACAGTGCACCACGTGCCACAGGTTCAGCCGCGAGCACAGCTCCAGGTCACGCGGCTCGAAGCACCCTTGCAGCAGCAGGATCGGCCCGCGCCAGTCGAGCGCGCGCAGCCGTTCGGCCTCGGCCAGGTCCAGCAGCGCAAAGCCGTCGGCCGCGCGCAGCGCGGGGTAGACGCGCTCGATGCCGTGACCGTAGGCGTTGGCCTTGACGACGGCCCAGATGCGGGCCGAGCCGGCAGCCGCGCGGCAGCGCTGCAGGTTGTGACGCAGGGCGTCGCGGTGGACGGTGGCGAGAATCGGGCGGGGCATGTGCAACAGGCGCGTGCTATAAACGCGCGCACTTTCGCACAGTTTGCGCCGCTGTCCACGCCGGTCGAGACGTTTTCACTGCCATGAAGCGCGGCTTCTACACCATCATGACGGCGCAGTTCTTCAGCTCGCTGGCCGACAACGCGCTGTTCGTGGTGGCGGTGGAGCTGCTGCGCAGCCGCGGCGCGCCTGAGTGGCAGGCCGCCGCGCTGGTGCCGATGTTCGCGCTGTTCTACGTCGTGCTGGCGCCGTTTGTCGGCGCGTTCGCCGACTCACGCCCCAAGGGCCAGGTGATGTTCATCAGCAACGCGATCAAGGTGGTCGGGTGCCTGCTGATGCTCACGCCCGTGCACCCGCTGCTGGCCTACAGCATCGTCGGGCTGGGGGCGGCGGCGTACTCGCCGGCCAAGTACGGCATTCTCACCGAGCTGCTGCCGCCGTCGCAGCTGGTCAAGGCCAACGGCTGGATCGAGGGTCTGACGATTGCCTCCATCATCTTGGGGGTGGTGCTGGGTGGACAGTTGGTGGGGCCGGTGGTGTCGGGCTGGCTGCGCGCGGTCGATCTGCCCGGCATCGACCTGCTGCACCTGCGCAACGCGGCGGAAGCGGCGATCGTCGCTCTGGTGGGGGTGTACGCGCTGGCGGCGGCGTTCAACCTGCGCATTCCGCGCACCACGGCGCCGCTGCGGCATCTGCCGGCCAACCCGCTGGCGCTGCTGTCGGATTTCTGGCGCAACAACGCGCGCCTGTGGCGTGACCCCCTGGGCCAGATTTCGCTGGCCACCACGACGCTGTTTTGGGGGGTGAGCGGCAATCTGCGCTACATCGTGCTGGCTTGGGCCGCCGCCGCGCTGGGGTACAACACCACCCAGGCGTCGTCGCTGGTGGGGGTGGTGGCCATTGGCACTGCGGTCGGCGCGGTTGTCGCGTCGCTGCGCATGCGGCTGGAGCAGGCCACGCGCATCATGCCGCTGGGCATCGTCATGGGCGCGCTGGTGGTGGTGATGAACCTGATCGACAACGTCTGGGTGGCGGCGCCCTTCCTGATGCTGCTGGGGGCGTTGGGTGGGTTTCTGGTGGTGCCGATGAATGCGCTGCTGCAGCACCGTGGCCACAACCTGATGGGCGCGGGGCGTTCGATTGCGGTGCAGAATTTCAACGAGCAGGCGTGCACCCTGGGGCTGGGTTTTCTGTACAGCACGGCCACGGGTCTAGGGGTGTCGGCGTTCGGCGCCATCGCGGCGTTCGGGACGCTGGTGGCGCTGACCATGTGGGGCATCCAGCGCTGGCACGCGGCCAACCTGCGCCGCTATCCCCACGAGCTCGAGCGCCTGTTCGAAATCGCCCGGCGCGACGACCTGCACGGATGAAGGCGCGTACTG
>NZ_DAISZC010000054.1:8978-11537 GCF_036824975.1 Tepidimonas sp.
GCGCCTGTTCGAAATCGCCCGGCGCGACGACCTGCACGGATGAAGGCGCGTACTGGCAACGCCCATGCTTGGACACCCCGCTCATATCCTCATATCGTCTATATGTAGAGCTGACCAGCACGGTATCGTCTGAGGGTCGATGAGGCCGTCAGACCGTCCCGTGCCGTTAGGTGTCCGCTCAGATGTTGTCCGCCGTTCAGGCGGGGGTGACTGGGCACGCCCAGTCGGCTGCCACCGCGGCGGCAGCAGGAGTGGGTACGGCTGCCGTGATATGGCATCGCCAGTGGCGGACGGGTGGGGGGCGTCAGTGTGCCCGACGCGTTGGTCTTATGCTCAGGAGTCAATGCGATGACATGGCCAACTTTGGGGAAGAACCGGCGCGCGTTGCTGCGCGCAGCAGTGGCTGCAGCGGCCACGGGGGCGTGGCCGCTGTGGGCGCAGTCGGCGCCGTGGCCACAGCGCCCGTTGAAGCTGTTGGTGGGCTTTCCGCCGGGTTCGTCGCCCGATGTCATGGCGCGCACGCTGGCCGAACCGCTGGCGCAGGTGCTGGGACAGCCGGTGGTGGTGGACAACCGCCCCGGTGCATCGGGCAATATCGCGGCCGACGCGGTGGCGCGCGCTCGCGACGGTCACACCATAGGCCTGATGATTAACGGTAATCTGACCATCGCCAATATCCTTAACCCCGCTACGCCATACGACCCGTTCACCGATTTGGTGCCGGTGTCGCTGCTGGCCACGGCACCGCTGGTACTGGTGGCCGCGCCACAGCTGCCCGCCGATGCGGCCCAGCTACTGGCGGCAGGCCGCAGCGCGGGCGATGGCTGGAACTACGGCTCGCCCGGCGTGGGCACGGTGGCGCATATCGGCATGGAGATGGTCAAGGCCGCCACCGGTTGGCGGGCGGTGCACGTACCGTTTCCGGGCAACCCGCAGGTGATCCAGGCGATGAGCCGCGGCGACGTCCACGTGGCCTTGCTGCCCCCGGGACTGGCGCTGGCACAGGTACAGGCGGGCAAGCTGCAAGTTGTGGGCGTGACTTCTGCCGGGCGCAGCACGCTGGCCCCAAATGTGCCGTCCTTGGCCGAGCTGGGCATGCGCGGCGTGGAACTGGAAATCGGAAACGCGCTGGCGGCGCCGGCCGGCATGCCGCGTGCGCACATCGAGCGGCTGGCTGCGGCCCTGGCCGACATCGTGCGCCGCCCAGCGGTGCGCCAGCAGTTGTTTGCGCAAGGCTGGCAGGCGGTGGGCACGGCACCGCAGGGCTTGGCGCACCGCATGCAGGCCGATGCGGCCCGCATGCGCGCCATCATCGAGCGCGCCGGCATTCGCCCTCAGTGAGGTGGTGCTGCCCGGGCGCAGCGGTTGCGTCCGCTGCGTTTGGCCTCGTGCAGCGCCGCGTCGGCACGCCGGTAGATGCTGGTTGGGGTATCGCCTGATGCCAACAGCGTCAACCCCACAGAGACGGTGATGCACAGCTGCATCGGATGCGGCCAGTGCTGGGCTTGTACCGCCGAGCACAGCCGCTCACCGAGTTGACGCAGGCCCTCTTCGGTGCTGTCGGGAGCAAGCACCACGAATTCCTGGCCACCCACCCGGTAGGCATGATCGGTGCGCCGCTGCAGGATGCTGTCGACCAGGCGACCCAGCCGCGCCAGCGTCACATCGCCCTGGGTGTGGCCGCTGAAATCGTTGACGTCCTTGAAGTGGTCGTTGTCCAGCAGCAGCAAGCCCCGCCGCCGCCCGCTGCGCTGCGCACGGGCGAGTTCCTCGGTCAGTTGCGCGTCGAAGCGGCGGCGGTTGTACAGACCCGTCAGAGCGTCCCGTTCCGCCAACGCGGTGAGTTGCGCATTCGCTTCGGCCAACTCGCGCGTGCGCGCGCTCACCTGTTGTTCCAGCCGCTGTTCCGACTCGCGCAACGCCGCGATCAGCGCCTGCTGGGCGGCGTCGCGTTCGCGCGTGAGCCGGTTGATGCGGTGGGCCAGCGCCCGCAGCAGACATTCCCCCACCGAGCCGAGGTTGAGAGCCTGTAGCGTCAACGGTCCCGGCATGATCACTTCCAGCTGGGTCAAGTAATACGCCCCCGCGCCAGCGATCAAGCAGCCCAGGGCCGCCAGATACAACCACGCCAGCCGCTCCCCCTGCCAGGCCACGTGCAGTGCGCCACCGATCAGCGCGGCGAACATGCCCAGCCCCGCCGGGTCGAGTGTGGCGAAGGTGGCCGGCACCTACAGCGTGGCTACGTCCAGCGGCGGTGGTGCGCCGGCGGCGGTGGCAGGAGGGGGATCTCCCGCACCGACGGCCCAGACCTGGCCGCTCAGGACGAGCGCCAGCCCCAACACGAGCGCCAGCCAGCGCGCGAGGAGCAGTCGACCCCGCCCCCGGGCCGCTTCAGTTGGCATGGCCGCAGGGGCGCAGCTTGACCGGCGTTGCGCCGCTGGCGCATGGGCAATCATGCACTCCAGTGTAGCCGGACTCGCTCGAGTAACGTGAGCCAGCTGCTTACCACCCAGGGTAGCGCCAGGGCGTTGAACAATGCCGCCAACCCCATGGCCAAAC
>NZ_DAISZC010000054.1:11637-15240 GCF_036824975.1 Tepidimonas sp.
ACCACCCAGGGTAGCGCCAGGGCGTTGAACAATGCCGCCAACCCCATGGCCAAACCGGCGAAGGCGCCCATCTGCGGCGAGACCTGAAAGGCGCGCGCGGTGCCGATGCCGTGCGCGGTGACCCCGAGCGCGAAGCCGCGCACGACGGGGTCATCGATGCCGAGGCGATCAAAAAGCCAGCGCGCGGTGGCCGCACCCCAGATGCCGGTGGCCACCACCATCGCGGCGGTCAGCGATGGCAGGCCACCGAGCCGCTCGGCAATGCCCATCGCCACCGGCGTGGTGACCGACTTGGGGGCCAGCGAGGCCAGCGTCTGTGGGCTGGCCCCCAGAAGCCACGCCAGCATGACGGCGCTGAGCGCCGCCGCGAGCGCGCCCGCAGCCAGGCCCACCAGCAGCGGCCACCACAAGCGGCGCAGCAGGGCGGCCTGCTCGTGCAGCGCCACCGCCAGCGCCACCGTAGCCGGGCCGAGCAGGAAGTGCACGAACTGCGCGCCCTCGAAGTAGGTGGCATAGGGCGTGCCCGTCACCGCCAGCAGCGTCTCGATCAGCGCCACCGCCAGCGCCACGGGGTTGGCCAGCGGATGCGCGCCGCAGGCCAGATGGACGCGGTGCGCGACGACGTAGGCGGCCAGCATCAGCGTCAGACCGCCCAGCGGCGTTGCGGTCAGATAGACCCAGATGTCGGCCAGCGGCGGCAAGGCGGTGGCGGGGGTCATGGCTGTCCATCCTGCGCTGTCGCAGGGGATGCCGGCGACGGCGCCCGCGGCAGCAGGGCGCGTAACGTCCATGCGGTGACTGCCATGCCGATCCAGGTACTTGCCGTCAGCGCAACGCCAATGGCCCACGCCTTGGCCCCCAGGCGTGCGAGGTGTTGGATCACCCCCACGCCCGCTGGCACGAACAGCAGCGACAGATGCGCCAGCAGCCCATGTGCGGTGGGCTGCAGCGCGGCGCGCCAGGCCGGACGCCACCACAACACCGCCAGCAGCAGCGCCATGCCCGCTGCCGGGCCCGGAATGGGGACGCCCGTGACCCGAACCAGTCCCTCGCCGGCCAGTTGCAGCGCCAACGGGGCGGTCAGTGCATGTAGCGCGGTGGTTGCCCCGTCAGGCGGCTGCGGCGGCGAGGGCTTCGTCCACCACCTCTACCCAGTGGCGTACGGGAGTGTCGGTGCCGCTTTGCAGGTGCGCGATGCAGCCGATGTTGGCCGACACGATGGCCTGTGGGGCGGCCGTCTGCAGATGCTTCAGTTTGCGGTCGCGCAGCTGGCGGCTCAGACCCGGCTGCAGCACGCTGTAGGTGCCAGCCGAGCCGCAGCACAGGTGCGACTCCTGGGCTGGGAGGTGCACCTCGAAGCCCAGCGCCGTAAGGGCTTGCTCGACACCGCCGCGCAGTTTTTGCCCGTGCTGCAGCGTGCAGGGCGGGTGATAGGCCAGTTGTCGTGGCACGCCGTCAGGCAGGCAGGCACCCAGGCGTGCCTGCCAAGCAGGCAGCAGCGCCGGCAGCAGCTCGCTGAGGTCGCGCGTCAAGTCGCTGATCCGGCGCGCCCGCTCGGCATAGGCCGGATCGTGGCGCAGGGCGCGACCGTAGTCCTTGACCATCACCCCGCAGCCGGAGGCGTTCATGACGATCGCTTCCACGGGCGCGCTGCCGTCGGCGGGCTCGACGTAGGGCCACCAGGCGTCGATGTTGGCGCGCATCTCGTCGAGCGCCCCCACCTGGTCGTTGAGGTGAAAGCGCAACGCGCCGCAGCAGCCGGCCTTGGGTGCCACCAGCGTTTGGATACCGGCCGCATCCAGCACGCGCGCGGTGGCGGCGTTGATGGTGGGCAGCATGGCCGGCTGCACGCAGCCGGCCAGCAGCAGCATCCGGCGCGGGTGGGGCGTCTGCGGCCACGGCCCAGAGTCGCGCCGCGCCGGTATCTTGGCGCGCAGCGGTGCCGGCAGCCAATCACGCACCATTTGCCCCAGACGCATCGCCGGTGCAAACAGGGGCGACGTCAGGCCCTCGCGCAGCAGCCAGCGCAGCGCCTGCTCGCCCAACGGGCGTGGCACGCGTTCTTCCACGATCTTGCGGCCAATGTCGAGCAAGTGCCCGTACTCGACCCCACTGGGACAGGTGGTTTCGCAGTTGCGGCACGTCAGGCAGCGGTCGAGGTGCTGCTGGGTGGCACGCGTCGGCGTTGCCCCCTCCAGCACCTGCTTGATCAGGTAGATGCGGCCGCGCGGCCCGTCGAGCTCGTCGCCCAGCAGCTGGTAGGTGGGGCAGGTGGCGGTGCAGAAGCCGCAGTGCACGCAGCGGCGTAGGATCGCCTCGGCCGTCTGCCCGTCGGGTGTGGCGGCCCATTCGGCCGTCAGTTGCGTCTGCATGGGGCGTCAAACCTCCCAGAAAGCGGTGTCGAAGACGCCGTGCGGATCGAAAGCGTGGCGCACGCGCTGTTGCAGCGCCAGCATGGCCGCTGGCGGGGCGCTGTGGCGCGCCAGCGGCTCGGTGCGCTCGGGCGCGGCGCGCCACAACCACGCGTGCCCGCCCGCTTGTGCGGCCTGAGCGCGCACGGTCTCGGCCTGCTCCAGAGACGCCCACACCCAGCGCAGCGCGCCCAACCACTCCACCAGCGTGGGCAGCGACTCGTGCAGCGCCGGGGTCGTTGCCGGCAGCGACAGGCGCCACAGATCGTGGCGTGGGGTGGGCGGCGTGGTAAAAAACGGCAGCGTTTGCTCGCGCACCGCGGGCCACAGCGTCTGCGCGGCGGCGGTGGGCAGCACCTCACCGTCGGCGTCGGCCAGCAGCCGGACGCTGGCCGCGCGCACGGCTGCAGCAGCGCCGCGCAGACGCACCCACAGCGCGCCGCCGGTCCCGTCGTCGAACCACACGCTGGCGTTGAGCGGCAGCGGCTGGCCGCGCCAGTGCGCCAGCCGCTGCAGGGCGCTGGCCTGGTCTAGGCGCAGGCGCAGTGTCGCTTCGCCCGCCGGCAGCGGCAGCACTTTCAGCGACACCTCGGTGATCACACCCAGCGCCCCGCGACTGCCGGCCAGCGCGCGGCTGACATCGTAGCCAGCGACGTTTTTCATCACCTGTCCGCCAAACGTCAGGTGCTGGCCGCGCCCGTTGAGCAGGCGCGCCCCCAGCACATAGTCGCGTACGCCCCCGACCGCGGCGCGAGCCGGGCCGGCCAGGCCGGCGGCTACCATGCCGCCCACCGTGGCGCCGGCCCCGAAATGGGGCGGCTCGAAGGGCAGGTACTGCCCATGCTGCGCCAGCGCCGCCTCCAGTTCGGCCAGTGGCGTGCCGGCCCGTGCAGTCACCACCAGCTCGGTGGGCTCGTGGGCGACGATGCCCGTCCAGGTGCGGGTGTCGAGCGTGGCATGGGCGCTGTCGTCGGTGCGTAAAAAGGCTTTGGTGCGGCCACCCTGCACACGCAGGCGCTGCCCCTGCGCCGCGGCGGCTCGGATGCGTTCGGCCCACCGCTGCGGTTCGTCCTCGGGGGTGACGGAAGTGGGATCAGCCATGAGCGGCAATGGTAGCCCGTCGCCACCGCGGGCGCGTGAACTTTTTGCATCGCCCCCGTGAACGCCGCGCGTCAGTCCCAGTAGCGGGGGG
>NZ_DAISZC010000055.1:0-14821 GCF_036824975.1 Tepidimonas sp.
AAACAGGCTTTTGCCAAAGCGGCGCGGGCGTGAGAGGAAGTAGTGCGAGCCTTCGGTGGCGAGCTTGAACGCCAGCGGCGTTTTGTCGACGTAGTAGTAGGCGTCGTCTTCGCGGATCTTGGCGAAGGTCTGAATGCCGATGGGCAGCTTCTTGCGGCGCATGGGGGCATTATGCCCCGGAGCACAGGGGCGTCCCAAAGGCTGCGCAGGGGCAGCTGAGGGTCGGCGGTCTGGCAGGCATGTGCCCAACCCAGCGCCCGGGCGCTGACTCTCGACAGGCCTACTTCAGCATCATCGCGTCACGCGGTTTGCCAATCGATCCACGCGACCCACTTCGGGGAAAGCGGCGTGCGTATCGGGCGGGTCGAGGGCCAGCAGATGAGCACGGGGATGTTTTTCGAACAACGCTGGCTTGTTATTGCCCCCCGTTGTACCGCCTTGCAGGGGTATTGGGCCAGCAAACGCCGCTTGGAGCAGTCGATTGAGATACCGCCAGACGGTTCGCCGCAGAGTGGCCCGCGGGCTCTTTCCACTGACAAGGAGGCTGCGAGCGCAGCGCCTGCCGGACGCGGCCGTTGAAACGTTGCCCGATGCCGTTGGTCCGCTGTCGGCACGTGCACTGGGGGAACGCGCTCGAAGCCAGTTTCGCTTGGGCTCTTTGCCGCGTGGAGTGCTTCTCCGTCCATTCGCTCTTCGGTCCTCGTTGGACCCCAGCCATGGTGGTCGAGCAGGGATTCGCTCAGTTCTCGGGTTGGCGGTTGGGCATGGCTGAGGAGGGGGCGCGCAGTGCCGCGGGCCTCAAAACCGCCCCGCCACGTAGCGCCGCTCCAGCACCCCCTGCAGGTCCTTGACCACGGCGAAGGCGTCTTTCAGGTGGCGGCGCTCCAGGTCGGAGAGCTCGTCGAGGCGCAGGTAGTTGTCGGCCGGCCGTCCTTCGGCCAGCAGGCGCGCCTGGTGCTGGATGCGCAGTTGGGCCAGAAAGTCGAGCGCGTCGATGAGGTCGCGCGTGCGCTCGGGTGTGATTTCGCCGCTGCTGGCCGCCGCCTGCAGGCGCTCGCGCGTGCTGACGGCCAGAATACCACCTGCCAGGGCATAGACGCGCGCCAAGTCGATGATGGGCACGATGCCGCTGTGCTTGAGGTCGATGGTACCGTCGTGCTTGCCGCCGCGGATCGTGTGCAGGCCGCCCAGCCAGCCCAGCGGCGGCTGGTGACTGAGGGCGTTGCTGACCATGTGGGCCAGGAAAATGCGCTGCCCGGGGGTGCGCTGCAGCACCTCGGTGCGCAGGGTGTCGAGCAGGGCGCGCTCGCCGTAGACGAAGCGCTGATCGAAGAACACACAGGTCAACATCAACGCCTTGGGTTCGGGCTGTTCGATCCACTGGCGAAAGTAAGCCCGCCAGCGCGCCAGCGGCTGACGCCAGGTCGCGGTCATCGCCATCATCTCGCCTGGGCAGTACACATAGCCGCAGGCATTGAGCCCGTCGCATACCCAGCGCGCCAGCTGCTCGAAGTAGGGGCCGTGCGCCGTGGGGTTGTAAGCGTCGTCCAGCACCAGGCAGTTGTCCTGGTCGGACTTGGCGGTTTGTTCGTTACGGGCTTGGGAGCCTGCGGCTACCCAGGCATAGGGCACCGGTGGCGAGCCTAGCCGCGCTTCGCCCAATTGCAGCAGGCGCGCGGTCAGTGCGTCGGTCATCGCCGAGACGAGCCGACCCGCTGCGTGGGCGGGTGTACCGGCGGCGGCGAGCTGACGCTGTAGCTCGCCGATGCGGGTGCTGATCTGCACCAGGCCGTCCAGGCTGTCCTGGGCATAGAGGGCGCCGGCCAGGTTGACCGCCGCGTTGCTCTGCTGTCGCTGCAGGTCGGTGGCGGTGATGACCCCGATCACCCGTGTGTCCTCCATCACCGGCACGTGATGCACGTTCAGGCGCGCCATCAGCAGCAGCGCGTCGAAGGCGTGGTCGGTTACGTCCACGGTCTGTACCGCAGTGGTGGCGATGTCCACCACCGCCGTCTGCGGGTCGCGGTCGGCTGCCAACACGCGGTTGCGCAGATCGCGGTCGGTCACCAGGCCGATCAGCTGGTCCTGGTGCACTACCAGCAGCGATGAGACGCGCTCGTCACGCATCAGGCGTGCCGCATCGCGAATCGGGGTGTCGGGGCTGACCGTTACCGGCGGGCGACGCAACAGCGCTCGCACGGGCAGGGTGGCCAGACGCATCGAATCATCGGTGTCGCGCAGGGGGGCAGGGGTGGTGTCCATCGGGTGTGGCATGTTGGTTACCATCGCATCCTACACCGCGATCTGGCACCGGGTCCGACTGCGCCAGCGGTCGTGCTGGGTGTCCGCCGTTGCCGATGTCCCGCCCGACCGACGCCGAGTTTCGCCGCCGCCTGGACCGCACCTATGTGCGCTTCGTCGCGGCGTTCCTCGGGTTCGTCGGCGCCTTGGCGGCGCTGGAGTTGGCCGGTGCGTCGCGCACCGCCATCGGCGTGACGTTCCTGCTGGGCACGCTGGCCGTCTACGCCACCATCGGCATCCTGGCGCGCACCATCGATCCGGTCGAGTATTACGTGGCTGGACGGCGGGTGCCGGCGTTCTACAACGGGGTGGCCATCGCTGCGGACTGGCTGTCGGCGGCCTCATTCCTGGGGCTGGCCGGCACGCTGTACTTGCAGGGCTTTGGCGGGCTGGCGTTCGTGCTGGGTTGGAGCGGGGGGTTCGTGCTGGTGGCTGTGTTCCTGGCCCCGTATCTGCGGCGTTTTGGCCAGTTCACCATTCCCGATTTTCTGGCCGCGCGCTACGGTGGCACCCCAGCGCGCCTGGTGGGCGTGGTGGCGCTGCTGCTGTGTTCCTTCCTTTATCTGGTGGCCCAGATTTACGGTGTCGGGCTGATCACGTCGCGCTTGACCGGGCTGGGGTTCGAGGTCGGTGTCTTTCTGGGGCTGGGGGGCATTCTGGTGTGCTCGTTTCTGGGCGGCATGCGCGCCATCACCTGGACGCAGGTGGCGCAGTACATCGTGCTCATCGTGGCCTACGTAACGCCGGTGGTGTGGCTGTCGGTCAAGCAGACCGGCTCGCCGCTGCCGCAGCTCACCTATGGGGCACAGCTGCAGCAGGTCTCGGCGCTGGAGCGGGCACTGGCCGAGCGCGCCGACGAGCGGTACGTGCAAGATATCTGGCGGCATCGCGCCGAGTTGCTGCGCGAGCGCCTGCGCGATCCCGCAGCTGCCTTGCAGCGCGAGCGGGCGCAGATGGAGCAGCTGATCGCGGCGTTGCAAGCCTACGGGGCTGATGCCGCCGACATCGCCGAGGCCGAGCGGCTGTTGGCCCAGCTGCCCCGCGATGCCGCCGCCGCGCAGGCGCAGTGGGAGCGCGAGTACCGCCAAGCCCTGCAGCAGAGCGCCGCGCTGGCGGGCGTGGCCCCGCAGGCCGAGCCGTTCGTGACAGGCGGCGCACAGCCCAGCGATCGAGCGGTGGCACGGCGCCAATTTCTGGCGGTGGTGTTCTGCCTGATGCTGGGCACTGCGGCGTTGCCGCACCTGTTGGTGCGCTTCTACACCGTGCCCGACGCGGCGCAGGCGCGCCAGTCGGTGGTGTGGGGGCTGGGCTTCATCGGCCTGTTGTATCTGACGGCGCCGGCGCTGGCGGTGCTGGTCAAGGCCGAGGTATTCAGTGGTTTGGTGGGGGTGTCATTCGACGCTCTGCCGTCCTGGGTGGCGGGCTGGAGCCGGGTCGATCCGGCGTTGCTGTCGGTGCAGGACGTCAACCGTGATGGCCGCCTGCAGTGGAGCGAAATCGCCATCGGCGGCGACATCATCGTGCTGGCGGCAGCCGAAATTGCCGGCTTGCCGTACGTGGTGGCGGGGCTGGTGGCGGCAGGTGGGCTGGCGGCGGCGCTGTCCACGGCCGATGGCCTGTTGCTGTCCATCACCAGCGCCCTCAGCCACGACGTATATTACCGGACGCTGGCGCCGCACGCCGACGCCGCGCGGCGCGTGACCCTGTCCAAGGTGCTGCTGCTGGTGGTGGCACTGCTGGCAGCATACGTGGCGGCGAACAAGCCCGCCGACATCCTGTTTCTGGTGACGGCCGCGTTTTCGCTGGCCGCGTCGGCCTTCTTTCCAGCGCTGGTGTTGGGCATTTTCTGGTCACGTGCCAACGCCGCCGGTGCGGTGGCGGGCATGATGGTGGGATTGGCGGTGGCCGCGGGCTACATGGCGCTGACCCAGCCGTGGCTGCGCGAACACCTGGGCCTGGGCGGGCCGGTACAGCTGTGGTGGGACATTCCGCCGATTGCTGCCGGGGTGTTCGGGGTGCCGGCGGGCCTGCTGACGTTGGTGGTGGTCAGTGCACTGACACCGGCGCCGCCCCGAGCGGTGCGCGAGCTGGTGCGGCGCCTACGAACTCCCAGGGGAGCTGGGTTATAATGGTAGGCTTCCTTGCTGCACCCAATCGACGCTGGGGCAGCAGTTTTTCCACAAGGAGAGTTCATGCGTCACTACGAAATCGTCATGCTGATCCATCCGGATCAGAGCGAGCAGGTGCCCGCCATGCTGGAGCGCTACAAGAGCATGATCACCGCCGGCGGCGGGGTCATCCACCGCGTCGAGGACTGGGGGCGGCGCCAGCTGGCCTATCAGATCAACAAGCTGTCCAAAGCGCACTACCTGTGCCTGAACATCGAGGCTGGGCGTGAGGTCATGGAAGAGCTCGACCACGCCTTCCGCTTCAATGACGCCGTGCTGCGCCACTTGGTGGTGCAGAAGAAGAAGGCGGAGAGCGGCCCGTCGGCCATGATGAAGGCCGTCGAGCGTGAGGAGGCTCGCAAGGCCCAGCAGGAAGCCGCGGCTTGACCGCCGCGTCGGCGCCGCCCTTGTCGGACAATCAGCTGTTGCTGGTGGCGCGTCTGGCGCAATGTGCGCCGTTGCGCTATACCCCCGCCGGCCTGGCCGCGCAGGACATGCTGCTGGAGCACGCGTCGCGGCAGTTCGAAGCCGGTCATCTGCGCCAGGTCACGCTGACCCTCAAGGCGGTGGCGTTTGGCGAGCAGGCGCAGCAGCTCAGTCGCCTGGCGCTGGGAACTCAACTGCGCTGCGCTGGGTTTTTGGCCGCCGCGTATCGAGGCAAAGGCGTCGTCTTCCACCTCCAACATTTCGAGCCGATCGAGTAATTAGGACATCATCATGGCTGCACCGCAACGCAATTCGCAGGGCAATCGCCCCAAGCGCACCAACAACAGCAATCTGCTGTTCCGTCGCAAGAAGTTCTGCCGCTTCACCGTCACCGGCGTGGAAGAGGTGGACTACAAGGACATCGAGACGCTGAAGGACTTCATTGCCGAGAACGGCAAGATCATTCCCGCGCGTCTGACCGGCACGCGTTCGATCTTCCAGCGCCAGGTGGCCACCGCCATCAAGCGCGCGCGTTTCCTGGCGCTGCTGCCGTACACCGACCAGCATCGCGTCTGAAGGAGCCCGATACCATGCAAGTCATTCTGCTCGACAAGGTCGTCAACCTGGGCAACCTCGGCGACATCGTCAAGGTCAAGGACGGCTATGCCCGTAACTTCCTGATCCCCACCGGCCGCGCGCGTCGTGCCACCCAGGCTGCCATCGATGAGTTCAACGCGCGCCGCGCCGAGCTGGAGCGGGCAGCAGCGGCGAAGCTGGCCGAGGCCCAGGCGCTGGGCGAAAAGCTCAACGGTTACACCATCAAGCTGTCGCAGAAGGCTGGTGTCGACGGCCGCCTGTTCGGCTCGGTCACCAACCACGATATTGCCGCCGAGCTCACCCGCGCTGGCTTTGCGGTCACCAAGGCTCAAGTGCGCATGCCGCACGGCGTGCTGAAGATGGTGGGCGACTACACCGTGTCGGTGGTGCTGCATACCGACGTCGTGGTGGACGTCAACGTCCAGGTGCTTGGCGAGACGGTCTGAGCGTTGTGCCGCGCACGGCACCCACTGCTGCGCTGGTCTCCAGCCGCCCTGCGGGGCGGCTTTTTGCTGCGCACGCAAGGGCGCTGCCGCGGCTCGCTCCCCTCCTTGACGACCATCCGCGAGCTTTTTGCTGAGTGCGCAAAAGGGCTGCTCCCGAATCGGGCGGCGGCCGCTGGTGAGTGGTTGCGCAGGCGAGACCGCCGCTTCGCACGCCCGTGTCGGCATGCAGCGGTGGCAGCGAAGCGATGGCCGGCAGCGTGCCTGCAAGGAAATCCCGCCCGCGCTGTTTACGCTGCGGGCTCAACGTTAGGGGTGGTCAAGCCCGGTGGCGCATTTTTGAAGCGGGGTGGCCGCGAGCAGACCGCCCCGTCACCACAGTTTCCACCACGGGCCGCTGTCGCGCTGCAGCCCGCGCGTCAGGAAGACGCTGTTGGGGAAGTTGACATCGAGTACTCGGCGTGCGTCCCGAGCCTGCTCCTCCATCCCCAGCGCCTCGTAGGACTTCATCAGCAAATACAGCGCCTCTTCCAGCGCTGGCACGTTACGGTAGTCCTGCAGCGCCGTCTGCACCCGGTTGATGGCGGCGAGGTAGGCGCCGCGCCGGTAATAGTAGCGCGCCACGTGCACCTCGTATTGCGCCAGCGCGTTGACGATGTAGGTCATGCGCTGGCGCGCGTCGGGTGCGTAGCGCGAGTCGGGGAAGCGTTCGACCAGTTCCCGGAACGCTTCGAACGAGTCCTTGGCCGCTTTCTGATCACGCTCGGAGAGGTCCTGCTGCGAAATGAAGCCGAACAGCCCCAGGTTGTCGTTGAAGTTGACCAGCCCCTTGAGGTAGAGCGCGTAGTCCAGGGCCGGGCTGGCCGGATGCAGGCGCATGAAGCGCTCCAGCGTGGCAATGGCCTGCGCGGGCTCGCCGTTCTTGTAGTGGGCGTAGGCTTTTTCCAGCTGCGCCTGTTGCGCCAGCGGCGTACCGGCGGCGCGCCCCTCGAGCTTTTCGAAGTACTGGATCGCCTTGTCGAAGTTGCCCGCGTTGCGTTCGTCCATCGCTTCGGCGTAGAGCTTGTTGGGGCTCCAGCCGGCGGTGACGTCCTTTTCCGGGCCACTGGCACAGCCGGCCAGCAGCGTGGCGCCCGCGGCCAGCAGGGCCAGCGCCACCGCGCGCGGACGGACGGCGGATAATCGTTCCATTTTCATCGGGCGCCCTTTCGGCGCGCTGCCTGGGCAGCAAGCATGACGGAAAAAATTATAGAAGCCCCGCTACAGGATCCCGCAGCGGCGGACGAGTGGACGGATCATACCGCCGACGGCGAGGCGCAGGGGGAGCGGCGCCACTGGGCGGTGGCTGCCGACGGCCACGGCCAGCGCCTGGACCGCTGGCTGACGGCGCAGCTGCCCGGACTGTCGCGCAGTCACCTGCAGCAGCAGGTGGACGGCGGCGCGGTGCAGGTGGACGGGGCGGTGGTACGCAAACCGGCTCTGCGCCTGCGCGTGGGGCAGGCGGTGACGATCGAGCTGCGGCCGACCGAGGAGGCGCGCGCCTTTGCTCCCCAGGCGATGGCCTTGCCCATCGTGTACGAGGACGAACACCTGCTGGTGATCGACAAACCCGCGGGTTTGGTGGTGCATCCGGCCGCGGGACACTGGTCGGGTACGCTGCTCAATGGGCTGCTGGCACACCACGCGGGTGCGGCCCGGCTGCCGCGCGCCGGCATCGTGCACCGGCTGGACAAGGATACCAGTGGCCTGATGGTGGTGGCCAAGACGGCGTGCGCGTTCGATGCCCTGGTGGCGCTGATCGCGGCCCGCCGCGTGCGCCGCATCTATGTCGCGCTGGCGCGCGGGCCGTGGCGCCGCGCGGCCGAATGCGCGGTGGATGCGCCCATCGGGCGCGACCCGCGGCAGCGCCTGCGCATGGCGGTGCACCCAATGGGCAGCTTGGCCGCCAAGCCGGCGCGCACCGACGTGCGCTGTCTGGAGCAGACCGACAGCGGAGCCTGGGCCCTGCTGGGCTGCCGTCTGCACACCGGGCGCACGCACCAGATCCGAGTTCATTTGTCTTGGCTCGGCCATCCGCTGGTGGGAGATGGGTTGTACGGTGGACCGGCGGCGCTGGGGCTGCAGCGCCAAGCGTTGCATGCGGCACGCCTGGGGCTGCCGCACCCGGTGACGGGACAGTGGCTGGCATGGAACAGCCATCTGCCACCGGACTTGGCGAGCGCTGTCGAGGCGGCTGGACTGCACTACAATCCCGCCCTCCTGTGGGCGGCAGCGCCCGCCGGCGATGACGACCTTTCCCCCTGCTGCGCATGAACACCGCCGAGGCGCGCCGCATTCTGGAAGCTGCGCTGCTGTGCGCCGCACAGCCGTTGTCGCTGCGTGAGTTGACCCAGCTGTTTGACGACGCGCTGGCACCGCAGACGATCAAGCAGCTGCTGGCTGACCTGCAACACGCCTGGGCCGACCGGGGGCTGGAGCTGGTGTGTGTGGCCAGCGGCTGGCGCTTCCAGAGCCGGCCCTGGCTGCAACCGTTTTTGCAGCGGCTCAACCCGGAAAAGCCGCCGCGGTACAGCCGCGCGGTGCTGGAGACGTTGGCCATCATCGCGTACCGGCAGCCGGTCACCCGCGGCGATGTAGAGGAAATCCGCGGTGTGACCGTCGGCAGCCAGATCCTCAAGCAGCTGCAGGAGCGCGGCTGGATCGAGGTGGTGGGTCACCGCGAGACGGTGGGGCGGCCGGCACTATATGCCACCACGCGCCAGTTCCTCGATGATCTGGGGCTGGCTTCGTTGCAGGAGCTGCCGCTGCTGCCTGACGGCGACAGCCGCACGCCGCCGTTGCCCGGTCTGGAGTCCCAACCCATGGCGGACGAGCCGTCCTTGCTGTCCGCTTCCCTATCCACGCCGGCGCAGGCCGATGCGTCCTGAAAGTCCCTCATGAACACCACCGATACTCCCGCGCCGCGCCGCGCCCGTCCCCCGAAAGCCCCTGCCACAGCGACCTCGGTCAAACTGCACAAGGTACTGGCGCAGGCCGGGCTGGGGTCGCGTGCCGACATGGAGCAGGCGATTGCCGCCGGGCGCGTCAGCGTCAACGGTGAGCCGGCGCACGTGGGTCAGCGCGTGGCGGCCGGCGACGTGGTGCGTCTGGACGGCAAGCGCGTGGCTTGGCGGGCCACGGCCCGCAAACGGCCGCGCGTGCTGGCCTACCACAAGCCCACCGGGGAGGTGGTTACGCTCGACGACCCGGAAAACCGCCCGACGGTATTTCGCGGCCTGCCGCGTCTGCGCAGTGGCAAGTGGATGGCGGTGGGGCGCCTGGACATCAACACCGAGGGGCTGCTGCTGTTTACCGACTCCGGGGAGCTGGCCAACCGTCTCATGCACCCGCGCTTTGGCCTGGAGCGCGAATATGCGGTGCGCGTGCTGGGGGCGCTGTCGGCGCAGGAGCGGCAGCGGCTGCTCGAGGGCGTGCCGCTGGAGGACGGGCCGGCCCGTTTTCTGACGCTCGAAGAGGCTGGTGGTGACGGCGCCAACCGCTGGTATCGGGTCACGATCGCGGAGGGGCGCAACCGCGAGGTGCGGCGCCTGTTCGAGGCGGTGGGGCATGCGGTCAGCCGGCTGATCCGGGTGCGCTACGGCGCGGTGACCCTGCCGCGCGGGCTGCGTCGCGGCGCATTCCTGGAGTTGTCGCCGACCGAGGTGCAGGCGCTGATGCAGGCGGCGGGCTTGGAGGCACTGCCGCCCATCCGTGCCCCCGCGCGGCGCTCGCGCGCGCCGCGCGGCGCTGGACCGCGGCCCAGCCGCCCGACCGCGCCCGCGCGCCGGCCGGCCACCCGTCCCACCGACCGGTCCGCCGCCCTGGGAGCAGAGGATTCCGCCGTCCGCACACCGCAGCGCCGCAGTACCGGCTCGGCGCCGTCAAGGGTTGCTGGTGCGGGCCCGGCACGCGCTGCGCGGAAGGCGCCGACCGGGGCAAGGCCGCCCGCGGCGGCGCCGACACCGGGCCGCCTGCGCTCCGCGCCCGGTCAGGACCGCCCAGTCGCAACACGGGCAAGCCACCGCCGTTCGGGATAAAATAACAATTTTGATTCTTCTTTTTCCAAAAGACTGCAAACATCATGGCCATTGAACGCACCCTCTCCATCATCAAGCCCGACGCCGTTGCCAAGAACGTGATTGGTCAGATCTACAGCCGCTTCGAGGCGGCGGGTCTGAAGATCGTCGCCGCCAAGATGGTGCACCTGTCGCGGCGTGAGGCCGAGCAGTTCTACGCTGTGCACAAGGAGCGCCCGTTTTTCAAGGATCTGGTGGACTTCATGGTCTCCGGACCGGTCATGGTGCAGGTGCTCGAAGGCGAAAACGCCATCGCCAAAAACCGTGAACTGATGGGGGCCACCGACCCGAAGAAGGCCGCTCCCGGCACCATTCGAGCTGACTTCGCCGACAGCATCGACGCCAACGCGGTGCATGGCTCCGATGCGCCCGAGACGGCGGCCGCCGAGGTGGCTTTTTTCTTCCCCGGCATGGCCATTTACTCGCGCTGATCATGTCATGACGGCCAATTTGCTCGATTTCGACCTCGAGGGGTTGGCCGCGCTTTGTGCGCGGCTCGGACACCAGCGTTTCCGGGCCGTCCAGCTCTTTCGCTGGATTCATCACAAAGGGGTGGCGCGCTTCGAGGAGATGACCGATTTGGCCCGTGACCTGCGCGAGCGGCTGCCCGCGGTAGCGCAGGTGCGCGCGCTGCCCGTGCTGGCCGAGCAGGTGTCGACCGACGGCACCATCAAGTGGCTGTTCGATGTTGGCGACGGCAATGCGGTCGAGGCCGTCTACATCCCCGAGGACGACCGGGGTACGCTGTGCGTATCCAGTCAGGCCGGGTGCGCGGTGGGCTGCCGGTTTTGCTCCACTGGGCATCAGGGGTTCAGCCGCAATCTCACCACCGGTGAGATCGTGGCCCAGCTGTGGTACGCAGAGCACGCCCTGCGGCGGCGCTCAGGCACCAGCGAGCGCATCATCTCCAACGTGGTGATGATGGGCATGGGCGAGCCGCTGCAAAACTATGCCGCCCTGGTGCCGGCGCTGCGGGTGATGCTGGATGACCACGGCTACGGGCTGTCGCGCCGGCGTGTGACGGTGTCCACGTCGGGGGTGGTGCCGATGATGGAGCGGCTGGCGCAGGACTGTCCGGTGGCGCTGGCGGTATCGCTGCACGCCCCCAATGACGCGCTGCGCGACCATCTGGTACCGCTGAACCGCAAATACCCGCTGCGCGAGTTGCTCGACGCCTGCGTGCGTTACCTGCCGGCGGCGCCGCGCGACTTCATCACGTTCGAGTACTGCATGCTCGACGGCATCAACGATACGCCGGCTCACGCCGACGAGCTGATCGCCCTGCTGCGTGGTCACGGTGGCCGGGGCGTGCCGTGCAAGGTCAACCTGATTCCGTTCAATCCGTTTCCCGCATCGGGGCTGCGGCGCTCACCGCGGGCAGCGGTCAAGGCGTTTGCCGACCGGCTCAACGCGGCGGGCATCGTCACCACCATCCGCAAGACGCGCGGCGACGATATCGACGCCGCCTGCGGCCAACTCGCGGGCGACGTGCGGGACCGCACCCGTGCGAGCGAGCGCCTGGCGCGCCGCGCGCACGACTGGCAGGTGGTGGCGGTGCGGCCGCATGTGTCCAGGGTCGTGGAGGGTGTCGGATGAGATGTGACCGGTGCGAATGGGGGTTCGGCTGGAAGCGGGCGGCTGTGGCGTCGTTGGTGGTGCTGCTGGCTGCACTGGCCTCGGGTTGCGCGGCGCCGGCTGGCGGCGGCGCAGGACGCGACTGGATCACCGAATCGGACGAGCCGCAGGCGCGCAAGCGCGCGCGCACCCGGCTGGAGCTTGCGGCCGGCTATTTCGAGCAGGGGCAGACGACGGTGGCGCTGGACGAGGTCAAGCAGGCCATCCAGATCGATCCGACCTTTGCCGCGGCATTCAACCTGCGTGGCCTTATCTATACCCAGCTGCGCGACTTTACACTGGCCGAGGAGAGTTTTCGGCAGGCGCTGCGGCTGGATAGCCGCGACGGCGATGCGTGGCACAACCTGGGCTGGATGTACTGCCAGGTGGGCCGTTATCCGCAGTCGTTCGACGCGTTTGCGCGGGCGCTGGAAACGCCGGGCTACAGCGCGGCCGCGCGCACGTGGCTGGCGCAGGGGGTGTGCCAGGTGCGCGCAGGGCAGGGTGAGGCCGGCGAGCGCAGTTTGCAGCGCGCCTTCGAGCTCGATCCCAGCAATCCGGTGACGCTGTACAACCTGGCGCTGCTGCTGTATCAGCGCGGCGAGGCCGAGCGGGCGCGCTTCTACATTCGGCGGCTGAACAATTCGGAGTGGGCCAATGCCGAATCGTTGTGGCTGGGCATCAAGATCGAAACCCGGTTGCACAACCGCGAGGCGGCGCAACAGCTGGGTGAGCAGCTGCGGCGGCGCTTTCCGTCGTCGCGCGAGGTCGACGCCTACGAGCGAGGAGCGTTTCATGAGTGACGGGCACGAGCCGACCGGGATGCCCACCGCCGGTGCGCTGTTGCGGCAGGCGCGCGAGGCGGCGGGGCTGCACATCGCGGCGCTGGCGGCCACGCTGAAGGTGCCGGTGCAGCGTCTGGAAGCGTTGGAGCAGGGGCGCTACGATGCCTTGCCCGACGCAGTGTTCACCCGGGCGCTGGCTTTGAGCGTCTGCCGCGCGTTGAAGATCGATGCCGGGCCGGTGCTGGCCGCGCTGCCGGCCGCGCCTGCGCCGCAGTTGAGCCTGCGCGCTCGCTCCCTGGATGCGCCCATGCCACAGGAGGCGGGCAGCCCGGCCTGGGGCGGTGGCCCGATGGTGCCGCGCCGCGGGTCGCTGTGGCTGGCGCTGGCGCTGGTGGCGCTGGCGGCAGTGTTGTGGCTGGTGCTGCCGCCGGCCGACGAGCCGGCACCGCCGGCGGCCGTTGCACCGGCGCCCGCCGCGGACGCCACGGCGGGGACGATACCCGATGCCGCGCCGCGCCCGCCCGCTGCCCCGGAGCCTGCGGCGCCAACCGCCGGGCCCCGCGCGCCGGAAGACAAGCCGCCGGTTGCGGTCGAGACGGGGTCGGCTCCCGGGGGCGAGACATCGGTGGTGGCCACGACGGCGGCGGCGTCCGCCAACGCCGCCAGTGCGCCGCTGCGCCTGCGGGCACGCGCCGCCAGTTGGGTGCAGATCATCGGCGCCTCGGGTCAGGTCTGGCTGCAGCGGACCTTGCAGCCCGGGGAAACCTTCGTTCTGGATCGGGACCTGCCGCTGGCGGTGACCGTTGGGCGTGCTGATGCCACCGAGGCCTGGGTACGTGGCCAGCCCATGGATCTGGCCCCGATGGCGCGCAACAACGTTGCCCGTTTCGAGGTCCGCTAAACGCCATGAACCGACGCGATGCCGAGCTTCCCGTCCACGTCCGTGCTGACGATGCGCCCGTGGCGCTGAGTGCCCCGGCGCCGCGGCGCAGTCGTCAGGGGGTGGTGGCCTGGGGCGACAACCGGGTCACCGTGGGTGGCGACGCCCCGGTGCGGGTGCAGTCGATGACCAATACCGACACCGCCGACGCGGTGGCCACCGCCATCCAGGTCAAGGAGCTGGCGCAGGCGGGCTCGGAGCTGGTGCGCATCACGGTCAACAACGACGAGGCCGCGCGCGCCGTGCCCTACATCCGCGAGCAACTCGACCGCATGGGAGTCATCGTGCCGTTGATTGGGGACTTCCACTTCAACGGCCACCGCCTGCTGACCGACTACCCCGACATGGCGCAGGCGCTGTCGAAGTACCGCATCAACCCGGGCAACGTCGGCCGCGGCGACAAAAAGGACCGCCAGTTCGCGCAGATGATCGAGGTGGCACTGCGCTGGGGGCGACCGGTGCGCATCGGCGTCAACTGGGGCAGCTTGGACCCGGAGCTGCTGGCGCGCTTGATGGACGACAACGCGCGCCGCGCGCAACCGTGGGAGGCGCGGCAGGTGATGGTGGAGGCGCTCGTCAGCTCGGCGCTGGAGTCGGCGCGGCAGGCGATGGCGCTGGGCATGCGCGCCGAAGACATCGTGCTGTCGTGCAAAGTCAGCCAGGTGCAAGACCTCATTACGGTGTACCAGGAGCTGGCGCGCCGCTGCGATCATCCGCTGCATCTGGGGTTGACCGAGGCCGGCATGGGGGTCAAGGGAACAGTGGCCTCCGCCGCGGCGCTGGCCATCTTGTTGCAGCAGGGTATCGGCGACACCATTCGTGTCAGCCTGACGCCGCAGCCCGGCGAGCCGCGCACGCAGGAAGTGGTGGTGGCGCTGGAGATTCTGCAGGCTTTGGGGCTGCGGCACTTCGTGCCGAGCGTGACGGCGTGCCCCGGTTGCGGGCGCACCACCAGCACCGTGTTCCAAGAACTGGCCAAGCAGATCGACGACCACCTGCGCGCCGCCATGCCGCAGTGGCGCCAGCGCTACCCCGGTGTGGAAAACCTCAAGGTTGCCGTCATGGGCTGCATCGTCAACGGTCCGGGCGAGAGCAAGCACGCCGACATCGGCATCAGCTTGCCCGGCACGGGCGAGGCGCCGGCGGCTCCGGTCTACATCGACGGGCAGAAGGTCACCACGCTGCGCGGCGACGGTATCGCCGAGGCCTTCCGCCAGATCGTCGAGGAGTACGTGCGGCGGCGCTTTGGCGGTGTGCGCCCGGGCTGACCCCGCCGTGTTTCTGCGGCCGTGCCCCGCGGGGCGGCTCGCGCCAGTGGCACCGTCGCGGTCGCGGGTGCCGGTCGGTGAGGGCTGAAGCGGCGGGGGCGTGGCTGCGCCCGCGTTCTTCTCAGCTGTCTTTCTCTCTTCTTCCTGTGGCGCACCGAGCTAAG
>NZ_DAISZC010000056.1:0-14216 GCF_036824975.1 Tepidimonas sp.
CACCCCCGGTGGCACCTCGAAGCACGCCTGCACGCGCTGCAGTTGCTCAGGCGTCAGGCGCAGTGCCGAGCGCAGCGCATCGTCGCGCCGCATGGCTTCAAATTCCTGCCGTACCGCTTCGGCAAAGCGCTCCCCTTCGGCCTTGACCAAAATCTTGATGCGGGCCTTGTACAGGTTGTCGCGCCGCCCGAACAGGTTGTACTGGCGCAGCACCGCCTCCAGGTACAGCAAAATCTCCTGCCACGGCACGAAGGGGTGCAGTTCGGGGGCGATGAGGGGGGTGCGACCCATGCCGCCACCCACCAGCACCCGAAAGCCCACCTCGCCCTGCTCGTTGCGGCGCAGCTGCAGTCCGATATCGTGCCAGGCGGTGGCGGCGCGGTCGTCGGCCGCGCCGGTGACGGCGATCTTGAACTTGCGCGGCAAAAACGCAAACTCGGGGTGCACCGTGCTCCACTGGCGCAGCAGCTCGCAGTAGGGGCGCGGGTCCACCACTTCGTCAGGGGCGATGCCGGCCAGCGCGTCAGTGGTGATGTTGCGGATGCAGTTGCCACTGGTCTGGATACCGTGCAGATCGGCCTCGGCCAGCACATCCATCACATCGGCGGCCCGCTCCAGCGGGATCCAGTTGAACTGGGTGTTCTGCCGTGTGGTGAAGTGGCCGTAGCCTCCCTGCCCGGCAAACGGCCCGTCGGTGACGCGGTCGAACTCACGCGCCACGCGGGCCAGCGTGCGCAGTTGGCGGCTGCTCAACTCGCCGTAAGGGATGGCCACGCGCAGCATCGGTGCGTGGCGCTGCACGTACCAGCCGTTTTGCAGCCGCAGCGGCTTGAAATCGTCGGCGCTGAGCTGCCCGGCCAGGTGGCGTTGCAGCTGGTCGCGGAACTGCGCCGCGCGTTGGCGGATGAAATGGCGGTCGAAGTCGGAATACCGGTACATCGCAGGACGTGCAACACGTGATGCCTGCGATTGTGTTATCCGGTTATGAAAAAACAAACTAAAATATCGTTTGATATCTATAACGCAGCCGCATAAGCCGGCGGGTTTGGTGGCGATGTTCCAACACCGCAGCCGCAGGCGAGGCTGCCTGTCGGAGACGGTGGCGGTAGAGGCGTGTCAGTCGGGGTTCCGGCAACGGCTAGGTCACGCGATGGTCGTGTCGCTGTCCGCGCCGGGTGGCGAAGCGGGTGTCGGCGGTGCGCCGTCGGACAGCTGATCGAGCGCGATGGTCACCAATGTCTGCAGCAACCGGGAGTCCTCGCCAATGGGGGGGGCCAGCGTCCACTGCACGTGGGGGTGGCGTGTGTGCAGGTCTGTTATCAGCGCGGGCAAATCCCGGCGCACGTGGCCGCCCACGCCCAAAAACAGCGGCAACACGGTGACTTGCCGGCAGCCGATTTCGCTCAGGTAGTCCCCGGCGCCGGGTAGGTCGGGCGCCATGAATTCCAGAAAGGCCAGTGTCACCGCCCAATCGGGACGGGCGGCACGCACGGCGTCGGCCACGCGCTCGAAGGGCTGTGCCCAGAGCGGGTCGCGCGCGCCGTGCGCGAACAAAATCAGCCCCGACGCTGGCGGCACCGGGGACGGGCTGCCCTGCCGGGGCGCGCCGTCGGGGCTGGCGGCAGGCTCGCCCACGCGGGGGCGACCTGGCGTGGCGGCGGTGGCGTTCCGGCTCTCAGGCGAGTGACCGGCGCGACTGTCAGGTGGTTGGTGGAGGGGGTTCATTGCGCGCATAATGGCACGGTCTGTCGCTTCGTGTCGTGCCATCATGGATTTGTCCGACCGTCCCCTCACCCCCGGCCCGGCTGCTGCCGCCACCCTCACCAGCGCTGAGCTGCGCCCCGGTGGGGCGCACTGGATGGCCGCGCACTGGATGCCTTTTACAGGCAACCGCCAGTTCAAGGCCGACCCGCGGTTCATCGTCGCCGCCGAGGGCGCCTACCTGATCGATGCTGAGGGGCGGCGGGTGTTCGATGGCTTGTCGGGCCTGTGGTGCACGGGGCTGGGCCATGGCCGGCGCGAGATTGTCGAGGCGGTCAGCCGTCAGGTCGCCACGCTCGACTATTCGCCCGCATTCCAGTTCGGTCATCCGCTGTCGTTCGAACTGGCCAATCGCATCGTCGAGCGCATGCCCGCCGGTCTGAACCGGGTCTTCTTCACCGCTTCGGGTTCAGAGGCGGCCGATACCGCACTCAAGATCGCGCGCGCCTACTGGCGCGCCAGGGGGCAGGCCGGCAAGACGCGCTTCATCGGCCGCGCCAAGGGCTACCACGGGGTCAACTTCGGTGGGATTTCGGTGGGGGGCATCGCCGGCAACCGCAAGCTGTTCGGGCAGGCGGTGGAGGCCGACCACCTGCCGCACACGCAACCGCCCGCGGGCAGCTTCTTTCGTGGCCAGCCGCCTGCGCAGGCCCCGTATGCGCTGGGATTGGCCGAGCAGCTGCTGGACCTGATTGCGCTGCACGACGCCTCCACCATCGCCGCCGTCATCGTCGAGCCCTTTTCCGGCTCGGCTGGCGTCGTGGTGCCGCCCCAGGGTTACCTGCAGCGGCTGCGTGAGATCTGTACCGCGCACGACATTCTGCTGATCTTCGATGAGGTCATTACCGGCTTTGGCCGCTGTGGCGCGTGGACCGGAGCCGAGGCGTTTGGCGTGGTGCCCGACATGATCAACTTCGCCAAGCAGGTCACCAACGGGGTGCAGCCGCTGGGTGGCGTGGTGGTGCGGCAGGACATCTACGACACGTTCATGGCCGCCGGGGGCCCGGAGTACGCGCTGGAGCTGCCGCACGGCTATACCTACTCGGCGCATCCGGTGGCCTGCGCCGCTGCACTGGCGTCGCTGCAGCTGCTGCAGCAAGACGAGGCGCTGGCGCGTGTGCGTGCGTTGGCGCCGGTGTTCGAAGCCAAGGTGCATGCGCTGCGCGGCATCTCCCCTTACCTCACTGACATCCGCAATTACGGCTTGGCCGCCGGGTTGACGCTGGCGCCGGTGCCGGGCGAGCCGCTCAGGCGCCCGTTCGAGGTGGCGATGCGTATGTGGGCCAAAGGCTTTTACGTGCGCTACGGCGGCGACACGGTGCAGCTGGCGCCGCCTTTCATCAGCACCGAAGCCGAGGTCGACCGTCTGGTGGACGCGCTGGGCGAGACGCTGCGCGGGCTGGCCTGACCGCGCCAGTCCGCCGGCCGCCGCAGCGGGCTGTCGCGCGCGCGCCGGACTGCGGCGTGCCGGCAATGACCGGGTGTTGCGGGTTGCGCGCTTGCCCGGAGGGCGCCCGCGTCGTCAGGCGCGGATCTACGGCGCGCTGGCCGCGGGCGCAGGCGTTAGCGCTGGGTCAGCTTGAACACGGCGGTGCTGGCCAGCAGGTTGGGCCAGCGCCGCACCACGCGGCCTTCCTCCAACCCGAAAGCGTCCTCGATGTGCAGGCCCAGGCGTCGCGCCAGCACCTCGAAGTCGGCAAAGGTGCCCACGCGGATGTTGGGCGTGTCATACCACTGGTAGGGCAGGCGCTTGGTCACCGGCATGCGTCCGGCCAGCACGCGCAGCCGATTGGGCCAGTGCGCGAAATTGGGGAAGGCGACGATGGCGCTGCGGCCCACGCGCGCGGTCTCGCGCAGCATGGTTTCGGCGTTGCGCAGGTGCTGCAGTGTGTCGATTTGCAGCACCATGTCGAAACTGTCGTCGGCAAACATCGCCAGCCCCTGCTCCAGGTTGAGCTGCAACACGTCCAGGCCGCGCTGCAGGCAGGCCAGCACCTGCGCGTCGTCGATTTCGACGCCGTAGCCGCTGCAGCCGCGCGCGTCGCGCAGGTACGCCAGCAGCGCACCATCGCCGCAGCCCAAGTCGAGCACGCGCGCGCCGCGCGGCACCCACTGGGCAATCAGTTCCTGTGTCAGACGGTCGCTCATCGCTTCAGGCTCCGCGGCCGGCCCCGGCAGGGGCCGTGTCGGTGGGGGGCGTGATCGCGGCGTCGGGGGCAGACGCCGCAGCTGAACCACGCGCGCCGCCGGCGGCGCCGACGCGGTGCTGGAAGTACGCGCGCACCGCCGCGTGGTAGCGGGCGTCATCCAGCAAGAACGCGTCGTGCCCGTGTGGGGCGTCGATTTCGCAGTAGCTTACCCGGCGCCGGTTGTCTAGCAGCGCCTGTACGATCTCGCGGCTGCGCGCCGGAGAAAACCGCCAGTCGGTGCTGAATGAGACCAGCAGAAAGTCGGCCCGGGCGCGCGCCAGGGCGGCGCTCAAGTTGCCGTCGTACGCGCGCGCCGGATCGAAGTAGTCCAGTGCGCGCGTGATCAGCAAGTAGGTGTTGGCGTCGAAATATTCGCTGAATTTGTCGCCCTGGTGGCGCAGGTAGCTCTCGATTTCGAACTCGATGTCCTGCGTGGTGTAGCGGTAGGCCAGCCGCTGGGCGGCCTCGGTGTCGCCATCACGCACGGCCTGCACCAATGGGCGCAGCCGCCGGCCAAACTTTTCGTTCATCACGTCGTCGCTCAAGTACGTGATGTGGCCGATCATGCGCGCAATGCGCAGGCCACGCCGCGGCTTGGTGCCGTGGCGCAGGTAGTGGCCGCCGTGAAAGTCCGGATCGGTGATGATGGCGCGCCGCGCCACCTCGTTGAAGGCGATGTTTTCCGCGGTCAGGTTGGGTGCGCTGGCGATGATGACCGCATGCCGCACGCGCTCGGGGTACTGCAGCGTCCATGAAAGCGCCTGCATGCCGCCGAGGCTGCCACCCATCACTGCCGCCAGTTGCCCGATGCCCAGCGCATCGAGCAGCCGCGCCTGCGCGTTGACCCAGTCCTCCACGGTGACGACCGGAAAGTCCGCACCCCACGGCTCGCCGGTGGCGGGGTTGACGTGCGTGGGGCCGGTGGAGCCGAAACACGAGCCCAGGTTGTTGACGCCGATGACAAAAAAGCGGTGGGTGTCCACCGGCTTGCCGGGGCCGACCATGTTGTGCCACCAGCCCTCACTCTTGGGCAGGGGCTGGCCGTGCTCGTCGGCGTAGTGCCCGGCCACGTGGTGCGAGGCGTTGAGGGCGTGGCAGATCAGCACCGCGTTGTCGCGTGCGGGCGACAGGGTGCCATAGGTTTCGTACACCAGCTCGAAAGCGGGCAGCACGGCGCCACTTTGCAGCCGCAGCGGCTCGGTAAACGACAGGCGTTGGGGCGTGACGATCACGGAGTATCCTTCCAGCGCGCCGTGACCGGGAATGCCTGCTCGCCCGCGGCGTGTCCGCGACCCTTCCTCTTTAGCGGAATTTGTTACGCGCCCGCAAGCGGGACCCAAATCGGCGCTGCCTGCAGTATAACGGCAACGGGCGTCGTGCCCGGGGAGAAACGCCACATGTCCGAGCTGTTTGGTTCTGATGCCTACGCGCCGCGCGAGGTCGCCCGACGCATCGAGACCGTGGGTGTGGCCAAGGCGCAGATGGCGGCACTGCCGCTGGTGATGCTGGGGGTGCTGGCGGGGGCCTTCATCGCGCTGGGCGCCTTTGCCTTCCTGATCGTCAAGGCCGACACCAGCCTGGGCTGGGCTGTCTCGCAGTGGCTGGGCGGGCTCGTCTTCTCGCTGGGGCTGCTGATGGTGGTGGTGGCTGGTGCCGAGCTGTTCACGGGCAACAACCTGCTCGCCATGGCGTGGGCGGAGGGCCTGATCGGGTCGCGTGCGGTGCTGCGCAACTGGGTGCTGGTGTGTCTGGCCAACTTTGCCGGTGCAGCCGCCGTGGCGCTGTTGATTCACCTCAGCGGGCAGACCGGCCTGAATGGGGGTGCGGTGGCCGTGCGTGTGGTGCAAATCGCGCACGCCAAGCAGGAGCTGTCGTGGCAGGCGGCGTTTTTTCGTGGCGTGATGTGCAACGTGCTGGTCTGTCTGGCGGTGTGGATGGCGATGGCCGGCCGCAGCGTTGTCGACAAGGCGGTGGCGATCGTGCCGCCGATTGCCACCTTCGTGGCCGCGGGTTTCGAGCACAGTATCGCCAACATGTTTTTCTTTCCGCTGGCGCTGCTGGTGCAGGCTGGACACGCCGAGCCTGGCACCGCGGTGACGGTGGTCGGCATGTTCGGCAACTTGGTGCCGGTGATCGCCGGCAACCTGGTCGGTGGCAGCGTGCTGGTGGGCCTGACATACCACCTGATTTACCGGCGCGGCATCGGGGCACCGTCGGCGCCGGCTGGCGAGGCACCACCACCGGACGGCCGCGGCTGAACGCACGGCGCGCACGGCGGTCGGCGCGCGCGGCGCCGGCGCGTGGTGTTGTTTCGACGCATCAAACCTGCCTTGCGGCTGCCGTTCGTGCCCCGCGTGTGGCGCCGGCGGCTAAATCCGCGCATAATGCGCGCAGCCGGGTGTCCGCGACGCCCGGCATGAGGTGACTGGTTGGTTTCGCGTGCTGCAGTGGGTTGACTTGTGTGCCGTCGGGGCTCCGTCCCTTGTCTCTCGTGTCGTGTGGTTTTTTCAGGAGTCCCAGATGGGCAACAAGTTGTACGTCGGCAATCTGCCGTATTCGGTGCGTGATGCCGACCTCGAACAGGCCTTCAGCGCCTACGGTCAGGTGTCCAGCGCCAAGGTGATGATGGAGCGCGACACCGGTCGCTCCAAGGGTTTTGGCTTTGTCGTAATGGGTAGCGACGCCGAGGCGCAGGCCGCCATTTCGGGGCTGAATGGGCAGTCGATGGGGGGCCGCAACTTGGTGGTCAACGAGGCGCGCCCCATGGAGGCGCGGCCGCCGCGCAGCGGTGGCTTTGGCGGGGGCCGCCGTGACGGTGGCGGGTTTGGCGGCGGCGAAGGGCAGTTCCGCAGCCCCTACGGCGCCGGGCGCCGTCGCGACAGCTACTGACGCGCAGCGCTGCGGGCCACCAGGGTGGCTCGCACCTGTCCCTGCAGGTCGAGCACGCCGCTGGCCTCGTCGTAGCGCAGACGGTTGCCGTGCAGGGTGTCGGTGCCGCGGGTGATCCGCACTGGCTGCTCCGACAACAGCAGTCGCTCTGCGGTCAGCCACGTCAGCGTCTCACCGGCAATGGTCAGGCGCGGCGTGGTCGTTGGCCGTGGCGTTGCGGGCATGGCCTCACGCACCACGTGTACGTCGCCCTCCAGTCGGTAGGCGCGGCGCTCGTCGTCGGTGTGCAAGGTGTCGGCCCGCGCTTCGGTGCGCAGGCCGCGCCGCCGGTCGTAGCGTATCAGGCGGGCTTGCAGGACACGGCTGTCTTGGCTGACCGGGAAGTGGTCGAGCTGGCGGCCGTGCACGGTCAGCACCAGCTGGCCGTCGGGCCCGTAGCGGTGCCACACGAAGTTCTCCAGCCGATAGTCGGGCTGACCCTGCGCCAGCGGCGGTTGCGGGGTCGGGGTTGCCGGCATCGGTACCCGCTGTACGATGGCGTAGCTGCCCAGCGCCAGCGCGCCCATCAACAGCACCGGCAGGTACAGCGATACCCGATCCCACAGGGCCTGGCAGCGCCCCGTTCCCTGGATAGTCGCGCCCCTCATGCGTCCAGTGCCTCCTGCAGCAGCGCGCGGTAGTGGCCGCTGGCCGCCAGCAGCAGATCGCAGAACTCGCGCGCCGCGCCGCTGCCGGGCAGCGCCTGCGTGACGTGGTGCACGCGCGCGCGCACCTCGGCGTGCGCGGTGGGGGGCGCCACCGCCAGCGCGCAGCGCTGCAGCAGCGCTAGGTCGGGCCAGTCGTCGCCGATGGCGGCGGCCTGCGACCAGTCCAGTCCCAGCACCTCCAGCACCTCCTGTGCCGCGGCGCGTTTGGCTTCGGTGCCCAAGCGGGCGTGGCGCACGCCCAGCGCCTGCAGGCGCAGCCGCAGCGCCGTGGCGTCGCGTCCGGAGATGACCGCGGGTTCGATACCGGCGCGCTGCAGCAGCTTCAGGCCGTGGCCGTCCAGCGTGTGAAAACGCTTCAGCTCTTCGCCCTGTGGCCCATAGTACAGGCCGCCGTCCGTCAGCACGCCATCGACGTCGAAGAACGCCACCCGCACGTCCTGGGCACGCAGCAGCAGCTCGGGTGCAAAGCGCAGTACCGGGGTCATCAGATCACCTTCGCGCGCATCAGGTCATGGTGGTTCAACGCTCCCACCAGCCGCTGTGTGTCATCCACCACCAGCACGCTGGTGATGCGGTGGGTTTCCATCAGGGCCGCCGCCTCCACTGCCAGCATCGCCGGGCGCACCGTGCGCGGCTGCGGGTGCATAATGGCCTGCGCGGTCAGTGCGCGCAGGTCTTCGCCCACATGGCGTTCGATCAAGCGCCGCAGGTCGCCGTCGGTAAAGATGCCGATGGGCCGCCCAGATTCGTCCACGATGGCGGTGGCCCCCAGCCCCTTGGCGCTCATCTCACGCATGACCTCCACCAGCGGCGCCTCGGGCGGCACGCGCGGGGTGGCCTGCAGCGGCCGCATCACGTCGCGCACCAGCGTCAGCAGCCGCCGCCCCAGCGCCCCGCCCGGGTGCGAACGCGCAAAATCGTCGGGCCGAAAGCCGCGCGCGCTCAGCAGCGCCACCGCCAGCGCGTCGCCCATGGCCAGCTGTGCAGTGGTGCTGGCCGTGGGGGCCAGGTTTAGCGGGCAGGCTTCGCGCGCCACCGCGGTGTCCAGCACGATGTCGGCATGGCGCGCCAGCGTCGAATCGGCCCGCCCCGTCATCGCCACCAGCGGCACGCCCATGCGCTTGATCAGCGGCACGATGATGGTGAGCTCGTCGCTTTCGCCGGAGTTGCTGATCGCCAGCACGGCGTCGGCGGGCGTGATCATGCCTAGGTCGCCGTGGCTGGCTTCGGCCGGGTGCATGAACAGCGCCGGCGTGCCGGTGGAGGCCAGCGTGGCGGCGATCTTGCGCCCCACGTGGCCGCTTTTGCCCATGCCGGTGACGACGACGCGTCCACGGCAGGCCAGCAGTGTGCGCACCGCCTGCGCAAAGCGCCCATCCAGCCGCGCGGCCAGCGCCTGCAAGCCCTGGATTTCGATGGTCAGCGCCTCGCGCCCTAGCGCGAGCAGCGTGTCGTCGTCTGGTGCCGTGCCGACCTTGGCGCCGACGCGCACCTCAGGGCTGGTCGGAGAGACGCTGGTGGTGGTGCTGGCGGGCGGCTCGTGTTCCGAATCCACCGCACCACCCCGCGGCGGTGTGCTGTTGTCCTGCACCGCAGCAGAGCGGTCATCCGTACCAGAGGAAAACGCAGAAGACATGCCCCGCATTATCCGTCCGCGCGCCAACGCGTCATCCCGCAGCGTCACGACGGTCCCAGCCGAGTGTCGCCGCGCCGCAGGTTCGCCCGCCGCCCGTGGCCAACCCCGTAAGATTGCACTCCGATGAACGCGCTCGATCTGGCCCTGCTGTACCTGCTGGCCGCCGTACTGGGGGTGGTGGTGTGTCGGCTGCTGCACCTGCCGGCCATGATTGGCTATCTGGCGGTGGGCGTGCTGATCGGCCCACACGCGCTGGCGCTGGCGCAAAACTCGGCTGGACTGCGCTACCTGGCCGAGTTTGGCGTGGTGTTTTTGATGTTTGCCATCGGGCTGGAATTTAGCCTGCCCAAACTGCGCGCCATGAAGCGGCACGTCTTTGGGCTGGGCGCAGCGCAGGTGGGGCTGACGGTGCTGCTGACGACGGCGGCGTCGCTGCTGCTGGGTTGGCTGCTGCCGCAGTGGTGGCAGATGCACTGGCAGATGGCGCTGGCCATGGGTGGCGTGATGGCCATGAGCAGCACCGCCATCGTCGTCAAGCTGCTGGCCGACCGGCTGGAGCTGGAGTCCGAACACGGCCAGCGCATCGTCGGCATCCTGCTATTTCAGGACTTGGCCGTGGTGCCGCTGCTGGTGCTGATTCCGGCGTTGGGGGCCGACCCCGACGACTTGCTGTGGGCGCTGGGGCTGGCGCTGCTGAAGGCGGGCGCGCTGCTGGCGCTGTTGCTCACCGGTGGCCAGCGCCTGATGCGCTGGTGGCTAACGCTGGTGGCGCGGCGCAAGAGCCAGGAACTGTTCATGCTCAACCTGCTGCTGGTCACGCTGGGGCTGGCGTGGCTGACCGAGCACGCGGGCCTGAGCCTGGCGCTGGGGGCGTTCGTGGCCGGCATGCTGATCGCCGAGACCGAATACAAGCACCAAGTCGAGACCGATATCCGCCCCTTTCACGACGTGCTGCTGGGGCTGTTTTTCATCACTATCGGCATGATGCTGGACTGGCGCGTGGTGCTGGAGCGCTGGCCGCTGGTGTTGCTGCTGCTGGCGCTGTCGCTGGCGTTCAAGGTGGCGCTAATCACTGCCGTGACCCATGCGTTCGGCGCGCCGCTGGGCGTGTCGCTGCGCGTAGGGCTGTACCTGATGCAGGCGGGGGAATTCGGTCTGGTGCTGCTGCAGCTGGCCAACCAGAATGGCCTGGTGCCGCCGGCGCTGTTCAACCCCACGCTGGCCTCGATGGTGGTGTCGATGCTGTTGACGCCGCTCATTGTCCAGCACAGCAATACGCTGGTCGGGCGCCTGGTGGGCAGCGACTGGCTGATGCAGTCGGTGCAGATGACACAAATTGCACGCCGTGCCATCGGCACGCAGGGGCACGTCATCATCTGCGGCTACGGGCGCTGCGGCCAAAACCTGGCCAGTCTGCTCGACGCCGAGGGCATGCCCTACATGGCGCTGGACCTCGACCCCGACCGCGTGCGCCAGGCCGCCGCTGCGGGCCACTCGGTGGTCTTTGGCGACGCCGCGCGGCTGCAGGCGCTCAAGGCGGCGGGTCTGTCGCGCGCCGCCGCCGTCGTCATCACCTATCTGGACACGCCCAGCGCGCTGAAGGTGCTGCACCACGTGCGCGAGCACGCCCCGCATGTGCCGGTGGTGGTGCGCACCGTGGATGACGCCGACTTGGCGCGCTTGCAGGCGGCCGGCGCCACCGAAGTGGTGCCCGAGGCACTGGAAGCCAGCCTGATGCTGGCCAGCCACGCGCTGGCGCTGGTGGGCGTGCCGCTGCGACGCGTGGTGCGGCTGGTGCAGGAGCAGCGCGCCGCGCGCTACCAACTGCTGCGCGGCTACTTTCACGGTGCCGACGACGACACCGACGAGGCGCAGCACGAGCGGCTGGCCACCGTGGTGGTGCCGCGCGCCGGCCCCACCGTGGGCCGCACGCTGGGCGATCTGGCCCTGGACACCCTGGGCGTGCGCGTGATGAGCGTGCGCCGCGCCGGCGGGCAGCGTCAGGCCCCCACCGACGACCTGGCGCTGCAGGGCGGCGACGCCGTGGTGCTGTTTGGCGTGCCCGAAGCGCTGGCACTGGCCGAAGCGCGCCTGCTGGCCGGATAATCGGCGTCATGGACACCGCCGCCTACCTCAAAGCCCACATCCGCACCGTACCCGACTGGCCGGCACCGGGGGTGCAGTTCCGCGACATCACCCCGCTGCTGCAGGACCCCAAGGTTTTTCGCGTCCTCATCGACGCTTTCGTGCATCGCTACATGGATCGCGCCATGCGCCCGGACGTCGTCGCCGGGCTGGACGCACGCGGCTTCATCATCGGCTCGGTGGTGGCCTACGAGCTGGGCGTGGGCTTCGTGCCCATCCGCAAGAAGGGCAAGCTGCCCTTTACCACGGTAGAAGAGACCTATGAGCTGGAGTACGGCAGCGCCACCGTGGAGCTGCACACCGACGCTGTGCAGCCCGGCGACCGCGTGCTGCTGATCGACGACCTGATCGCTACCGGCGGCACCATGATGGCCGGCAAGAAGCTGCTGGAAAAGCTGGGGGCCAGGGTGACGGAAGGTGCGGCCATCGTGGCGCTGCCCGAGCTCGGTGGCGTGCAGCGGCTGCAGGAGGCCGGGCTGCCGCTGTTTACCCTGGTCAGCTTCGAGGGGCACTGAGCGCGTGCGCGTCGTCGCCGGCCGGTTGGGGTGCTGCTGGCCGCTGCGCGCCACGCCAGTACAGCGCGCGCACTTGCAGCCCCAGCGCGTGCGCCGCTTCCTGTGGCACCTTGGCTTGCAGCCGCGCGGCTTGCGGCGTCGACCCCACCGCCCGGCCCGCCGTCGGCGGCGGCTCGCCCATCAGCACCAGGTGTTGCACGCCGGCGCGATCCAACGACAGGGCACGCACCCGCCAGCGGTTCGACACCACGCCGCGCACCCAGGCGGCGACGCGTTCGCGCTGCAGCCGGCGCGGGTTGGGCGGACCGGACTGGCCGCCATGGGCGCTGCCGGCTAAGGCCACCAGCGCTGCCAACAGATGCACCAGCGGCTGCCGCCGATGGCGGGCGGTGCAGCAGGGGTTTGCGGGCTCATGGGATAGCGGACGGGGGCCGTGCCAACCCGCACATGGTGACGCGCAATCCGTGATCTCGGTACAGCAGCCGGTCGGCTCGGTGCGATTTCCGGCTAGCAGAGGCCGGGTTTTGAGGTAATCTACGCCTGATCCGGACCGCATCTCGCCTGCTGCCGCTGCCGTGGCCAGCGCGCAGCGGGTGGACGGTGGTTTGTCATCCACCTCAAGGAGAACCGATGTCTGCCGTCGCTGCCGCCGCGCCCGCCGTTGGGGCGCATGCCTCCGGTGCCGAATACCTGACCTTCCGTCTCGGGGCCGAGGAATACGGCATCGATATTTTGCGTGTGCAAGAAATCCGCTCCTACGAGCCGCCGACGCGCATCGCCAACGCGCCCTCGCATATGCTCGGCGTGGTCAACTTGCGCGGCGTCATCGTGCCGGTGGTGGATTTGCGCATCAAGCTCGGCTGCGCCAGTGTCGAGTACAACGGCCTGACGGTGGTGATCGTGCTCAACGTCAAGGGTCGGGTCGTCGGTGTCGTCGTCGATTCGGTGTCCGACGTGCTGGAGCTGCCGCGCGAGCAGATTCGGCCAGCGCCCGAGATGACCTCCAGCACCGTCGATACCGCCTTCATCACCGGTATCGCCAGTGTGGGAGAGCGCATGTTAATCCTGATGGACATCGAGGCGCTGATGGGCAGCCCCGACATGGGGCTGACGGACGGCACCTGAACACGGAGAACGCCATGGGTGGATCGACGTGCTGGATGCGGCTGTGGAGTGTGCGCGTGCGCATGCTCGGCGCCATCGGCGTGGTGCTGGTGCTGTTGCTGGCGCTGGTGGGCGTGGGGGTGTGGGCGGTGCACCACATGCAGATCGCGCAGCACGAGGCGCTGACCCTGGCCTGGGAGGCCACGGCGGGCAAAAGCGGGGAGGCGTTTGCCACCGAGATGATCCGCCTGACCGAGCGCGGTGAAGAACTCAAATGGCAGTCCATCGGTGCCTTGCTCGTGGCGGCTTTGCTGGCCTTGTTGGTGGTGGCTCCTACCACCTGGGCCAATATGCGCAGCATCGTGGTGCCGGTGCAGCAGGCGCAGGGCATGGCGGTGGCCATCGCCCGTGGCGACCTGACGACGCGACCCGACGTAGGGGGGCGCGACGAGCTGGCCGAGCTGATGCGCAGTCTGGCCGATATGCAGACGGCGCTGGCGCGCACGGTGGGTGAGGTGCGCACCACCGCCGAGCGCCTGCGCCACACCGCCGAAGGCGTGGCCAGTGGCAGCCGCGATCTGGCCCAGCGCACCGAGCAGACCGCCGAGCACCTGCGCCAGACCGCGGCCAGCGTGGCCGAGTTGACCCAAAGCCTGGGCGCCACCCGGGACGCGGCCCAAGCCGCCATCGCGCTGGCGCAGCGCAACGCCGACGCCGCCGACCGCAGTGGGCAAGCGGTCGGTGCCATCGTCACCACCATGGACGACATCCGCGCCTCCAGCGAAAAAATCGCCCACATCACCAGCGTCATCGACGGCATTGCGTTCCAGACCAACATCCTGGCGCTCAACGCGGCGGTGGAGGCAGCGCGCGCGGGCGAGGCCGGCCGTGGCTTTGCGGTGGTGGCCGGCGAAGTGCGGGCGCTGGCGCAGCGCAGTGCGCAGGCCGCGCGCGAAATCAAGGCCCTCATTGAAGCCAGTGTGGACAAGGTGCGCGCCGGCACCGAGCAGGTGCACGGCGCTGGCGGCACCATTCGCGAAGTCGTGGCCAACGCCGAGCAAGTCTCCTCCTTCATTGCCGATATTTCGGCCGCCACCCAGCGGCAAGCGCAAGGGCTGGCGCAGATCAACGCGGCCGTTGCCGAAGTGGACCAGATGACCGAGCAAAACACCCGACTGGTGGCGCACAGCAGCGACACCGCCAGCCACGTGCGCGCGCAGGCTGAACGGTTGGCACGGATGGTTGAGGTGTTTCGTCTGCCCGCCGAAGA
>NZ_DAISZC010000057.1:0-8807 GCF_036824975.1 Tepidimonas sp.
ATGAAGACGCGGCGGCCAGACACCTGGCCGGCAGCACACAGGTCGGAGAAGCGCAGGAAGGACATGTCGGTGATGAACACGGTCGGGGAACGGAGGGCCGCGGAATTGTAAAAAGGCCCAAGGCGGCGCCGCGCCATCGGATGGTCAGGCGACCTGCGGGCACAATCGGGGCCAGACCAGAAGGGTTGCGATGAGGTGCACATGGCGGGATGGATCCGGTGGGGGCTGGGGGGTGTTGGGGTGACGCTGGTGGCGGCCGCGGCGGCGTGGACGCTGTTGCGGCCGGCAACCGTACGCACGATCGTGCTGGCGGAACGCCCGGTGCAGACTTCGGTGGTGGCGACGGGCCGCGTGGCCCCGGCGCGCGAGACGACGCTGGCCAGCACGCTCACTGGGCGCGTCGTCGCCACCCCGGTGGCCGAGGGGGCGGCGGTGACGGCCGGTACGGTGCTGGTGGCGCTGCGCGCCGACGAATGGCAGGCCGCGCTGGCGCTGGCCGAGGCACAGCGGGCCGAGGCGCTGGCACAGCAACTGGAGGCTGAACGTCAGTGGCAGCGCCAGCGCGATCTGCAGGCCCAGGGTTTCGTCAGCGCGGCGGCGCTGGATGTCGCGCAGCGCACGCGCGAAGCGGCCCAGCGTCGGGTGCAGCAGACCGATGCCGCGGTGCGGCAGGCACGCGCGCGCTTGGCCGAAAGCGCGGTGCGCGCCCCGGCGGACGGTGTCCTGCTCGCCCGTCTGGTGGAAGTGGGCGACGGCGTGACCCCCGGCCGGGCGATGTTGCGCTTCGCCGTTGCGGGGCCGCCCCGCATCCTGCTCGATCTAGACGAGCGCGACCTGCACGCGGTGGCGGTCGGGCAGCCGGCGACCCTGGTGGCCGACGCCTGGCCTGCGCAGCCCGTGGCGGCGCGCGTGCAGCGGGTGGCCGCCCAAGTGGACGGCGCGCGCGGTACGGTGCAGGTCGAACTGGTGCCGCAGGCGCAGGTCACGCACTGGCTGCCGGGGATGACGGTCTCGGCGGAGATCGTCACCGGCGCACCGCAGCCCCGGCTGCTGCTGCCCCTGTCGGCGGTGCGCGACGCTCGGGTGGCCACGGTGGAGCAGGGCCGGGTGCGTTGGCGGCCTGTGGAGACCGACCCGGCGCGTGACGGCTGGCTGCCGGTGCGGGCCGGGGTGGCGCCGGGCACGGTGGTCATCGATCCTGCGCCCTCCCTGGGCGAGGGCGCGCGTGTCGTCGAGGCCCGGCCATGAGGTTTATCTGGACAGTGGCGTGGCGGCTGCTGCGCGAAGGGCGCTTCCAGACCGCGCTGATTCTGGGTGGCGTCACGGTGGGCGTGGCGGTGGTGGTCTACATCACCGCCATCGTCAACGGGTTGCAGGCCAACATCATCGACCGCACGCTATCGGCCCAGGCGCACGTGGTGCTGCGGCCGGCAGAGCGGCTCAACCAGCGCGGCTCGGAGCCGGGCGACGTGCTCACGCTGGCCGACGTGCGCAAACGCACCCAGCGCGAGGCCACAGTGGCCGACGCGGCGACGGTGCTGGCCACCGTGCGCGCGGTGCCCGGCGTGGCGGCTGCGGCGGCGCTGGCCGCGGGGCCAGGCGTGGCCCAGCAGGGTGGCGTGCGCAAGGCGGTGGTGCTGCTGGGCGTGGATCTGGCTGGCTATCAGCAGGTCATTCGCCTGGACGACAAGCTGCGCGAGGGTGTGCTGGCGCTGCCGGCCGGCGCGGCGCTGATCGGCAGCGAGTTGGCGGCCGACTTGGGGCTGTCGCCCGGCAGCCGCCTGCGCCTGCAGTCCGCGCAGGGCGAGACGCTGTCGGTGCGCGTGGCCGGTGTGCTCGACTACGGCATTCAGGACCTGAACCGCCGCCGCGTGCTGCTGCCGCTGCGTGATGCGCAGAGTCTGCTGGGGTTGGGATTGGACGTGACCGAGATCGACGTGCGCGCCGAGCGCCTGTTCGAGGCCGAAGCGCTGGCGGCGGATCTGCACCGGGCCACCGGGCTGGCCGCCGACAGCTGGCAGGTGGCCAACGGCCAGCTGGTCACGGCACTGCGCAGCCAGAGCGCGTCCAGCCTGATGATCCGTGTCTTCGTGACGGTGGCGGTGGCGCTGGGCATTGCCAGCGTGCTGGTGGTGTCGGTGGTGCAGCGCCAGCGCGAGATCGGCATCCTGCGCGCGATGGGCACTCCCCGGCAGCGCATCCTGGGCGTATTCCTGCTGCAGGGCGCGCTGGTCGGCTTTGGCGGCTCGCTGCTGGGCGCCGGCTTGGGTGGGGCGCTGGCGGTGGGCTTTACGCGGCTGGCGCGCAACGCCGACGGCACTCCGCTGTTCCCTATCGTGCTGCAGGCGGAGCTGTTCGTCTCCACCGCGCTGCTGGCCACGGCGGTGGGCGTGCTGGCCGCGTGGTTGCCTGCGCTGCGGGCGGCCCGGCTCGATCCGGTGGAGGCCATCCGTGGCTGAAGTCATGCGCCTGCAGGGGGTGCGCAAGGCGTATGGCGGCGGCGCCTCGCCCCTGGTCGAGGTGCTGCACGGCATCGACTTGACGCTGCCCGAGCAGGCTTTTGCTGCCTTGGTGGGGCCGTCGGGGTCGGGCAAATCGACGCTGCTCAACCTGATCGGACTGCTGGAGCTGCCGACGGCCGGTGAGATCTGGCTGGCCGGCGAGCCGGTGCACGCGGCCACCGACACGGTGCGCACCGCGCTGCGCAACCGCTACCTGGGCTTCGTATTCCAGTTCCACCACCTGTTGCCGGCTTTCACCGCCGAGGAAAACGTGCTGATGCCAGTGCTGGCCGGACGCGGCAGCGTCACCAGCGACGACCGCCGCCGCGCCCGCGCGCTGCTGGAGCGCACGGGGCTGGGCACGCACGCGCACAAGCGCCCGGTACAGCTGTCGGGAGGGCAGCAGCAGCGGGTGGCCATCGTGCGCGCGCTGATGAACCGTCCGCGCCTGGTGCTGGCCGACGAGCCCACCGGCAACCTGGACAGCCACACCGCCCTGGACGTCTTTGCGCTGCTGCGCGAACTCAACCGCGAGGAGGGCACGGCGTTCCTGATCGTCACGCACGACCCGGCGCTGGCGGCGCGCTGCGAGCGCCGGATCGCCATCCGCGACGGGCGGCTGATCGATTAGTCGTTATCAATTGCATTGTCACAATCGATTGCAACGGGTGGGCTCTGGCCTTATCTTCAGGTTGTCGTCATCCCTGCCAGACCAAGGAGAACCCCATGGCCCGCCTGCGTCGCATTGCCCGCGCCCACCGCTTCGCGTTGATGAAGACGGGTACCTACTACGTCATGCACGTCACCGTGGCCGCTGCCGTGGCGTACGCGGTCACGGGCAACCTGTGGGCCGCACTCACCCTGTCGCTACTGGAGCCGACGGTGCAGGCCGTGGCCTATTTCTTCCACGAGCGCGCCTGGGCTCGCGTGGCGGCACAGCCGCGCGCCAGCCGTGATTCGCCCGCCCAGCCCACGGCGCCCCCGCTGCCGCCAGCGGTGGCGGCCTGATGGCTCGGCGGGTGCGGCCGCGGCTTCAGTATGCGGTGGCGGCGCGGGCGGCTTGGTCATAGCGGCCGGACAGCTGGCGCAGGGTGCGTGCCACCTCGGCCAAGCGGCGGTTTTCCTCGTCCGCGCCCGAAAACCCCGGCATCAGACACGCCTCGCGTACGGCGCGGAAGCGCAGGCACAGTGCGTGACCCGCCTCGGTGGTGGCATAGAACATTTCCTTGCCGCGCTTGGTGCCCGACACCAGCCCCATGCCTTGCAGCTTGCGCACCGAGTACGACACCACGTGTGCGTCCTCGATGTTGAGTACGAACGCGATGTCCGACAGGCGCTTCGGGGTGCGGCGGTGGTTGATGTGGTGCAGTACCAGTACGTCGGTGGGCGTCATGTCCTTGACGCCGGCAGCGCCCATGCAGCGGATCAACCAGCGGTTGAAAGCATGCGCCGCGATGATGAGTCCGAATTCAAATTCCGACAGTTCCGGGGATTTTTCCGACACCAGGTGGGCCGAGGAGACGATCGGCCGATCGGGCGCGGGCGTGTCGGCATTCAGCGGCAGGGGCGAGGTCGTGCGGGTCATGGCAGGCGGGAAAAGGTGGATCGCTGCGGCCCGATTGTGCCGCTGTACGCGGCGGGGAACGCTCCCGACCAGGGAAAGTCATTACAGCATAATGCAGACAAAACGTTGACGTTTTGCGTGCGTGATGTTACTGTGCAGGAGCCGCCCTTTGTGGGGCGGATCGCCATCGTCCTTCTCTACTCGACAGGAGTAGTCCCATGCGCGTTACGTTTGCCTCGTTTGCCGCCGCCACGCTGGCGCTTGCCCACGTCACCGCCGCTGCTCAGAGCGTCAAGTGGGACATGCCCACCGCCTATCCGGCTGGCAACTTCCACACCGCCAACATTCTGATGTTTGCCAAGGACGTGGAGCGTGCCACTGGCGGGCGGCTGGCCATCACCGTGCACGACAACGGGTCGCTGTTCAAGGCCAATGAGATCAAGCGTGCGGTGCAGAGCGGGCAAGCGCAGATCGGTGAAGTGCTGATTTCCAACTTTTCCAACGAAAACGCGCTGTTCGGTATCGACTCGATCCCGTTCCTGGCTACCAGTTACGCGGATGCGCGCAAACTGCGGACCGCGTCGCGCCCGGCCATCGAGGCGGCTTTGGACAAGCAGGGCCTGAAGGTGCTCTACGCGGTGCCATGGCCGCCCCAAGGCATCTTCAGCGCCAAGCCAATCGAGTCCGCCGCCGACCTCAGGGGCGCCAAGTGGCGGGCCTACAACCCCAACACCAGCCGCATCGCGCAGCTGGTGGGGGCCCAGCCCGTCACCGTCCAGGCGGCTGAGCTGACGCAGGCGCTGGCCACCGGCGCGGTCAATGCCTTCATGACGTCGGGTGCGACCGGCTACGACAGCAAGGTGTGGGAGCAAGTGAAGTACTACTACGACGTGGCGGCGTGGCTGCCCAAGAACGTGGTGTTCGTCTCCAAGCGTGCCTTCGACGCGCTGGACAAACCGACGCAGGAGGCGCTGCTGAAGGCGGCTGCGGACGCCGAGGCCCGCGGCTGGCGTGAAAGCGAAGACAAGACCGCCTGGTATCTGGAGCAGCTGCGCAAGAACGGCATGACGGTGGGCAAGGGGTCGCCGCAGCTGCAGGCCGATCTGCGCAAGATCGGCGAGACGATGATCGAGGAATGGTCGCGGCAGGCCGGTGCCGAGGGAGCGGCGGTGCTGAAGGCCTACCGGCCGTGACCGGTGTGCTGCGGACGGCTGCGCGATGAAGGCGCTCGATCGCATGTTCGACACCGCCGGCTGGGTAGCCGCGGCCTTTCTGATCGGCACCCTGGCCATGGTGCTGGCCAGCATCGTGGGGCGGCTGGTGCCGACACTGACGCTGGCCTGCGCCGACGCCTATGCCGGCTACTGCATGGCGGCGGCTGCCTTTCTGGCACTGCCGGTCACGCTGCGCCGGGGCGAGCACATCCGCGTCACGCTGGTGCTGCAGCGCCTGCCGGCGTCCGCCCGGCGCAGGGTCGAAATCGCCGTGCACGTGGTCGGGCTGTTTCTGGCCGCGGCGCTGGCTTGGTTTTCGGTGCGGCTGGTGTGGCAAAGCCGTGCCTTTTACGACATTTCCACCGGACTGGATGCCACCCCGCTGTGGATCCCGCAGCTGGGCATGGCGGCCGGCACGCTGCTGCTGACGCTGGCGCTGCTGGTGCAGCTGGCGGAGCACGTCCGTGGTCATGTGCCCACCCCCGACGCCGGGGACGAGCCGGCACGCATCGAATGACGCGGAGTTGCCCATCATGGAACTGATCATCACCGCAGTGCTCATCGGTGCGCTGCTCGTGACGCTGGCCGCAGGGGTCTGGATCGGCCTGGCGCTGATTGGCGTGGCGTGGATCGGTATGGAGCTGTTCACCCAGCGCGCCGTCGGTGATGCGATGGCGATCACGATCTGGGGGGCGTCGTCGTCGTGGACGCTGACGGCGCTGCCGCTGTTCGTCTGGATGGGGGAAATCCTGTTCCGCACGCGGCTGTCGGAGGACATGTTCCGCGGCCTGGCGCCGTGGCTGCAGCGTCTGCCCGGGCGGCTGCTGCACACCAACATTCTGGGCAGCACCCTGTTTGCGGCGGTGTCGGGCTCGTCGGCTGCCACCTGCGCCACCGTTGGCAAGATGACGCTGCCCGAGTTGCGCCGGCGCGGCTACCCCGAGGCCCTGAGTCTGGGCACACTGGCCGGTGCCAGTACACTGGGTCTGCTCATTCCGCCGTCGATCATCATGATCGTCTACGGCGTCACTGCCAACGTCTCGATCGCGCGTCTGTTCGTTGCCGGGGTGATTCCCGGTGTGTTGCTGGCCGCCTTGTTTATGGGCTACGTCGTGGTCTGGGCGCTGCTGCATCCCCGGGCCATCCCGGACGATGGCGAGCGGCTGTCGCTGGCAGCCCGGTTGCGCGCCAGCCGCCACCTGCTGCCGGTGCTGCTGCTCATTGGCGGCGTGCTGGGGACGATCTACACCGGCATCGCCACCGCCACCGAAGCGGCAGCGGTGGGCGTGGTGGGGGCGCTTGCCCTCGCGGCCACGCAAGGGGCGCTGAGCTGGCAGACTTTTCGCGACAGCCTGCTGGGTGCCACGCGCATGTACAGCATGATCGCGCTGATCTTGGCCGGTGCCGCCTTCCTCACGCTGGCCATGGGCTACCTGGGTCTGCCCCGTCACCTGGCGGGCTGGATCGGATCGCTCGGCCTGGCCCAGTGGGAGCTGGTTCTGGCGTTGGCGCTGTTTTTCATCGTGCTGGGCTGCTTCTTGGACGGTATCTCGATCGTCGTGCTGACCATGGGCGCGCTGCTGCCTACGGTCGAGGCGGCGGGCCTGGACCTGATCTGGTTCGGCATCTTCGTCGTCGTGGTGGTGGAGATGGCGCAGATCACGCCGCCGGTGGGTTTCAATCTGTTCGTGCTGCAGGGCATGACCGGCCGCCAGGTGACGGAGCTGGCACGCTACGCCGTCCCGATGTTTGGTCTGATGGCGCTGGCCGTGCTGCTCCTGTACCTCTTTCCGGAGCTGGTGACGTGGCTGCCGCAGCGCATGGGGGGCTGATGACCGCAGCGCGCCTGCTGGCGCTGGGCGATGCAGCGTGGACCGTCGAGTTCGGTGACGCCATCGACCCGGCGTTGCATGCGCGCGTCGACGGTTTGGAGCGAGCCGTGCGCGCGGCCTGTGCCGCCGGCGGCGAACCTTGGAGTGCAGTGGTCGACGTGGTGCCGACCTTCCGCTCGCTGACCGTGCACTACGAGCCGCTGCGCTGCGATGGCGAGGCGCTGGGTACGGCGCTGCGCACGCTGGCTGCCCAAGCCGTGCCCGCCGTCACGGCTGGCCGACGCTGGACCTTGCCGGCGTGCTTTGCGCCGGCCATGGCGCCGGATTTGCCGCCGCTGGCCGAGCGCCTGGGCCTGACGATCGACGCCGTGGTGCAGACCCTGCAGCAGGCCGAGCTGCGTGTCTACCAGATCGGCTTCATGCCTGGCTTTCCGTACATGGGCGGCGTGCCCCCAGCGCTGCAGGTGCCCCGTCTGGCGACGCCGCGCAAGACGGTGCCCGCCGGCTCGATTGCACTGGCCGCAGCCATGTGCGCGGTCTATCCGTGGAGCAGCCCCGGCGGCTGGCATCTGGTGGGGCGCACGCCCGTGCCGTTGTTCGACCTGCGGCGCCATCCGCCGGCGCTGCTGGCCAGCGGCGACGTGGTGCGCTGGTACGCCGTGGATGAAGCCGGGTTCGCCACCCTGCAGGCCCGGGCCGAGGCCGGTGAGCTGGACCTGGCGCAGTGGTGCCGCGGTAGGGAGATGCGGTGAGCCGCGGGTTGCGCGTGATCGAGCCGGGGCTGGGCAACACGGTGCAGGATCAGGGCCGTGTCGGTTGCCGCCACTGGGGCGTGGCGCGGGCCGGCGCGCTCGACCCGGTCTGGGCCACTGCAGCCAATGGGTTGCTGGGCAATGACGCGCGCGCGGCGGTGCTGGAGATGCGCCTGCTGGGCCCGAGCCTGCAGGCCGAGGGCGGCGCCGTGCGCGTGGCAGTGGTGGGCGCGGTGCAGGCCACCGTGCAACGGCAGGGCGGCGCGGTGCAACCCTTGCCGGGCTGGTGCACGGTTACCCTGCAGCCGGGCGACGTGCTGCGGCTGGGGGCGGTGCAGGGGCTGGCGTATCTGGCTGTGCCGTGTGGCATCGACGTGCCCCCGGTGCTGGGCAGCCGGGCCACGCACGAGCGCACCGCTATGGGGGGGCTGAACGGGCGTGCCCTGCAGGCCGGTGACCGCCTGCCTTGCGCGCAGCCGACCCCGGATCCCGATGCGCCCGAGCGCCGCGGCCCCCCCTGGCAGACGACGAGGGCCCGATCCGCGTGCTGCCCGGGCCGCAGGAGGATCACTTCGCGCCCGGGGCGCTGGCGGCACTGTGCGACAGCGGTTGGCGCGTGACCGCCGAGCGTGACCGCATGGGCATGCGGCTGGCGGGGCCACCGCTGGCGCACCGCTCGCCGCAGCATGCCGACATCGTCTTTGACGGTGTCGCCCCGGGGGCGATTCAGGTGCCCGCCAACGGCCAACCCATCGTGCTGCTGGCCGATGCGCAAACCGTCGGCGGTTATCCGAAGCTGGCTACCGTGATCCGGGCCGATCTGGGACGGCTGGCGCGCTGGCCGGCACCACGCCCCCTGCATTTCGTGGCCGTGACGCGGGAACAGGCGCACACCGCCCTGCGCCAGCAGCACAACGCGCTACAGCGCTGGATGGCGACACTGC
>NZ_DAISZC010000057.1:8907-14090 GCF_036824975.1 Tepidimonas sp.
CACACCGCCCTGCGCCAGCAGCACAACGCGCTACAGCGCTGGATGGCGACACTGCGCACCTACCAGCGCGATGGCCAGCTGACCCCGCGCCGCGAGCCGGGCGCCGTGCTGCACGACGCCGACGCCTGTATCGAACACGTGCTGCGCATGCTGGAAGCTGGTGGCCTGGTGACCCGGGAGGGACACGTGCTGCCCACGCCGATCGACAGCATCTGCGTGCATGGCGACGGCCCCCACGCCGTGGCGACGGCGCGGCAGCTGCGGCTTTCGCTGCAGGCCGCGGGCTGGGCGGCGGCCGCCGCCCGCGGCGCCGCGGTGGCGTGACCGGGCAGCGCGAAAGCACCGCGCGTCCTGGCGGGGTGGCGGGGTCTCGGCAGCCGTGGCCAAGTCTGGCATGATCGGCGCTGGATACAGCCAGCCCGATCGTTTACCGGGGTCCTTGCCATGCCTTCACCGTCGACGCCTGCCCACCCGCCCAGAGGAACCACCCGTCGCCGCTGGCTGACGCTGGCGCTGGCGGTCCCGGGCGCGGTCACGCTGCCTGGCTGCGGCTATAACGAATTCCAGCGCCTGGACGAGGAAGTGCGTGCGGCCTGGGCCGAGGTGCTCAACCAGTACCAGCGCCGCGCCGACCTGGTGCCCAACCTCGTCGCCACCGTGCAGGGCGAAGCCCATTTCGAGCGCGAGACGCTGACGCGCGTCATCGAGGCGCGTGCGCGCGCCACCGCCATCCAGGTTACACCCGAGATGCTGCAGGACCCCCAGGCGCTGCAGCGCTTTCAGGCCGCGCAGGGCGAGTTGGGCAGTGCCCTGTCGCGTCTGCTGGCGGTGGCCGAGCAGTACCCCAGCCTGAAGGCCAACCAGGGTTTTGCCGATCTGCGCGTGCAGCTTGAAGGGACCGAAAACCGCATCGCCGTGGCGCGCAACCGCTACATCCAAGCGGTGCAGCGCTACAACACGCTGGCGCGCAGCTTTCCCACCAACCTGACGGCGATGGTATTCGGCTACGCACCCAAGCCGGGCTTCGCACCCGCCGACGAGGCGTCGCTGGCGGTGCCGCCCAAGGTCGAATTCCCGGCGCCCTCGCGCTGATCAGGGCAGCGGTCCATGGCCCCAGACACGGCCGGCGGGGAGGTGGACGCGTCGCGCCGCTTGGCGCCGGACACGGCCAGGTGGTGTGGTGGGCGAACAGCGGCACGCGGCGGTTGCCTCGTCACTTGGGCGCTGGCCCTGCTGCTGGGTGCACTGGCGCTGCTGGCGGGAACGGCGGCACGGGCGCAGGCGCTGCAGCCGGTGCCGGCGCTCACCGCCCGCGTCATCGACCTGACGGGTACGCTCAGCACCGAGCAGCGCGCTGCACTACAGGCCCGTCTGGCCGCGTTCGAACGCGAGCGTGGCAGTCAAGTGGTGGTGCTGATGGTGCCGACCACCGCCCCGGAGGACATCACGGACTACACCCAGCGTGTCGGCGACGCGTGGAAGATCGGCCGGCGCGACGTCGGCGATGGTGTGCTGCTGGTGGTGGCCAAGGACGACCGGCGGCTGCGCATCGCCACCACGAAGGCGGTGGAAGGTGCCATCCCCGATCTGTTGGCCAGCCGCATTATCGAGCGCGCTATCGTGCCACGCTTTCGCCACGGCGACTACTTCGGCGGCCTGCAGGCCGGAGTGGAGCAGATTTTGGCCGCGTTGGCCGGCGAGCCGCTGCCGCTGCCCGGCGATGTGGCGGCGTCCCCAGGCGCCAGCGTCCCGGATGGGGAAGGGGCGGTGGTGTTTGCCGTGTTCGCCGTGCCGGTGATCGCCACCGTGCTGCGCGCGCTGCTGGGCCGGGTGCTGGGCGCGGTGGGTACGGCCGCGCTGGCGGCGGTCGTGGGTGCCGCCCTCGGCTTGCCGTGGGCGTGGCTTGCGCTGTTGGTGGCGGTGGCGTTCGTGCTGGCGTTGGCCGGGATCACGGTTGGACAGGGTGCGGTGGGAGGGCCGTGGCGTGGGCCCGGTGGCGAGGGCGGCTGGCCGGGTGGCGGGGGACCGGGGGGTGGCTTTTCCTCCGGGGGCGGTGGCAACTTTGGCGGGGGCGGCGCCTCGGGGCGTTGGTGATCATGGGAGCGATCACGCGTCTGCAGCGGCTGTGGCGGCACCTCTGGTGGGACGAACGCGCCAGCCGCCGCTGGCTGGACGATGCGGCCGCCGAGCGGCTGCGCCAGCGCATCGTCGGCAGCGAGGCGCATCACCGCGGAGAAATCCGCGTCTGTGTCGAGGCGGCCCTGCCGCTGTCGTGGCTGTGGCCACCGCCCGATGATGCGGCCATGCCGGTGCGCGTGCGCGAGCGCGCACTGGGCTGGTTCGGCCGCCTGCGCGTCTGGGATACCGAAGACAACGCCGGCGTGCTGATTTATCTGCTGCTGGCCGAGCGCGCCATCGAGATCGTCGCCGACCGTGGGCTGGCCGGGCGCGTCTCAGCGGCGCAGTGGGTGCACGCGGTCGACGGTCTGCGTGGTGCTCTGCGTACCGGGCCGCCCGAGGTGGCGCTGGCGCAGGCCATCGATACCGTGGACGGTTGGCTGAGGGCGCACTTCCCCGCCGTGCCTCAGGACTCCAATCCGAACGAATTGCCCGATGCAGTCGTGCGCGTCTGACCGGGGCCGCGGGGGCCGACAGGCCGATTGCCGCTGATCCGGTCACGGCTGCCAGCACCATGGCGGGACGGGCACGACACCTTTCTACAATGCTCGCATGCCGCCGGCGATGCCGTCTGCGCCCCCGCCGGCCCGAGTGCAGGAGTTCCGTCTATGGCCGACATCGCTACCGATCCGCGCGAGCAGCTCCGGCAGGCCGCGCTCGACTACCACGAACGCCCGACACCTGGCAAACTGGCTGTCACCCCGACCAAAGCATTGTCCAACCAGCGCGACCTGGCGCTGGCGTATTCCCCCGGCGTGGCCGCGCCATAAGAGGCCATCGAGGCCGACCCCGCCAACGCGTTCCGCTACACCGGGCGCGGCAATCTGGTGGCCGTCATCACCAACGGCACCGCGGTGTTGGGGCTGGGTGACATCGGCCCGCTGGCGGCCAAGCCGGTCATGGAAGGCAAAGCGGTGCTGTTCAAGAAGTTCGCCGGCATCGATGTTTTCGATATCGAGATCAACGAAAAGGACCCCGACCGGCTGGTGGACATCATCGCCGCGTTGGAGCCCACCTTCGGGGGTATCAATCTCGAAGACATCAAGGCGCCGGACTGCTTCACCGTCGAACGCAAGCTGCGCGAGCGCATGAAGATCCCGGTGTTCCACGACGACCAGCACGGCACCGCCATCGTGGTGGGGGCGGCCATTCTCAACGGCCTCAAAGTCGTGGGTAAAGACCTCAAGCAGGTCAAGCTGGTGACCAGCGGTGCCGGGGCGGCGGCCCTGGCGTGTCTGAGTCTGCTGGTCAAGCTGGGCCTGCCGCGTGAGCACATTTGGGTGACTGACCTGGCCGGCGTCGTCTACGAGGGGCGCACCGAGCTGATGGACCCCGACAAGGCCGTCTTTGCACAGAAAACCGACGCGCGCACGCTGGCCGAAGTGATCGAGGGCGCGGATGTCTTTCTGGGGCTGTCGGCCGGGGGCGTGCTCAAGCCCGAGATGGTGGCGCGCATGGCCGCGCGCCCACTGATCCTGGCGCTGGCCAACCCCACGCCCGAGATCCTGCCCGAGCAGGTGCGCGCCGTGCGCGACGACGCGGTGATGGCCACCGGGCGCAGCGACTACCCCAACCAAGTCAACAACGTCCTGTGCTTCCCCTATATCTTTCGCGGTGCGCTGGATTGTGGCGCCACCACCATCACCGACGAGATGGAAATCGCGGCGGTGCACGCGATTGCCGAGTTGGCCCAGGCCGAGCAAAGCGAGGTGGTGGCGCAGGCGTACGCGGGTGAAAAACTCGCCTTTGGGCCGGAGTACCTGATTCCGAAGCCGTTTGACCCGCGGCTGATGATCCGCATCGCTCCCGCAGTGGCCGAGGCGGCGGTGCGCAGCGGTGTGGCCACCCGCCCCATCGCCGACCTCGACGCCTACCGCGAGCGGCTACAGAGCTTCGTCTTTGCCTCCGGCACGCTGATGAAGCCGGTGTATGCGATCGCCAAGCAGGCGCGGCACAAATCCATCGCCTATGCCGAAGGGGAGGAGGAGCGCGTGCTGCGTGCCGCCCAGGTGGTGGTGGACGAGGGGCTGGCGCGCCCGGTGCTGATCGGCCGCCCGGCGGTTATTGCGCAGCGCATCGAAAAGTTTGGCCTGCGGCTGCGCGAAGGCACCGACTACGACGTCGTCAATGTCGAGTATGACCCGCGCTACCGCACCTTCTGGCAGGAGTACCACCGTTTGATGGAGCGCCGTGGTGTGACCGAGCAGCTGGCCAAGATCGAGATGCGGCGTCGCCTGACGCTGATTGGCGCCATGCTGCTGCGCCACGGCGATGTGCACGGCCTCATCTGCGGCACCTGGGGCACGGCCGGTATGCACCTAAACTACATCGACCAGGTGATCGGCAAGCGTCCTCACGCACACACCTATGCCGCCATGAACGCCATCTTGCTGCCCGGGCGGCAGGTGTTCCTGGTCGACACCCACATCAACTACGACCCCAGCGCCGAGCAGCTGGCCGAGATCACGCAGATGGCGGCACGCAAGATCATGCGCTTTGGTATCACGCCGAAGGCGGCGCTGCTGTCGCACTCCAATTTCGGCTCATCCGACCAGCCCAGCGCGGTGAAGATGCGGCAGGTGCTGGCGCTGCTGCGCGAGCAGGCGCCGTGGCTGGAGGTGGACGGCGAGATGCACGGCGACGTGGCGCTGGATGCGCAGATGCGGCAGGCCATCATGCCGCGCAGCACCCTCAGCGGCGAAGCCAACCTGCTGGTGTGCCCCAACATCGACGCTGCCAATATCGCCTACAACCTGCTCAAGACCGCGGCCGGCGGCAACATCGCCATCGGGCCGATGCTGCTGGGTGTGGCCAAACCGGTGCACATCCTCACCGCCAGCGCCACCGTGCGGCGCATCGTCAACATGACGGCGCTGACCGTGGCCGAGGCCAATGTCGGCCCGCGAGCAGTGGGCACTTCGGCTGCGGTGGCCGGCGGCACCGCCAATGCTTAAACGCTGGCGCGGCCCAGACGCTGCCGGCCCCTGCCCCGCCCAGCATTGCTG
>NZ_DAISZC010000001.1:0-78157 GCF_036824975.1 Tepidimonas sp.
GGCGAAGGTCTGAATGCCGATGGGCAGCTTCTTGCGGCGCATGGGGGCATTATGCTGCTTGGGAAGCGCAAGACCCAGGACCTGCTGCTCAATGCGCCCACTGGCGTGATCATCCCGGCGCGCCCTCAACAGGACGCGCGCGACGGTGCCGGTTCACGGCGGCGGAACATGCCCCAGCCCTCCATGTGCAGCACCTTGTCGCCGTGCTGGTTGAACAGTTCCCACACGGTGCGCACCAAGCCCACGTCGGGTCGTTTGCTCATCGGACGTTTGTCGGTGATGGTGTGGCGCAGCCGCAGTTCGTCGCCAGGGAACACGGGTTTGAGCCACTTCAAGCTCTCCAGCCCTGGTGACCCCAAGCTGGATGTGTCGTGCAGAAAATTCGTCACCATCAACCGCATCGCCAGTGCACAGGTGTGCCAGCCGCTGGCACACAGAGCACCGAACACCGAATGGCGCGCCACCTCGGCGTCCAGGTGAAAAGGTTGCGGATCGAACTGCCGCGCAAAGGCAATGATTTCTTCCTCGGTCACACGCAAGCTGCCCAGCTCGCGTGAGTCGCCAACGGCAAGGTCTTCCCACCACAGGCGGATGTCGCGGGTGGATACGGGGTGGACGGTGGCCATGATACTCCTCACTACTCCGTCTTTGCTGCGAACATCGCTGCTCGACTCCACGCGGGCCGTCACAGGGGAGACGGCGAACGGGACGTTGGCTAGCAGCGGCAGCCACAGCACATCAGGCTATCCCCCTGGCCTGTCACTGTCCAGTCCCCGGTGTCGCAGTCGTCGAACGGACAGCGTTGAACGCATCGTGCCCCGGTTGTCACGTGTCAACTTTCACCCCAAGCCCGCCGCAAGGCCCGCGCGGCGTCCTGATGGGCATGCAGCGCCTCAGGAATCACGCGGCCCATTTTGATGAACTCGTGCGTGACGCCACGGTAGATCTCCAGCTCCACGGGCACCGCAGCCAAACGCAACGCATCGGCCAGTTGTACGCCTTCGTCCACCAACGGGTCACATTCCGCCAGGCCTATCCACGCAGGCGCCACCCCCTCGAAGTCGGGCGCCAGCAGGGGGGCAAAACGCCAGTCCTGGCGCTGCGCATCGTCAACATACTGGCGGAAAAACCACTGGATGGTCTCCGCCTCCAGCACGAAGCCGTGCGCAAAGCGGCGGTGCGACGGGGTGTCTTGCCACGCAGTGCAGCCGGGGTAGAACAGCAGCTGCAACGCCAGCGCCCACCCGGCATCGCGCGCCTGCAGCGCCGTCACCACGGCCAGCGTACCCCCCGCACTGTCGCCGCCGATGGCGATGCGCGTGGGGTCCAGACCCAGCCCCTGCGCTGCCCCACGTAGCCAGCCCAATGCATCGAAGGCGTCGTTGACGGCGGTGGGAAACCGATGCTCTGGCGCCAGCCGGTACTGCAGCGACAGCACGGCACAGCCGGCCAAGTGCGCCAGATGCCGGCACAGCGGCGCGTGTGTACGGACACTGCCCACAGCAAAACCGCCGCCGTGCAGATACAACAGGACGGGCGGTGGCGCGGCACCGGCTGGCCGGGGCGGCACCACCAGCTCGGCGTGTAGCGTTGCCCCGTCACGGGTAGGCACCGCGCAATCCTGCGCGCGCGCCATGCGCTGCAGCGGCACTTCCAGCACGTTGGCGCCGGCTTCGTAAAATGCCCGTGCCTGCGCCGGTGTGAGCGCGTGCAACGGTGGCCGCCCGGCGCGCGCCATGCGATCCAGCACGGCACGCATCGCAGGCGTGAGCAGCTGACGGGGATTGGCGTGGGTCATGGGCGCGATTGTCGCGCGGGATCGTGGGCGCGCTCGCGCCCCGATGGGCGGCACCCCGGATAAGCCGCTGCGCATCAAACCCCGCGCCCCCAATGACGCGCGCGGGCACCGAGGCCAGTCCGCGGTGGCTCTCGGCTCGGTGGTACTGGCGCACACCGCTGCCTGTGCTTTCTGTCACCGACGCGCCTGAGCGCCCCCATGCCGCGCGCTACAGTGATGCTCATCTAAATACGGGCACGAGGAGACAGGGATGGCCGAGATCCGCTACTTGACGACGATTCAGTTCGAGTACGGTGCGCTGCGTCTGCTGCGCAGCGAATGCGCGCGCATGGGCATCACCCGCCCGCTGGTGGTGACCGATGCCGGCGTATGCGCGGCTGGGCTGCTGGCGCGGCTGCAAGCTGCCCTGGCAGAGGGCGGCTCCACCTTGCCCCACGCGGTGTACGACGCCACCCCGCCCAACCCGACCGAGGCAGCCGTGCGCGCGGCCGCAGCCCTGTACCGCGAAGCCGGTTGCGACGGGCTGATCGCCCTGGGTGGGGGCAGCGCGATCGACTGCGCCAAGGGGGTGGCGATTGCCGTTGCGCACGACGGGCCGCTGAAGACCTACGCCACCATCGAAGGCGGCTCGCCACGCATCACCGAGCGCGTGCCGCCACTGATTGCGGCGCCCACCACTGCCGGCACCGGCAGCGAGGTCGCCCGCGGTGCCATTCTGATCGTCGATGACGGCCGCAAACTCGGCTTTCACAGCTGGTACCTGCTGCCGAAAGCCGCGATTCTGGACCCGGAGCTGACGCTGGACCTGCCGCCAAGGCTGACGGCGGCCACTGGCATGGATGCCATCGCGCACTGCATCGAAACCTTTCTGGCGCCGACGTTCAACCCGCCGGCCGACGGCATCGCGCTGGACGGCCTGGAGCGCGCCTGGGCCCATATCGAGCGCGCCACCCGCAACGGCCATGACCGCGAGGCACGGCTGCAAATGATGAGCGCCAGCATGCAGGGTGCCATGGCCTTCCAAAAGGGGTTGGGCTGTGTGCACTCGCTCAGCCACAGTTTGGGGGGCCTGCGGCCAGACCTGCATCACGGCACGCTGAACGCGATATTTCTGCCGGCGGTGCTGGCCTTCAACGCCGAGGCCGACAGCGTGCGGCGCGAACGCCGACTGGAGCGCATGGCGCGCGTCATGAGTCTGAGCGGGCCGCAGGCGATCGGCCCGGCGATTCGTGCGCTCAACGCCCGGCTGGGGCTGCCCTCGGGTCTGGCCGAGCTGGGCGTGACTCCCGACCTGTTCGAGCGCATCATCGACGGCGCAGTGGCCGATCACTGCCACAAGACCAACCCGCGGCTGGCCACACGCGAGGACTACCGGGCGCTGCTCGAGGCCTCCATGTAACGGGCCACCGCGCAACCCGCACCCAACCGCGCCCCAGAATCCGACGGCGCGGCCCGCCCGACGGCAACCGGTACGCCGTCGGTCTCACGCAACTCACCCTCCTCACAGCGGCTCAACGCGCGCCGGGTTTGGCCTCTGGAGCCAGGCGGCGAACTCATCGGCCAGCCGCTGCGCCTCGCGCACCGCCGTCTGCCAAGCCTGCATGCGCTCGGCCAGCCGGTGGCCATAGCGCGCAAAGTCGGTGCGATCGGGCAGCTTGCCGTTGGGCAGGCGGCTTGCCCACTGCGGATCGGGCGCCAGCACGATCGTGTGATCGAGCGCGGCTGTGGGGCGGTGGCGCCAGCGCAGCCCTTTGTCGAGCCAACCCGGCACCACCTGCCGCTGAAAGTGCGGGTACAGCACCAGACCGCGTTCGGCGCGCCAGCGCAGGTGCAAGTGATAGTCGGTGATGCCACCATCCCAATACGCCCCCGGGGGTGCGTGGGGAATGTCGTGCACCGCCCGCAGCGCAAACGGAATGGAGCAGCTGGCCTGCACCGCGGGCATGAAGTTGTCGGCGCGCAAAGGCACCTGGCGCGTGCGAAAGTCACGCGCATCGAACGGCAGCGGCGCCAGCGCACCGTCAGACCCACTGGGGGTCAACGGAACACCGACAGTGGTCTGTGGCCATGAGACGTCTCGCACGGCCTCGGTGTCTGCCGCCTGCGATGCAGGCATGGCCGCCGGTGCACCGCCAGATGCGGCGGGCAGCGCCGTCGAAAACACGACGCGCTCCAGCCACAGCCCTAGGGCACCGCGCTGCACCACGTTGGTCAACGACGCACCCAAGTAGCCCAACGGGGTGCGCCAGCGCCCTTCGCGCGCCAGCAGGTGCCGGCCCCGCGTGGTCAGCACGTGCAAGCGGTAGCGCGGGTGCTGCAGGATCTCGTGCAACCGGGTGCCGAAAAAGGCCCGCAGATTGGCCGCGAAGACGGCGCTGACGTGCTCCGGCGTCGGCATCCGGCGACCGGGTTCGACCACGTAGTCCTGGGCGATGTAGTCGCGCTGCAGCCGCTCGAATGCGGCCACGGCATCGTGCAGGCAGGCGGTGGCCATGCGCCAGGCGCCGATCGAGGCGCCCACCAGATCGATGGGCTGCGCGCTGCCGGCCAGCCACTCGCCGAAGATGAAGCGGTCCAGGGGCCCCAGGATCAGCCCCTTGGGGCCGCCAGCCGCTGCGGCCACGATGCCCACCGCCTCGACACTCAGGCCATGCTGCCGGATGTGCTTCAGGGCCGCCGCTCCGGCGTACAGACGCAGCGCGCGCATCAAATACCTCCCTCCGGCAATACCGTCGGATCGACCAGAAAATCCGGATCGATACCGAGAAGTTCAGCGATCGCATCCGGATACGTGTGGATGAGCTGGTCGCGCGCATTGCCTTGCATCCACACCCGCGCGCGCCATGCGGTCAGGTGCACCACAGCGGCCAGCGGCTCCACCGGCTCGGCCACCAGGGGCTCCAGATGCTGGGCGATGGCCAGCACCAGCAGACGTGGTAGACGCCAGTGCTCGCACAGCGCCGCGCCCACTTCGGCATAGGAGTAGCCCAGGGTTTCATATTCCAGCGCCGGGCGCGGCAGTGTCCACCAGGCGGCGCGCCGTTGCAGCTCCAGCATGACTGTGGCCTGCAGCTGGTGCATCACCAGCTCTCCCACCGCGTGCAGCAGTGCGGCCGTGAAGGCCACGTTATCGTCCAGGCGCCGTGGCGCGCATAAGCGTCGCGCCAGCGACGCCGCTGCAACGCTGTAGGCCCAGAAGCGCTCCAGATCGATGCCAGCCGGCGCCGGAAAGCGGCTCTGCACGGCGGCAGCCAGCACCAGCGCGCGCACCCGGTTCAACCCCAGCACCAGCACCGCCTCGCGCACGCTGTGCACCGGCCGCAGCAGCCGGAAGAAGGCCGAATTGGCCTGCCGCAGCAGGCGCGCCGCCAGTGCCGGATCGCGTTCGACCGCCTCGGTCACCTCCGTCACCTCGACATCGTCGCGCCCGAACGTGCGGATGAGTGTGGCCGCCACCTCGGGCACCACCGGTAGGGCCTCGGGCCGCTGCAACAGCGCCTGCAGACTCATGGAGGGCAACTCAGTGCAGGAACGCAGCCAGCTCACCGGCCGAGGTCCATTCTTGGGGGTCCTTGTCCAACACGGTCTCCAGGCTCAGACCAAGCAGGATCGCCACCACGTCTGGGAAGGTGGCTGCCATCGCGGCGCGGTCGAGGTTCATCTCCTGCGCGCGTGCGCGCCACGACGCCATGTGCACCACCCCCGCCAGCGGCTCGTAGAGGTCGCCTTCGAACGGCACCAGCTGGTGACGCAAGGCCGTGACGATGGTGTCGGGGAAGTCCCAGCGCTGCGCAAACGCGGCGCTGACATCGGCATAGGTGTAGCCCAGCACGCTGCGCTCGACCTCGGCGCGTTTGAGGTCGAAGGGTGAGACGCGCCAGTCGATCTTGGCGACGACGTCCGGCATGCCGATGTGCATGACCAGATCGCCCACCGCATGCACCAGCCCGGCGGTGAACGCGGCGCCCTCGGGTAGCTTCAGGCTGCGCGCCAGCGGCCGGCAGATCTTGGCGGTGTTGAGACTGTAGCGCCAGAACTGCTCCAGATTGACGCCCGGCACCTGCCGGAAGCTGCTGCCCAGCGCCACCGCTTGCACCAGAGTGCGCAAATGGTTGAAACCGAGCACGGTGATGGCCTCACCGACGCTGTCGATCTGCCGGGTGAGCCCGAAAAAGGCCGAATTGGCGAGCTTGAGCAGCCGCGCCGTCAGGCCTGGGTCGGTGGCCACCAGCTCGGCGATACGCCGGGCATCCGGGTCGTCGCGGTTGAGCTCCGCGGTCACCTCCGAGACGACGCGCGGGATGCTGGGTATGGCCTTGGCCTGGTTGAGCAGTTCATCCAGAGTCATGGTATCCGAGATTATGCGGGCAGTCCGCATGCACGCCCAAAGCACGGGCACGACAGACGGACTGCGGCCACGCGCGGCTCTGCGCAGGGGTGCAGGCGCCGACCCGACACGCCCCTGCCTTAGCGGGAGCTGCGCTGTTGCAAGCGGGCAAACGCCTGGGCCATGGCGGTGGCAGCGCTCGCCGGTTGTCGACGGCCACGCTGCAGCTCGCGCGCACGTGCGCCGTCGCTCAGACCGCGAGCGCCCATCCCCGGCGCGGCGGCGTCGAGCCGCATGCTCAGCGCGATGCGCCGGCGCGCCGCATCCACCTCCAGCACCTTGACACGCACGATGTCACCGGCCTTGACGACGGCGCGGGCATCGGCCACGTAATGGGCCGCCAGCTGACTGACATGCACCAGACCGTCCTGGTGCACGCCGACATCGACGAAGGCACCAAACTGCGCCACATTGGTCACCACCCCTTCCAGCACCATGCCGGGCCGCAGGTCGGTGAGTTCATGCACCCCCTCCTCGAAGCGCGCCACGCGGAACTCGGGCCGGGGATCGCGACCGGGTTTTTCCAGCTCCGCCAGGATGTCGCGCACCGTCACCACGCCAAAGCGCTCGTCGGCCACGGCCTCGGGCTTGAATCGCCGCAGCACCTCGGCCCTGCCTAACACGGCCTCGATAGGCTGCCCCGCCGCCGCCAGGATACGCTCGACCACCGGATAGGTCTCCGGATGCACCCCGGTCATATCCAGCGGGTTGTCGCCACCGCGGATGCGCAGAAAACCCGCGCACTGCTCGAAGGTCTTCGGCCCCAGACCGCTGACTTCCAGCAGCTGCTGGCGATTGCGAAACATGCCATGCGTGTCGCGCCAGCGCACCACGGCGCGCGCGCTGGCGGCCGACAGACCCGCCACCCGGGTCAGCAAGGGCACGCTGGCGGTGTTGACGTCCACGCCCACCGCGTTGACACAGTCTTCCACCACCGCATCCAGCGCGCGCGCCAGCGCGCTCTGGTTGACGTCGTGCTGGTACTGGCCCACACCAATGCTTTTCGGGTCGATTTTGACCAGTTCGGCCAGCGGATCCTGCAGACGGCGCGCGATGCTCACCGCTCCACGCAGACTCACGTCCAGCTCGGGCAGCTCCTGCGCGGCCAGCTCGCTGGCGCTGTAGACCGACGCACCGGCTTCGCTGACCACCACCTTCTGCGGCAGCCGGCCGCCGCCGTGCCCGCGCAGGCGCTGCAGCAGCGCCTCCACCAGACGATCGGTCTCGCGGCTGGCCGTGCCGTTGCCGATGGCGATCAACTCCACGCCGTGACGCAGCACCAGCGCACCCAGCGTCGCCAGCGCCCCCTCCACGTCGCGGCGCGGCTCAAACGGATACACGGTGGCGGTGTCCACCACCTTGCCAGTGGCATCCACCACAGCCACCTTGACGCCGGTGCGGATACCCGGATCGAGCCCCATCGTGGGGCGCGGCCCCGCCGGGGCGGCCAGCAGCAGGTCGCGCAGGTTGGCACCAAACACCTGGATGGCCACCGCCTCGGCCGCCTCGCGCAGACGAGTAAACAAGTCACGCTCGATCGACAGGCTGAGCTTGACCCGCCACGTCCACGCCACGCAACGACGCAGCCAATCATCCGCAGCACGCCCCTGATGCGACCAGCCCAGCAGCCCCGCCAGTCGCCCCTCGGCCAGCGACGGCTGCCCGGGCAGCGGCTCCTGCGGCTGCACCAGCCGCAGATCGAGCACCTCCTGCGCACGCCCCCGAAACATCGCCAGTGCGCGGTGCGACGGCACGCGGGCGATGGGCTCGTCGTGCTCGAAGTAGTCGCGAAACTTGGCCACTTCGGGGTCGTCTGGGTTGCGCGCCTCGATGCGGCGGCTACGCAGCAGGCCCTCGGCCCATAGCCACTCGCGCAGCGGCTGCACGATGGCCGGGTCTTCGGCCCAACGCTCGGCCAGAATGTCGCGCGCACCGTCCAGCACCGCCGTCACGGTGGTGAAATCGCTGCCGTCTTCGCCCACAGTTGGTTTGACGTAGGCCTGCGCTGCCACCTGCGGGTCCTGCGTCGGGTCGGCCCACAGGGCGTCAGCCAGCGGCTGCAGCCCCGCTTCGCGCGCGATCTGTCCCTTGGTGCGGCGCTTCGGTCGATAGGGCAAGTACAGGTCTTCCAGCTCCTGCTTGCTGGCGGCGGCGTCGATGGCCGCCTGTAGCGCGGGGGTGAGCTTGCCCTGTTCCGCGATGCTGCGCAGGACAGCGGCGCGGCGCTCCTCCAGCTCACGCAGGTAGGCCAAGCGCTGCTCGAGCTGGCGCAGCTGCGTGTCGTCCAGACCACCGGTGGCCTCTTTGCGGTAGCGGGCGATGAAGGGAACGGTGGCGCCGCCGTCGAGCAGGTCCACCGCGGCCTGCACCTGGGCGACGCGCACGCCCAGTTCCTCGGCGATGCGTTGCGTGATCGTGCTCATGGATGAGAGGGTTGCTCCAGGAGCGCGCGAGTGTGCCACAGGCCCGCGGGCACGTCGCTTGCTACCGGAGAGCACGACCGCAGGCCGCCCCTGCATCCCTGCTCCCGGCCCGGCCGGCATCACCCTATGACCCCCATCGCTGTCGACAACTACCTTCCGTACATGCCCGACGTCACGCGCTGCGAGACGTCGCTGCGCGAGCTCAACCTCATGTGGCGCCTCATCGAGTCGACCGCCCGCATGGTCTGCCCGACCGAAGCACGTGCCATCCTGCCGACCATCGCCGCCACGCGGGCCGGCTTCGACCGCCTGGAGCAGGAGCTGGTCCGCAGCCTGGTGTCAGAGAAGATCGGGCGCGTGATGTCGGCCATCGCAACCCGAGCCGGTTACGTGATCGACATCGTGGTGCGCAACCTGTACGAACGCACCGCCGATGTCGGCTTCCTGGCCACCGACCGCGTGCTGTGCGACTACGTGGCCGGCCTGCAGCGCGACACCGACGCCGTGCGGGCCCGTCTGCGCTCGTACCGCAGCAAATACACGGTCTACGACGAAATCCTGCTGCTGGACGCGGACGGCAACGTCCTCGTGCAGACCGACCCCCTGCACGCGGTGGAAGGCACGCAAGATCCCCTGCTGGCCGAGGCACTACAAAGCGACGGCTTCATCCAGATTTTCCGCCCCACCGATCTTCGCCCCGGCGCGGGCCAAGCCCTGATCTACGCCCAGCGCATGCTGCACCCCCACAGCCACCAGCCGGTGGGCGTGCTGTGTCTGGTGTTTGGCTTCGAGGCGGAGATGGAGGGCATTTTCCGCAGCTACCGCGACCCGCGCGAGCGCTCGATCCTGTTGCTGCTGGATGGCGAATCCCGCGTGATCGCCACCTCCGACGCGCACTGGATCCCGTGCGGGGCGCGGGTTCCCACCAATCCGGACGGTGAGCCCAGCCTGCTCATGTATGCCGGCCGCGAATATCTGGTACAAACCCGCCGCGCCGAAGGCTACCAGGGGTACCACGGTCCGCACGGTTGGCAGGGGCAGGTCATGGTGCCCGTCGATTTGGCCTTCACTCGGGACGCCAGCGACCCGCTGGACGCGCTCGACCCCGCCCTCGCCGCCGGGTTGCTAACCCACGCGCGCCACTTCAGCCCGCCGCTGTATGAAGTCATGCGCGCCACCGAATCGATACGGCGCGTGGTATGGAACGGGCAGGTGGTAACGGCGGGGCAGAACGTCGATCGCCAGCGCCTCAAGACCATCCTCGACCAGATCAGCGAAACCGGAGCCCGCAGCAACACGCTGTTCGCCCAGTCGGTGCGCGACCTGTACGAGACGGTGCTGTCGTCCAGCCTGCAGCAAATTGCCTTCGTGGCGCAGCTGGCAGTTGATCTGCTCGACCGCAACCTGTATGAGCGCGCCGATGACTGCCGGTGGTGGGCGCTGACCCCGGAGCTGCGCACCGCATTGGCGCATCCCATTCCCGCGGCCGGTGCACAGGAGCGTCTGGGTCCGATCTTGCGCACCATCCATGTGCTCTACACCGTCTACGCGCGCCTGTACGTCTACGACCGGCAGGGGCGCATCGTCGCGCATTCCCACGACGGCAACGACGACAATGCCCTGGGGCGCAGCGTGGACGAAGACACCCTGCGGGCCGTTCTGGCGTTGCCCAGCGAGCAGCACTACCACGTCTCGCCATTTCGGGCCGACCCGTTGACCGACGGCGCACCGACCTACACCTACCACGCCGCGATCCGCCATCCGCAGGATGCCACCGAGGTGATCGGCGGCATCGGCATCGTGTTCCACGCGCGGCGCGAATTCGAGGCCATGTTGCGCGGTGCCATCAGCGGCCGTCCCGAGACCCACGCTTACTTTTTGAACCGTCGCGGTGAAGTGCTGTCCAGCACCGATGCCACGGTCGCGGTCGGATCGGTGCTGCCGGCCGCCACCCCCTGGCTGGATTTACCCAATGGGGAGACGGCCAGTCGTGTCGTGCGCCATGGCGACCGCTATGCCGTGCTGGGCGTCTCAGCGTCGCGCGGTTACCGCGAGTTCAAGACCAGCGACGGCTACCGGGAAGACGTACTCGCGGTCGTGATCGAATCGCTGGGTGAGGTACGCGAGGTGGGGCCGCGCCATGAAATGGCGCACGACGACTGGTGGACCCAGTCGGGTGGGCGCGGCGGCCGGGAATACGCCACGTTTTACTTGGCCGGCGAACTGTTCGCGCTGGACGCCGGCTGCGTGCGCGAGGCGGTGCCGGCGGACCGCATGACATCAACGCCCCCCGGCGGCCACCCGGCGCGGGTGGGTCTGCTGCCCCCAACCAGCAACATCGCCCGCAGCCACTTCATCTGGGTGTACGACCTGGCGCGCCTGTTGAGCCTGTCCGGAGCAGGTTCCGGCAGCCACGAGGGGCGCCAGATCATTCTGGTAGACCATCACGACGAGCTGTTCGGACTGCTGGTCGACGAACTGCACGCGGTGCCCGAATTCGAGGCCCACGAGATCGTCGAGGCTCCCTTCGGGGTGAGTCAGCACCAGCTCATCCAGCGCCTGATCCGCGCCCGCAACGCCACGGTGCTGATCGCCGTCATCGATGAGACGCGGCTGCATGAGGCCCTGACCCGCTGAGCGTGCACTGGCCGGGGCCGCGGGCGCCGTGGCCGGCCCTCAGCCGGCGTCCCGCAGCGCCGCCCGCAGCTGGGCACCTACCTCGGGGCGGTCGGCAAACGGATCGGGTGGGTTGGCGCCGTCCACGATGGCCTGCATGCGCTGCGCCACCGGGGCCAGCGCATGCGGGTGGCTGTAGATATAAAACTGGCCGTGTTCGATGGCCTCGAAGGTGCGCGCCGCGACCTCGGCCGCGGTCACCTTGCCGCTGGCGACCGCCTTCTCGCTCATCGCGCGGCCGATCAGCTGGCTGCGCGTCGCAGGAGCGCTGGACAGCGCCGCCGGCCGGTTGCGTTCGCTGTGGCTGATGCCGGTGGGCACGAAGTACGGGCACAGCACACTGGCCCCAATCTGGTCGGTGACCAGCCGCAGGTCCTGGTACAGCGTCTCGGTCAGCGCCACCACGGCGTGCTTGCTGACGTTGTAGACCCCCATGTTGGGCGGCGTCAGCAACCCGGCCATACTGGCCGTATTGACGATGTGCCCGCGCCAGTGGGAATCGGCCCGCGCCGCTTGCAGCATCATCGGCGTAAACAGTCTAACCCCGTGGATCACCCCCCACAGGTTGACGCCCAGCACCCACTGCCAGTCCGCTGGCGTACTTTCCCACAGCAGTCCGCCGGCCGCAACCCCGGCGTTGTTGAACACCAGATGCGGGGCGCCGAAGCGCGCCTGCACGGCCTCGGCCAGCACCTGCATTTGGGCTGCATCGGCCACGTCCACACAGCACGCCAGCACCGCCACCCCGGCCTGCTCCGTATCCTGGCGCACACGCTCCAGCGCATCCGCCTGCACGTCCACCAGCACCAGGTTCATGCGGCGCGCTGCCGCGATGCGCGCCAGTTCCAGCCCAAAGCCCGAACCCGCTCCCGTAATGACCGCCGTGCGGCCCTCGAACACACTCAGCATGCATGCGCTCCTGCCGACCGGGTCAATCGTCCACCAGCTTGACCAGCTGTTTGCCCAAGTTGCGTCCCTTGAGCAACCCCAGGAACGCTTCGGGCGCAGCGGCAATGCCGTGCGCGATGGTCTCGCGTGGGCGAAAGCGCCCGCTGCCAACCAACTCGCCCAGCTCGGCCAGCGCCTGCGGCCACACGTCCATGTGCTCGCTAACGATGAAGCCTTCGATGCGCATGCGGTTGATCAGAATCAGCGACGGGTTGAGCATGGGCAGAGGCTGGCCGTCGTAGCCGGCGATCATGCCGCACAGGGCCACGCGCGCAAACGCGTTGGCACGCAGCATCACCGCATCCAGCACAGTGCCACCTACGTTTTCGAAGTGGCCGTCGATGCCGTCCGGACAGGCCGCCTTCAGCGCCGCCGACAACGAGCGCAGGTCGGTGTACTCACGATAGTCGATGCAGTCATCAAAGCCCAGCTCATCGCGTACGTAGGCGCACTTGTCGGGGCCTCCGGCGATGCCCACCACCCGGCAGCCGCGCTGCTTGGCCAGCACACCCACGGCGCTGCCCACGGCACCGGCAGCGGCGCTGACCGTGATGGTCTGCCCTGCCTTCGGCTGGATGATTTTGACCAGCCCGTACCACGCCGTCACACCGGGCATGCCCACCGCACCCAGGTAGTGGCTGGGGGGAATGCGCGAAACGTCGACCTTGCGCAGCGCGCCGGGCGCGTCGCCGTCGACCACACTGTACTCTTGCCAGCCACCCATGCCGACCACCCAGTCACCCGACGCGTGGCGCGGGTGGCGGCTCTCCACCACCTGTCCCACGGTGCCGCCGATCATCACCGCATTGAGGGGCTGCGGCGCGGCGTAGCTTTTGCCTTCGTTCATGCGCCCGCGCATGTAGGGGTCGAGGCTGAGGTAGTGGTGCCGCACCAGCACCTGCCCCTCGGCCAACGGCGGCGTCTCGCTTTCGACCAGGCGAAAGTTGTCGACAGTGGCTTCGCCCTGAGGGCGGCTGACGAGCCAGATTTGACGGTTGATCGGCATCGGTGTGTCCTCGTAGAGATGTCAGTGAACTGACGGAAAACGGCCAACGGCGCAGTGCTGGCACGATACGGTGGCGGTCGCGCGCACCCCAATGTGAAGCGGCAATCCCGTGTCTTCAGGCACCGGACGGCGGCACGTGCGCCGCTGGCGGCACCGGGGCAATTTGCAGCTCGTGCACCTCGCGCCCGCCCACGGGCAGCCGCCGCACGTAACGGAAGGTGCCGCTGGCGTGGGCGCACAGGCGATCGTGCCCGTCACGGATTTCACCTTCTGTAAACGCCAGCGTGGCGGTGCGGTGCAGCAGGCGGGCCGTGGCGCGCAGCGGGCCGCGCGCGGCCTGCAGAAAACTGGTCTTCATCTCGATCGTGACCACGCCCATGTCGCGCTGCACGCTGCGCGCCGCATGCGCCAGCGCCACATCCAGCAGCGTCATGCTGGCGCCGCCATGCACCACGCCAAACGAATTCAGATGCTGGGGCGCCGGCTCATAGATCAGCTCGGCCATCCCATCTTCCCAGCGCCGCAGACGAATGCCCAGCCATTGGACGAACGGAATGGGGACGCTGAAAGGCAAGTCCGGCGCGTCCAGCGCCTCAGCCCCCGATGACTGCACTGACGCCTCCGTCCACCGCCAGCCACTGCCCGGTGATGTGCTTGCCCGCATCGGAGGCCAACAGCACCACGGCACCCTTCAGATCCTCGTCGTCACCCAGGCGGTTCAGGGGGGCGGCTGCCGCCAGCCGCTGCTCGCCCATGGCCTGCAGCGTGCCGCGCGTCATCTTGCTGGGGAAGAAGCCCGGGCAGATGGCGTTGACCCGGATACCGTAACGCCCCCACTCCGCCGCCAGGGCGCGCGTGAAGTTGATCACCGCGCCCTTGGACGTGTTGTAGGCAATCGTCTTCATGTCCGGGGGATTGCCCCCCAAACCTGCAATGGAGGCGACGTTGATGATGCTGCCGCGCCGGCGCGGGATCATGCTGTGCCGCCCCACGAGCTGGCTGAGAATGAAGTAACCGCGCACGTTCAGGTTCATGACCTTGTCCCAGGCCTCGAGCGGGTGCTCTTCGGCCGCAGCCCCCCAGGCGGCGCCGGCGTTGTTGACCAGGATGTCCACATCGCCCAGACGCTGCAGGGTTTCGCTGACCAGACGCTGGATGTCGTCCTCGCGCGCACAGTCGGCCGCCACCCAGCGCGCGTCGATGCCCTGCGCCTGCAGTTCGGCGCAGGCTGCCTCCAGTTCGTCGGCCTTGCGCGCCGTCAGCAACACTTTGGCTCCCGCCTCGCCCAGCGCCTGGGCCATTTGCAGCCCCAAGCCGCGCGAGCCGCCGGTCACCAGCGCGGTGCGTCCGCTCAGATCGAAAAGGGTTTGAATCGTTCGGCTCATGATGTCGCTGTCTCCTACTGCGTCAATGGGGTGATCCGGGCTTTGGGTTTGGGTTTGGGTTTGCGCCATCGCGTCACCCCTTACCCTGGGGCCATCAAAACGCCTCTTCTGGCATGTCGGCACAGGTGCGATCGCGCGTGCGCACCACCGCCAGCCACGCGTCGATCTTGGGCAGCTCGTAACGGAAGAAGTACCGGCACGCCTGCCGCCGCCCCACGCTGGCAGCGTCACCGCCCGCGCTGGCCACCGCCACATCCATCCACAGCCAGGCGATGACTCCGTGCCCGAAGGCCTGCATATACGGCACCGCGTTGGCCAGGGCGCTGGCCGCATCCCCCGCCGCCCAAGCGGCGCGGACCGTGTCTTCGATACGCTCCCAAGCCCTCTGCAGCGCCGCCGCATACTCGGCCAGTTCCGCGTCCGCAGCCGCCCGCCGTGCGGTGTCGGTGATACGCGCGCGCAGTACACGCAGCGCCGCACCATCGTCCATCAGCACCTTGCGGCCCAACAGATCCAGCGCCTGGATACCGTGCGTCCCCTCGTGGATCATGTTCAGGCGGTTGTCGCGCCAGTACTGCTCGACGGGGAAGTCGCGCGTGTAGCCGTAGCCGCCATGGACCTGGATGGCCAAGCTGTTGGCCTCCAGGCACCACTCACTGGGCCAGCTCTTGGCAATCGGGGTCAACAGTTCCAGCAGCTGGTACGCCTGCTGCGCGGCTTCGGCGGTGCCAGTACGCTGCTCATCGACCAGTCGCGCGCAGTACAGCTCCAGTGCCAACGCGCCTTCGCAATACGCCTTTTGCGCCAGCAACATGCGCTTGACGTCGGCGTGCTCGATGATGCGCACCGGCGGCTGCGTCGGATCCCTGCCGGCCGGCCCGACCGGCCGGCCCTGCAGGCGCGTGCGCGCATAGTCCAGGCTGGCCAGGTAGCCCGCCATGCCCAACATGGTAGCCGCCATGCCCACGCCGATGCGCGCCTCGTTCATCATGTGGAACATCAAGCGCAGCCCCTGCCCTGGCTCACCAACGCGATACCCAATGGCGCCGCCGCCGCGCCCGTCGAGCCCCGGGGGGCGCACCGGGTAGCGCCCTTCACCAAAGTTCAGCAGCGTGTTGGGGGTGCCGCGCCAGCCGCACTTGTGATTGAGTCCCGCCAAGGCCACGTCGTTGCGCTCGCCCGTCAGGTTGCCATCCGCATCGACGAGCTTCTTCGGCACGATGAACAGCGAGATGCCCTTGACCCCGGGCGGCAGCCGGCCGTCCGGGCCGGGGATCTTGGCCAGCACCAGATGCACGATGTTATCGGTGAGCTCGTGCTCGCCGGCAGAAATCCACATCTTGTTGCCGCGCAGCCGATAGCGCGGCCCCAGTGGGTCGGCCTCGAAATCGTCGCCGTCGGGCACCGCGTGCGTGGTGATGTCGCTCAGGCTGGAGCCCGCCTGCGGCTCGCTCAGGCACATGGTCCCGGAAAAACGGCCGGCAAACTCGGGCAGCGCGAAGGCCCGCTGCTGCGCCCGCGTGCCGTGCGCTATCAGCAAGTTGGCGTTGCCCACCGTCAGCATGCCGGCGCCGATGCTGACCGACGCCGCGGCGAAAAAGGCGTTCCCCGCCGCCTCGACCACATACGGCAGTTGCATGCCGCCTATGGCGTAATCATGCGCGGCACTGAGCATGCCACTGGCCGCGTAGGCTTTCCACGCCTCATGGGTGGCCGCAGGCAGGATGACCCGCTCGCCGTCGAAGCGCGGCTCCTCAATGTCCACCAGCCGGTTGAACGGCGCGTACTTCTCGCGCGCGATGCGCTCGCAGGTGTCGAGCACCGCGTCGAACGTCTCGCGGCTGTGGTCGGCGTAGCGCGCCCGTGTGGCCAGGGTCTGCACCCGCAGCCACTCGTACAACAGAAAATCGATGGCTGCGCGCAAACCCTGGGCCATCTCACAGCACCTCGAAGACCCCGGCGGCGCCCATGCCGCCACCGATGCACATGGTCACGCACACCCGTTTGGCACCGCGCCGCTTGCCTTCGATGAGCGCATGGCCGGTCAGGCGCTGCCCACTCATGCCGTAGGGATGTCCGATGGCGATAGCGCCGCCGTTGACGTTGAGCCGCTCGTTGGGAATGCCCAGCCGGTCACGGCAGTAGATGACCTGCACCGCAAACGCTTCGTTGAGCTCCCACAGGTCGATGTCATCGACGGTAAGGCCGAGGCGCTGCAGCACCTTGGGCACCGCAAACACAGGACCTATCCCCATTTCGTCCGGCTCGCAACCGGCCACCGCAAAACCCAGGAAGCGGCCCAGCGGCTGCAGCCCCTTACGCTCGGCGACCTTTTCGTCCATCACCACGCAAGCGCCCGCGCCGTCGGAGAACTGGCTGGCGTTGCCGGCCGCCACCACCCCGCTGGGTAGGGCCGGCTTGATGTTGGCAATCGCCTCCTTGGTCGTGCCTTCGCGCAGACCCTCGTCGCGCGACACCGTGACCTCCTTGGTGATCAGCCCGCGCTGCGTGTCGTACACGCCCGCCGTGACGGTGATCGGCACGATCTCGGCGTCGAACTTGCCCGCCGCCGCCGCCGCACAGGCCTTTTGCTGGCTGGCTGCCCCGTATTCGTCCATGGCGTCGCGCGTTATGCCGTAGCGTTTGGCGACCTGCTCGGCGGTCTGCAGCATGCTCCAGTAGATCTCGGGCTTGCGCGCCAGCAGCGCCGGGTCCGTCATCATGTGCTTGTTCATCTCATTTTGCACGCACGAGATGCTCTCCACCCCGCCGGCCACGTAGATCTCACCCTCGCCCGCCATGATGCGCTGCGCAGCCAACGCAATCGTCTGCAGGCCCGAGGAACAAAAACGATTGACCGTCAGCCCCGAGACGCTCACCGGGCAACCCGCCGCCAAGGCAATTTGGCGCGCGATATTCCAGCCGGTGGCGCCTTCCGGGTTGGCGCAGCCCATGATGACATCCTCGACCTCGCCGGGGTCCAGGCGCGCACGCTCGATGGCCGCGCGCACCACGTGGCCGCCCAGCGTGGCGCCATGGGTCATGTTGAAGGACCCCTTCCAGCTCTTGGCCAGCGGGGTACGGGCGGTGGAGACGATGACAGCGTTGCTCATGGGGATTCCTCGTCGTTCGGTTCGGTCGTCGGGCGGCGCGGCACTCGCCCACTTACGCGGCGGCAAAGCCCTTGCCCTCGGCCACCAGGCGCCGGATCAGCGGCGCCGGCTGCCAGAAAGTGGCGTCGTCGTGCGGATTTTTTGCGAAGCGCTTCATCGCCTGCATCACGTTGAACAGGCCGAATTGCTCGGCGTAGTGCATGGGCCCGCCGCGCCAAGCCGGAAAGCCATACCCGGTCAGATACACCAAATCGATGTCGCTGGCGCGCGCGGCGATCTTTTCTTCCAGAATGTGCGCTCCCTCATTCACCAGCGCAAACACCAAGCGCTGCACGATCTCCTCGTCGCTGATCGTGCGCGGGGTGATGCCCAGCTCCTTGCGGTAGTCCTCAATCATCTGGTTGACCACCGGGCTGGGGATGGCGTCGCGTTTGCCGGGCTGGTAGTCGTACCAGCCAACGCCGGTTTTCTGGCCCAAGCGCCCCATTTCGCACAGGCGGTCGGCCACCTTGCTGTAGCGCAGATGCGGCTTTTCGACGTAGCGGCGCTTGCGGATGTACCAGCCCACGTCGTTGCCGGCCAGGTCGCCCATGCGGAACGGCCCCATGGCAAAGCCGAACTGCTCGATCGCGCGGTCCACCTGCTGCGGCGTGCACCCCTCCTCCAGCAAAAAACCGGCCTGGCGGCTGTATTGCTCGATCATGCGGTTGCCGATGAAGCCATCGCACACGCCAGACACCACACACGTTTTCTTGATCTTCTTGCCGAGCGCCATGACGGTGGCCAGCACGTCCTTGGCCGTGGCCTCGCCGCGCACCACTTCCAGCAGCTTCATCACGTTGGCCGGGCTGAAGAAGTGGGTGCCGATGACATCTTGCGGCCGCTTGGTGAACGCGGCAATCCGGTTGACATCCAGCGTCGAGGTGTTGGTGGCCAGAATCGCCCCCGGCTTCATGACGGCGTCCAACTGCTCGAACACTTGGCGCTTGACGGCCATATCCTCAAACACCGCCTCGATAACCAAGTCGGCGTCGCGGATGTCGTCATACGACAGCGTGGTGCGCAACAGGCCCAGGCGCTGCTCGGCCTGCTCGGATTTGAGCTTGCCTTTTTTGACCTGCCCTTCGTACACGGAGCGGATGTGGGCCACTCCGCGCTCCAGCGCCTCGGCCTTGGATTCGAGCAGGGTCACCGGCAGGCCGACGTTGAGGAAGTTGATGGCGATGCCGCTGCCCATGGTGCCGGCGCCGATGATGGCCACCGCGCGCACGGGGCGCTGCGGGGTGTCCTCCGGCACATCGGCGATCTTGCTAGCGGCCCGCTCAGCCACGAACAGGTGCCGCAACGCCATCGACACCGGCGTATTCATCAGGTTCAGAAACGTCTCGCGCTCGAAGGCCAGGCCGTCATCGAAGCGGCGCGTCGTGGCTGCCTGCACCGCATCGATGCATTTCAGCGGTGCCGGGTAGTGTTTGGCCTGCGCTCCCACCATGTTGCGCGCGAACTGGAAATACGCCTCCCCCTGCGGATGGCGGCACGGCAGGTCGCGCACGCGCGGCAGCGCCTCGCCCTGGGCGTGCCGGGCGGCCACTTCGCGCGCCAAGGCCAGCGCTTCCTCCAGCAGCGTCTCGGCGCTGGCAGCCATCTTGTCGAACAGCCGTTGCCCCGGCAGCGCCGCCAACTGTTCGGCCAGCACCGGCTCGCCGCTGACGATCATGTTCAGGGCGGGCTCCACGCCAATGACACGCGGCAGGCGCTGCGTGCCACCCGCCCCCGGAATGAGGCCGAGTTTGACCTCGGGCAGTGCCACCTTGGTGCCGGGCGCCGCAATCCGGTAGTGCGCGCCCAGCGCCAGCTCCAACCCACCCCCCATACACACCGAATGGACGGCCGCCACCACCGGCTTGGCACTGTGCTCCAGCGCCAGAATGACGCTGAGCAGATTCGGATCTTGATAGGCCTTGGGCGAGCCGAATTCCTTGATGTCGGCTCCGCCGGAAAAGGCCTTGCCCGCCCCGGTCAGCACGATGACCCGCACAGCGGGATCGTCGTTGGCGCGGTCCAGTCCCTGGGCAATCGCCTGGCGTGTGGACAGCCCGAGCCCGTTGACCGGCGGGTTGTCCAGCGTGATGATGGCCACGTCGCCGTGGACCTGGTAGTGAGCGGTCATGATGCCTCCTCGATGGCAAAACGGAAACAGAAGCGAACGATCGTTCGGTTTTAGGACATTCTAGGACGGTCCCGGCGCCGGTGGCCAGCGCCAACTGTCACCTGGGCGTCGCTCGGCGGGGCCCGGCGTCGGCGGCCACGGACCGTGCGGCGCCCCAGGCCGCCAAGCCCCCCGCGCATCCCCCCCGCTCACCCCGGCGGCATGCGCTTCGCGTCCTCGCTGGCACGGTGGCAAACCGGCATGGCCCACCCACCGCGCGGCCGCTCGATCCAGGCTTGCCTCACCGGTCACCACCACCGCAGCGGCGCACGCCCGTCGGTGCCGCCCTCACCGCACCTCCAGCCACTCGCGGCGCACGTAGGGGTTGGCTTTCAGCGCCGCCGGCGTGCCGTCAAAGACGATGGTGCCGTGCCCCATCACCAGCACGCGGTCGGAAATTTCCAATGCGATGGTGAGCTTTTGCTCGATCAACAGCACCGACACCCCCTTGGCCTTGAGCGCGCGCAGGTAATCGGCCACCTGCTCGACGATCTTCGGCGCCAGCCCCTCGGTCGGTTCGTCGATGATGATGAGGTCGGGATCGCCCATCAGCGTGCGGCACAGGGTCAGCATCTGCTGCTCGCCGCCCGACAGCACGCCGGCTTCGGTGTGCTGCCGCTCGCGCAGGCGCGGAAACATCGCGTACATGTCGTCGAAGCCCCAGCGCGAGCCCTTGCCATGGCCCTTGACCCCCAGCATCAGGTTTTGGTGCACCGTCAGCTTCGGGAATACATCGCGGCTCTCCGGCACGTAGCCGATGCCGCGGTGCGCCACTTCGTATGGTTTCAACCCGGTGATGCGCTCGCCCCGGAACCGGATATCACCTTCGGCATCCACCAGGCCCATGATCGCCTTGGCGGTGGTCGAACGGCCCGAGCCATTGCGCCCGAGCAGCGCAACGATCTCGCCCTCGCCCACCTGAAAATGCACCCCATGCAGCACATGGCTTTTGCCATAGAAAGCATGGAGGTTGTCGATTTGCAGCATCGCTGACATGTCTCGCAAAGGCAGTGGTCGGGAATGGCGGTAGCCCCGCCGACGGGACAAGCTGGCGGCTTCAGTGACTCACCTCCGCCGCTTGCTGGGCCGCCAACACCGAGCCCAGATAAGCTTCCTGAACCCGGGGGTTGGCACGTACCGCCTCGGGTGTATCGAATGCGATCACCTCGCCGTAGACGACGACGGCAATACGGTCGGCCAAACCGAACACGACGCCCATGTCGTGCTCGACCGTGAGCAACGTTTTGCCCTCGGTGACCTCGCGGATCAGCTCGATGAAACGGCGCGTCTCGCTCTTGCTCATGCCGGCGGTGGGTTCGTCGAGCAGGATGACGTTGGCGCCGCCCGCGATGGTGATGCCGATTTCCAGCGCCCGCTGCTCGGCGTAGGTCAGGTTCATGGCCAGCGTGTCGCGCTTTTTGTGCAGGCCGATGCGGTCGAGCAGCTCCTCGGCGCGCTCGTTGGCATCGTCCAGATCGGCCAAAAACTTGAGGAAGGTGTAGCGGTACCCCAGGCTCCACAGCACGCCACAGCGCAGGTTCTCGAATACGCTGAGCTTGGGAAAGATGTTGGTGATCTGGAAACTGCGGCTCAGTCCCATGCGGTTGATCTCGAACGGCTTGCGCCCATCGATACGCTGCCCGTTGAGCCAGATCTCCCCGCTGGAGGGCTCAAACCGCCCGGAGATCAGGTTGAACAGCGTGGACTTACCCGCCCCGTTGGGGCCGATGAGCGCCACGCGCTCACCGGGCTGCACCGCCAGATTCACCCCACGAATGATCTCCGCCTTGCCGAAACGCTTCCAGACATTGCGCAACTCCAGCACCGGCTGCGCAGCGGTTGGGTTGGCCTTCATGGTCCGACCTCCGCGCCATTGACGCCCGCCCTCCCGGCCAAAGTTGCGCACGCCGCACGCACCAGATCCCGCCCCGGCGCAGCGGACCGCCCGGCGCGCCAGCGGCACCCTATCGGCCCGTGCCCGCAGCCGATGGGCCGCAGACGCTGCAGGCAAGCGGCTTGAAGGCACCATCGCCCGTTCCCATGCCGGCATACGCCGTCGGCCATGCCTCTCATGCGATCATCTCCCGTCGCTTGATTTCTTTCTCGATGTCGGCCTGGATTTCATCCCAGTGGGCGCCGAAGTGCCTTCGCGCCAGCTCGAACAGTGCCGCACCGGTCACCATCACGAAGACGGCACCGAACCAGCTTTCGGCACGGCTGCTGTCCAGACGCACCCCCAGATACTCCACCGTGGAGCCGATGGCCGCGTTGAGTTGCAGGTGGTACACCATTTCGATCAGCGCGCCGGCGCCCAGCAGCGCCACCAGCCCTGTCACACCCAGCGCCAGATAACTCACCCACAGCTCACGCAACCGACCGAATGCCGCCACCCGCAGGTTCATCATGATGAGGCTAGCCAAGCCACCTGGGGCGTACATCACCATGAACATGAACACCAACCCCAGGTACAACAGCCACGCCTTGGTCAGTTCGGACAAAAACACCAGCGCCAACACCATCAGCACACCGCCAATAATGGGACCGAAGAAAAAGGTGGCGCCACCCAAGAACGTGAACAGCAGGTAGGCCCCCGAACGCAGCGGACTAACCACCTCCGCGGTGACGATCTCGAACAGAATCGCCCCCAGCCCCCCAGCGATGCCCGCGAAGAAGCCCGACAGCATGAACGCCAAATAGCGCACGATCTGGGTGTTGTAGCCGATAAACTCCACCCGCTCGGGGTTGTCGCGCACGGCATTGAGAATGCGGCCCAGCGGCGTGCGCGTAAAGGCATACATCGCCGCCACGCACACGTAGGTGTAGACCGCAATCAGGTAGTACACCTGCACCGTCGGACCGAAGGTGATACCCAGAAACGGCTCACCCACCACCCGGTCGGCGGTGATCCCGGCCTCGCCGCCAAAAAAATCGGAAAACATCAGCGACAGGGCAAACACCAGCTCGCCGACGCCCAGCGTGATCATCGCGAAGGCGGTACCGGCCTTGCGCGTCGTCACATACCCGAACAAGACCGCAAAAAACAACCCCGCCAGGCCACCCACCAGTGGAATCAGCGACACCGGCAACACCAGCTCACCCTGGGCTACCTTCAGCAACGTGTGGATAGCGAAATACGAACCCAGCCCGCTGTAGACGGCGTGCCCGAAGCTGAGCATGCCGCCCTGCCCAAACAGCATGTTGTACGCCAGGCAAGCGATGATCGCGATGCCCATCTGCGACAGCATGCTGATGGCCAGGTTACTGCTGAAGAGCTGGGGTGCCAGCAGCAACACCAAGGCAAACAGCGTCCAGATGATCCAGCGGCCGACGTTGTACGGCTTGAACGTGTAGTACGCGGTGGTCGTCATGACGGCAAGCCCTAGTGGTCAGTGGTCACGGGTACCCAGCAGCCCCTTGGGCCGGAAGATGAGAATCAGCACCAAAAACAGGTACGGCAGTACGGGCGCCACCTGCGACAGTGTCAGGCGCATGAAGTCGCGGCGCGCCCAACCTTCACCTATCGGCACGCCCACGCTCGCCAGCAGCGACCCGACCGAGTGGTCCATCGACACGGCAAAGGTCTGGACGATGCCGATCAGCAGCGACGCCAGAAAGGCACCCGGCAAGGATCCCAGGCCGCCGATCACGACCACCGCGAACACGATCGCCCCCAGGGCAGCGGCCATGGCCGGCTCGGTGACGAAGGTGCTGCCGCCAATAACGCCTGCCAGACCCGCCAGGCCGGTGCCGATGCCGAACACCAGCATGAAGACGCGGGGGACGTTGTGGCCCAGCGCCTCGGCCATCTGCGGGTGGGTAAGCGCCGCCTGAATCACCAGCCCGATGCGCGTGCGCGTGATTAGCAACCACAGGGCCACCAGCATCGCCACCGCCACCACCATCATGAAGGCACGGGTGGCGGGAAACGGCGTACACGCCGCCTGTGCGCACAGCTCGGCCGGTGCGCGCCCCCACGCGAACACCATGGTGTCCTCGGCCGTGTGGATGAGGGTGAAGGCCGGCCCGCGCAGCACTTCGGGGGGTGGAAAGCTCACCGCCGACCGGCCCCACACCAGCTGCACCAGCTCCAGCACCACGTACGACAGGCCAAAGGTGATCAGCAGCTCGGGGACATGCCCGAACTTGTGCACCTTGCGCAGGCAGGTTTTTTCGAATAGGGCACCGGCCGCGCCAACCAGCACCGGCGCCACCAGCAGCGCCACCCAAAAGCCCACGATACCCGACAGCGCATAGGCGAAGTAGGCCCCCAACATGTAGAAGCTGGCGTGCGCAAAGTTGAGCACGCCCATCATCGAGAAAATCAGCGTCAGTCCCGAACTGAGCATGAACAGCAGCAGGCCGTAGCTGACGCCATTGAGCAGCGAAACGATGACGAATTCCATGAGGTCGTCTCAGGCAGGGTAAGCAAAGGGCCACGCCGGTGATGGCACGCCATGTTGACCGACGAACCCGCAGCCGCGCACCGCGGGCCTCGTCGCCCGGCACTCAACGCGCGCTGCGGCAGCGCACGCGGGCGCGCACGACCCGGCAGCCGCACGCGCCAGCCGACCCGCCTCAGCTCGGGCGCTGCATGGTGCAGCTCGTCGGCGTGCTGGCGATGTAGGCCGGAAACTCACGCACCAGCGCAAATGTCATTTCCGTGTTTTCTACCCGGTACGGGAACTTGGCGTCCGCTTTTTGCCAGCGCGTCAGATACAGCGGCTGTTGCAGCTGGTGATCGGTGCGACGCATCTCCACCTCCCCGTTGTAGCTGGTGAACTTCAGCCCTTCCAGCGCCTTGGCCACCTGCACCGGGTCGGTGCTCTTGGTCTTAGCCATCGCTTCCGACAACGAACGGAAGATGTGAATGACCGAGCCGGTGTAGAAGTCGGCGTTGAAGCGTTTCTTGAACTCGTCCTGCCACTTCTGCATGTCGCCGCCCATGTTGTAGTGGTTGTACGAGACCTGATAGACACGGCCTTCAGCCTGCGACCCCATCGCGGTGGGCGTGCCCGTGACCCCGGCGTAGTAAGTGTAGAACTTGCCGTTGTAGCCACCTTCCAGTGCCGCCTTGACGAGCAGCGCCAGATCCGACCCCCAGTTGCCGGTGATCACGGTGTCAGCGCCCGAGGCCTTGATCTTGGCGATGTAGGGCGCAAAGTCACGCACCTGCGCCAGCGGATGCAGGTCCTCGCCCACGATCTCGATGTCCGGGCGCTTGCGTGCCAACAACTCCTTGGCGTATTTGGCCACCTGGTGCCCATGCGAGTAGTTTTGGTTGAGCAAGTACACCTTCTTGATGTCGGGCTGATCCTTCATGAACGACGTCAACGCCTCCATCTTCATCGAGGTGTCGGCGTCGAAGCGGAAATGCCAGTAGTTGCACTTGCTGTTGGTGAAATCCGGATCGACAGCCGAGTGGTTCAGGAAGATGACCTCCTTGCCCGGGTTGCGCGCGTTGTGGCGCGCCACCGCCTCGATCAGGGCGCCCGCCACCGACGATCCATTGCCCTGGGTGATGTAACGAATGCCCTGGTCGATGGCCGACTGCAGCGCGGTCAGGCTCTCCGCCGGGCTGAGCTTGTTGTCGAACGGCACCACCTCCCACTTGACGCCTGCGGGGTTGTAGGGGTTCGGGCCACTGAACTTTTCGGCAAAAAACTGAAAGCTGCGCACCTGGTTCGAACCGACGGGCGCCATCAGTCCGGACAGCGGGTCGATCCAGGCGATCTTGACGGTCTGCCCGGCCAGCGGCGCGTTGGCGGCCGCCGCAGCCTGCTGCCGCGCGGCCTGGCGGGCACTCTGCGCCTGCGCAACGCTGGTCAGGGCCAGGCCGATCATCGCCGCGACGGCAAGGGGCTTGAATACGAACGTCATGGTCTGTCTCCTTTCGGGTGGTCGACGGCTACTAGCGTAGCGGGTGCGGTCTCGAACACGATCAGGGGAAACCCCGCGTCGCTATCACCTGCGCGACTGTCGCCGCAAAGACAGTCGCGCAGGTGGTCACGCTCACACGCCCGGCAGACGGTAGTCCGCCAGCATTTCACGCAGCTTGATCTTCTGCATCTTGCCGGTGGCGCCCAGCGGAATGGCGTCCACGAACACCACATCATCCGGGATCTGCCACTTGGCCAGCTTGCCCTCGTAAAACGCCAGCAGCTCCTCGCGTGTCACCTCCATGCCGGGTTTCTTGACGACAACGACGATCGGCCGCTCGTCCCACTTCGGGTGCCTGACGCCGATGCAGGCCGCCATCTGCACCGCTGGATGCGCCATCGCGATGTTTTCCACGTCGATGGAACTGATCCATTCGCCGCCGGACTTGATGACGTCCTTGCTGCGGTCGGTGATCTGCATATAACCATCTGGATCGATGGTGGCCACGTCCCCAGTCGGAAACCACCCATCGACCAGCGGCGACGGCTTGTCGCTTCGGTAGTAGTCGCGGATGACCCAGGGACCGCGCACCATCAGCTCGCCCTGGCTGTGCCCATCCCACGGCAGCTCCTGTCCGTCGGGCCCCACCACCTTCATGTCGATGCCAAAAATGGCCCGCCCCTGCTTGAGGCGGATCTTCATCTGCTCCTCTTCGGGCAGCAGCAGATGCTTGTTCTTGAGCGTACACAGCGTGCCCAGCGGGCTGAGCTCGGTCATGCCCCAGGCGTGCAGCACCTCCACCCCATAGCGCTCGCGGAACGCCTGGATCATGGCCGGCGGACAGGCCGACCCGCCGATGACGGTGCGCTGCAGCGCAGGGGGCTTGACCCCGTGCGCATCCATGTGCGCCAGCAGCATCTGCCACACCGTCGGCACGCCGGCAGCCATCGTCACCCGTTCAGCCTCCAGCAGCTCGAACACCGACTTGCCGTCGAGCTGCGCACCCGGGAACACCAATTTACAACCCACCGCCGCCGCCGAATACGGAATACCCCAGGCGTTGACATGGAACATCGGCACCACCGGCAGTACGCAATCACGCGCGCTCAGGCCCATCACGTCCGGCAGCGCCGCCGCGTAGGCATGCAGGATGGTGGACTTGTGGCTGTACAGCGCCGCCTTCGGATGCCCGGTGGTGCCGCTGGTGTAGCACATGCTGCTGGCGGTGTCGTCGGCGAAGACGGGCCACGCGTACTGCGTGGGCTGCTGCGCGATCCACGCCTCGTAACTAATCAGGTTGGACATCGCGCCGTCGGCCATCAGCCGCTGTAAGTGCCCGTCGTCGCACAGGGCCACCCACTGCCGCACCGTCGGGCACTTCGCCGCAATGCCCTTGACGATCGGCCAGAAGGTCAGGTCGAAGGCCAGTACCCGGTCTTGGGCGTGATTGACGATCCAGGCAATCTGCTCGGGCAGCAGGCGCGGGTTGATGGTGTGCAGCACCCGCCCCGAGCCGCTGACACCGAAATACAGCTCGAAATGGCGGTAGCCGTTCCACGCCAGCGTCGCCACCCGCTCGCCCTGCGGCACACCCAGCGCATCGATGGCGTGCGCGACCTGGCGCGCGCGCGCCGCCGCCTCGCGATACGTGGTGCGGTGGATGTCACCTTCCACGCGGCGCGATACGATTTCCACATCGCCGTGGTGGCGCGCCGCGTGTTCGATCAAATCAGAAATCAGCAGCGGTCGGTCTTGCATCAGACCCAGCATGAAAGATCCTCCTCGGCGTCATGGGTGGACCGAGGGGCGCACCGGCCACCTCGCGTCGGATAAGCTTACGGCATCATGACCCCGGCCGCGCCCCGCGGTCATCCAGACTTACCCGGAGTCGGCGCCCTTTTTGTCGCATACCAGACACCTGCTGCCCGCCGCTGTACTTGCGCACCATGACGATCGACCCCCGCCACCCCGCCCGCATCTTTCTGATGCAGCAGCCGTGGTTCGGCACGCTGGATGAGACCCTGCGGCACACGCTGGTGGAGTCGATGCAGCTGCTGCGCGCGGCGCGCGGCGAGCTGCTGCTGCGCCGCGGCACACCCGTGCAGGCCTGGTGGGGCGTGTTGTCGGGCATGGCCAAGCTGCAGACCGCCACCACCGACGGGCGCATCTCGGCCTTCCTCAGTGTCCCGGCCGGCGAATGGTTCGGCGAGGGCACGGTCCTCAAGGGTGGCCAGTGGCGTTACGACGTGCTGGCGCTGCGCGACACGACCCTGATCGGCATGCCGGTGGCGCTGTTTCAGCGGCTCTACGAGACCAGCCTGCCGTTTACCCAGTTCCTGGTGCAGCGGCTCAACCTGCGGCTCGGGCAGGCCATGACCGCCATCGAGGCCGACCGCCTGCGCACGCCAGAGGAGCGCGTGGCACAGTATTTGATGATGTTTTGCCAGGCCGGTGTGCGCCGCATCACGCTGTCGCAGGAGGATCTGGGGCATCTGGCCGGCTTGTCGCGGCAGACCACCAACCGAGTCTTGAAGGCCTTCGAGGCGCGCGGCTGGATCACGCTGGAGTTCAGCCGTATCGATGTCTTGGAGCCCGAGGCGCTGACCGACGTGCTGCTGCCTACCGGCTGAGCCCGGCGCCACGCCCCCGCCTGCGGCAAGGTTGCTAGAGGCGACCGACAATGCCGCCATGGAGTCTTTCCCGACATGGACGCTGCGGCCGGCGTGCTTTCTGGGCTTGGGCCAGGCGTTCTACCATGCGCTGGAGCCGCAACCGCTGCCCGATCCGCGCTGGCTGGGCGCAAGCCCTGCGGCGGCGGCTGAACTTGGCCTGCCAACGGATTGGGCCGATGAGCGCTGGTGCGCTGCTCTGGCGGGCAGCGCCCCTGTGCCGGGGACACGCCCCGTTGCCACGGTGTACAGCGGGCACCAGTTTGGGGTCTGGGCCGGCCAGCTCGGCGACGGTCGCGCCTTGCTGATGGGCGAGTGCGACGCGGGCGACGTCTGTTGGGAGGTGCAGCTCAAGGGCAGCGGGCGCACGCCGTACTCGCGCATGGGCGACGGACGGGCGGTCTGGCGCAGCTCGATCCGCGAATTCCTGGCCAGCGAGGCCATGCACGCGCTGGGCATTCCCACCACACGCGCCTTGTGTGTCGTTGGTTCACCGGCGCCCGTGTGGCGCGAGACGGTCGAGCAGGCGGCGGTCGTGACGCGCCTGGCGCCGAGCTTCATCCGTTTCGGCCACTTCGAACACTTTGCCAGCATCGGCGCCAGCGGCGAGCTGCGTCGGCTGGCCGACTTCGTCATCGACCAGTTCTACCCCCGATGCCGCTTGCCAGACGGTCCGGCGGACGATGAGACCGCCTGGTTAGCCGTTACCGTGGGGGCTACAGGCACGGGTGCACCGTCACCGCCCATCCCGTCGGGCGACGGAGCGATTCCTTGGACCACCGACGGCTGTGCCAACCCCTACGCCCGCCTGCTGGAGGCAGTGACACGCCGCACCGCACGCCTGCTGGCTGCCTGGCAAGCCGTCGGGTTCTGCCACGGCGTCATGAACACCGACAACATGAGCATCCTGGGGCTGACGCTGGACTATGGCCCGTACCAGTTTATGGACACGTTCGATGCCGGGCACATCTGCAATGCCTCCGACCACGGTGGCCGCTACGCCTACGCGCGCCAGCCGCAGGTGGCGTACTGGAACCTGCACTGCCTGGCGCAGGCGCTGCTGCCCCTGCTGGACGACATCGATCAGGCGCGCCGCGCGCTGCAGCCCTATCGCGAAGTGTTTTGGCAGGCTCTGCAGGCGCGCATGAATGCCAAGCTGGGGCTGATGCCACTGCCACAACACGATCGGACCGACGCCGAGCGCATCGAAGCCCTGCTGCAGCTAATGCAGGCCGACCGGGTGGACTACCCGATATTCTGGCGCCGCCTGACGGACGCCGCCGCCGACGGCGCCCTGTCCACCGACCCGACCGAGGCGCAACGCGCGCTGCTGCCGGTGCGCGCTCTGTTCGTGCAGCGCGACGCCTTCGAACGCTGGGCTGCCGACTGGCGGCAACGTGCGCGCGCCGCCACCCTGGACACGGCGCTGGCGTGCATGCGGGCAGCGAATCCGCGCGTGGTGCTGCGCAATCACCTGGCGCAGCAGGTCATCGAACACGCCCAGGCCGGCGACTGCAGCGCCGTGCAGCGGCTGTTGTGGGCGCTGCTGCGCCCCTTCGATGAACCGGACGACCCAGTATTGACCGCTACTCCGCCCAGCTGGGCTGCCCAACTGCGCATCAGTTGCTCGTCATGACAGCACCTTGCTCACACTTTCCGATTCAGAAAAGTAACGATGAATGGCATGCGCTGCTGCGCGCCAAAGTCGAGCGCGGCGAAGCCGAGCCGCTGGCCTACGCAGTCACACGGCAAGCAGCAACCGAGCGCGCCTTCACGGGCCGCTATACCAACTGGTGGCAACATGGACGCTATCACTGCGTGGCCTGCGGCGCGCACCTGTTCGACAGCGACACCAAGTTTGATGCCGGCTGTGGCTGGCCGAGCTTTTGGCAGGCGCGCCCTGGGGCCATCGTCGAGCGGATCGATCGCAGCCACGGCATGATCCGCACCGAAACCCTGTGCGCCCGCTGTGGCGCCCACCTGGGACATGTATTCGACGACGGGCCACCCCCCACCGGGCTGCGCTACTGCATGAACTCGGCCGCTCTGCAGTGGCGCGAGCCGTGAGTGGCGGCCCGCTACGCGGCCGGCCGTCACCGCACCCTCGATAATCCTGGCATGCGTCTGCTCATTGATTTCTTTCCGATTGTGCTGTTTTTTCTCAGCTACCGCTGGCAGGGTATCTATGCCGCCACGGCGGTGCTGATGGTCGCCACGGTGGTGCAGACCGCGCTGATCTACGCCATCGACCGCCGTCTGCAGACCCTGCACAAGGTCACGCTGGCGCTGGTGCTGGTGTTTGGGCTGCTCACCCTGGTGTTGCAGGACGAGCGCTTCATCAAATGGAAGCCCACCGTGTTGTACGGCGCCATGGCGCTGGCGCTGGCGGCGGCGCAGGGGGTATGGAAGAAAAACGTGCTGCAGTTGCTGTTGGGCACGCACCTGCGCCTGCCCGACGTGGTGTGGGGGCGCCTGACGCTGGCCTGGATCGGCTACAGCGTCTTCATGGCGGCCCTCAACGCCTACGTGGCGGCCTTCTACTCCACCGACGCCTGGGTGGACTTCAAACTGTGGGGCTACATTTTTCCCGTGATGTTTCTGGTCGGACAGGGCGTCTACGTCGCCCGCCACCTGAAAGACGAGACGCCATGAACCCTGTGCCCGCCAACCCGCACCACGACTGGCCAACCTGCGCATACGTTGAGACGCTGCTGCGCGAGGCGCTGCAGCCCACGCGGCTGGAGGTCATCGACGAAAGCGCTGCGCATGCGGGCCACAGTGGCGCCAACGGGCGCGGATACGGCACGCATTTCCGCGTGCGCATCGCTGCGCCGGCGTTGCGCGCGCGCTCTCGGGTGGCCGCACACCGCCTTGTGTATGATGCGTTGCGGCCGGCCTTTGAAGCCGGTCTGCACGCACTGGCGCTGGAGGTGCTGCCACAGTGATCGGCCAACCGTGCCGCCATCCGTGCCCGCACGCTCTCCTGCACCTTTTCAGTCACTGACCGGGTTATCCATGAAGCCAATCTTGTCGCACGCGGTCCGCGCCGCGTGTCTCATCACCGTTCTGACCACTTCAGTCCACGCCCAAAATCTGGCCATCGTCAACGGCAAGCCCGTGCCGACCGCGCGCCTGCACGCGCTGGAGCAGCAGATGGCTCGCGCCGGGCGACCGCTGGATGACAACGCCCGCCAGCAGCTGCGCGAAGAGGCGATCCTGCGCGAAATCTTCGTCCAGGAGGCCGAGCGCCGCGGCCTGCGCGCCCGACCCGAGGTCAAGGCGCAGCTGGAGCTGGCCACACAGACGGTGTTGATTCGCGAACTGTTTGCCGACGAGCAGCGCCGCCGCCCCGTCACCGACGCCGAGTTGCGTGCCGAGTACGACCGCCTAGCCAAGGAGATGGGGCAGGAGTACCGTGCGCGACACATCCTGCTGGGCAGCGAAGACGAGGCCAAGGCGGTGATTGCCGAGCTCAACAAAGGCGCCCGTTTCGAGGAGCTGGCCAAGCAGCGCTCCAAGGACCCGGGGTCGGCCGCCAAGGGTGGCGACCTGGACTGGGCCAGCGCCGACCAGTTCGTGCCCGAATTCGGCCAGGCCATGGCGCGACTGAACAAGGGCGAGGTGACCCGCGAGCCGGTGAAGTCGCCGTTTGGCTGGCACGTGATCCGACTCGACGACACCCGCGCCGCGCAGGTGCCCCCGTTCGAGGACGTCAAACCCCAGCTGCAGCAACAGATGCAGCAGCAGCGCCTGGTGCTGTTCCAGGAGGCGCTGCGCGCCCGCGCCAAGGTGCAGTGACCCGGTGACCGATTTCGGCCCCTCGCGCGGGGGCCGGTTGCCCCCAGTCACCGGCCCCTACGGCTGCTGCCCGGACGGCGGCAGCGGTGGTGTATTCCGCAGCGGCCACAGGGCCAGTGCCGACTGCACCACCGGGTACAGGCCATAGAGCACCGATGCCGCCATCGCCTGCGCGCCGTCCACCCCCAGCGGCAGCAAAACGGCCACCGCGGCGGCCTCACGCGTACCCCAGCCGCCAAAGCTCAGTGGCAGCGTGGCGAGCACGAAAATCGGCACGGCCGCTATCGCCACCGCGGTCCATGGCAGCGTCACGCCCACCGCCAGCAGACTCAGATATAGCGTCGTGACCGACAGCAGCTGCACGGCCAGTGACCCCAGGAGCTGTCGCCCGTACTGCCGCGCGGGCTCCTGATGGGCCAGATGCCGCCACCAGCGCCACACCGGCCAGCGTCGGCCCCATGTGCTGGCGGGCCAGCGCAGCACGGCATACGGGATGGCCAACAACACCGCGGCCAGCCCCCACAGCCAGACCGGGCCGATAGCGTACAGCCAACTGGGTGGGTCGCCCAGCACCGACGGCCACAACGCCCCCGGCCCGCCGCGCCAGGCCAGGGCCGCCACCCCCAGCGTCAACAGCACCCACAGGCCGCCGATGCGGTCGAGCAGCACCGAGGCGCCGGCTTCGGCCACCGGCATACCCCGCCGATGCAGGCTCCAGGCGCGCCAGACATCGCCGCCCACCACGGCACCAGGCAGCACGGCGTTGGCCGCCACCCCCCGAAAGTACACGGGCAGTGCCCACGTCAGCGGCACCGGCTGCCCCAGCCACGCCGCCAGCGCACGCCAGCGCCACGCCGACGCCGCATTCGCGGCAGTACTGCACAACAGGCCCACCATGACCCAACGCCAGTCGGCGCGCGACAGCGCCTGCGCCACCGGGCGCGGATCGACCCACCACGCCACGGCTGCCAGCACGCCCAACGCGCCGGCCAGCCTGAGCAGGCGCCGCAGCGACGGCTTCATGCCCGCGGCGGCGGCAGGGCTCGCGTGTGGTACTGCGGGCGCCCCGATCCCTCGTGATAGATGCGGATCAGCAGCTCCCCGGTGAGGCCGGCGACGATCAGCTGCACCCCCATGAGCACCATCATCACACCGGCCAGCAGCAGCGGCCGCGCGCCGACCGACTCGCCCATCAGCTTCAGCGCCAACAGGTACAGCAGGATCAGTGCCCCCGGCGTCAACAGCCACAGACCCAGCCCCCCAAAAGCATGCAGCGGACGCTGGCGGTAGCGCAGGAAGAACACGATCAGCACCAGATCGAGAATGACGCGAAACGTGCGGTCGATCCCGTACTTGGACTGACCGCGCGTGCGCGCATGGTGGCGCACCGGAACCTCGATGATGCGCGCGCCCACCTCGCGTGCCAGCGAGGGAATGAAGCGGTGCAGTTCCCCATAGAGCCGGATGCGCTCGATGATGTCGCGCCGGTAGGCTTTCAGCGCACAGCCGTAGTCGTGCAGCGGCACGCGTGTTGCCCACGAGATGAGCCGGTTGGCCAGCACCGACGGCAAGCGTCGCGACAGCGCCTTGTCCTGCCGCTGGCGCCGCCAGCCCGAAATCACGTCCACCGCCGGGTCGTTTTCCAGGCGCTCGATCAGCGCCGGGATGTCCGCTGGATCGTTTTGCAGATCACCGTCGAGCGTGACGACGTAGCGACCACGCGCGCGCTCGAAGCCAGCCTGCAGCGCCGTGGACTGCCCGTAGTTGCGTGCCAGGATCACCGGGTGCAGCCACGGGTGATCGCGCGCCAGTTCGGCCAGCAGCGCGGCGCTGCCGTCGGTGGAGCCGTCGTCGACACACAGCAACTCGAACGTCCAGCCGGTCGGCCCCAGCGCCGCCCCGACCCGCTGCACCAGCTCGCGCAGATTGTCGTGCTCGTTGTAGACCGGAATCACCACCGAGACGTCGGGGGCGCGGTCAACCGGTTCGGCTGCGGCAAGGGGGGGAACCTGATCCATGGACATTCGAAACTTGGCAGCGCCCCAGGCAGATACCAGACCGCGGCGCACCGGCGCAATGACCACCTGGCGCCACCCGCATCCGGGGCCACCCCGCACGCCACGCCCTGCCGCACCGCCCGTCGGCTGGCGCCGATTGTAGCGGCCGATCGCTATACTGCGCCCCGATTCCAACCCACCCCCGGTCAGGACAATCGCCCCCCGTGGCAAACACGGCTTGACCGTACCAGGCAGGCGCGCGTCGGCGTCACCGACCCAAGACGCCGTGCGTGCCGTTTTCCGCAAACGAGTTTTCAGGAGCCACCACTCCATGCGTATCACCGTCGTCGGCGCCGGCTTCGTCGGGCTGGCCAACGCCATGCTGCTGGCTCAGCACCATGCGGTCACCGTGCTCGACATCGACCCCGCGCGCGTGGCCGCACTGAACGCCCGCCGCCCGTCGGTGCACGATGCGCTGGCCGAACAATGGCTGCGCGAGCGCAGCGATATGCAACTGACGGCCACCACCGACGCCGCAGCGGCGCTGGCGCAAGCGGATGTAGTCTTCATCGCCACACCCACCGACTATGACCCGGTCACCAATGCGTTCGACACGCGCAGCGTCGAGGCGGTGGTGACGCAGACGCTCGCTGCCCACCCCAGCTCGACCCTGGTCATCAAATCCACGGTGCCGGTGGGCTTCACCGCCCGGCTGCGCGCCACGCACGGCACCGAGCGCATCATCTTTTCGCCGGAATTCCTGCGCGAAGGACTCGCCCTGCACGACAACCTCTACCCCAGCCGCATCGTGGTGGGCGAGCGCGGCCCGCGCGGGCAACAGGTAGCGGAGTTGCTGCGCGCGGGCTGCCAGCGGCCCGATGTGCCGGTGCTGCTGACCAACGCCACCGAGGCCGAGGCGATCAAGCTCTTTGCCAACACCTATTTGGCGATGCGCGTGGCCTTCTTCAACGAGCTCGACACCTACGCCGCCACGCACGGGCTGGATACGCGCCAGATCATCGACGGCGTGTGTCTGGATCCGCGCATCGGGCCAGGCTACAACAACCCGAGTTTTGGCTACGGCGGCTACTGCCTACCCAAGGACACCAAGCAGCTGCTGGCCAACTACCGCGATGTGCCACAGAACCTGATCGCCGCCATCGTGGCCGCCAACGCCACGCGCAAGGACTTCATCGCCGACGACGTGCTGCGTCGGCTCGCCGCGCTGCCCTCGCGGCCCAACGGCGCAGCGCCCACCGTGGGCGTCTATCGCCTGGTGATGAAGCAGGGCTCGGACAATTTCCGCGCGTCGGCCATCCAGGGGGTAATGAAGCGCCTCAAGGCCAAGGGTGTGCCGGTCATCGTCTATGAACCGGCCTACGACGGCGAGCACTTCTTTCACTCACCGGTGCTGCGCGACTTGGCTGCCTTCAAAGCCCAGGCCGACCTGATTCTGGCCAACCGGCGCGCGCCCGAGCTGGCCGATGTGGCCGACAAGATCTACACCCGCGACCTGTTCGGCGCCGACGCCTGAGCCCGCACCGGCACGTCAGCGCCCTATCAGCGCCGGCGTGGCCCTACGTGCCCAGCCGAATCGGCATGCGCCGACCGCTCCAGGATGACGGGCGCGCGCCGCGGGAGGTGGTATAGCAGCCCGCCAGCGGGTGCGAGCACGCCGGGCATTGGCCGTTCGCCGTCAGCTGGTAGCCCACGATGCGGTAACCGTCGCGTTCGATCAACGCCGCCCCGCACTGCGCGCACCGGGTCGTTGCCCCCTCCGGATCGCGCACGTTGCCCGTGTAGACGTGCCGCAGGCCGTTGTCGAGGGCGATGCGGCGCGCCCGGCGCAGCGTGTGCAGCGGCGTCGGCGGGGTATCCTCCATGCGGTAGTCGGGGTGAAAGGCCGTGAAGTGCAGCGGCACCTCGGAGCCCAGCTCGCGGGCAATCCACTGCACCAGCGCTGTGATTTCGGCATCGCCGTCGTTGTGGCCCGGAATCAACAGCGTGGTGATCTCCAGCCACACCGCCGTTTCATGCCGCAGGTACACCAGCGTGTCGAGTACGGGTTGGAGGTGCGAGCCGGTGAGCCGGACGTAAAAATCCTCGCTGAACGCCTTCAGATCGACGTTGGCCGCATCGACGTGGGCGAAAAACGCACGCCGCGGCTGCGCATGGATATATCCCGCAGTCACCGCCACCGTCCGAATGCCCCGTTGGCGACAGGCGGCTGCGGTGTCGATGGCGTATTCGGCAAAGATCACCGGATCGTTGTACGTGAAGGCGACGCTGGCGCACCCCGTCTGCTCCGCGGCCACTGCGATCGCCTGCGGCAAGGCCTGGTCCATCAGCCGATCCATGTCGCGTGCCTTGCTGATGTCCCAGTTCTGGCAAAACTTGCAGGCCAGGTTGCAGCCTACGGTGCCAAACGACAATACCGCGCTACCAGGCAAAAAGTGATACAGAGGCTTTTTCTCGATCGGATCGATGCACAAGCCCGACGAACGCCCATACGCCGTCAGCACCAACCCGTCGCCATGGCGTGCGCGCACGAAACAAGCCCCGCGCTGACCGTCGTGGAGCTTGCAGTCACGTGGACACAAGTCGCACTGAAGGCGACCATCGGGCAGTGGGTGCCACCAGCGCGCCGGGTAACCGGCTGACGCGGCCGCCCCGGCTTCGGCAGCCCGCTCACCTTCGCTCATGCGCCATCTCCCCCGGTGCGGCCCCTTCCGGCTCGCGCCATTTCGTGACCGTATAGCGCTCCAGGCGGACCGCGTCATCCCAGAAATCGACCGGCAGTCCGGCCTTCGCCACCAGCTGGCGCAGGAATGCTTGCGGCTCGGGCAGCTGTTCCCACACCTGTGGCAAAAAGGTGCTGCGCCGCTCGTGCCACCGGAAAATCACCCCGTCGATCCCGGGTCGCAAGAGCTGCACGGCCTGCGCGAGGCTGTGCGCAGGCAGCGGCTCGGCGGCCGACAGCAGCGACACTTCGATGCGCGTGCGCGACAGCTCGTCGGGGCGCAACGGATCGAAGCGCGAATCACGCAACGCTGCCGCTACGGCATTCGCCTGCACATCCTGACACAGGGGGCGCCACGGATACAGTGTGCCGATACAGCCGCGCAGTGCGCCGCGCTGGGTCAACGTGACGAACGTGGCCCCCGGCGCATCCAAAGCGGATTGGACCGCCGGCGCAACCCACGGAGGATGGGGTACGGTCGCCGCGCCGTCAGCCAACCCCAGCGCAGCCCCGATAGCCTGCCGGGCCAGCCACAACAGCGCAGCCCCAAGCTCAGTGAACCGCGGCTGCATCATCTCTATCGACAAATCGCAGCGCGGCGTAGCCCACCACCCGCGTCCGGTCACCGGCGGTGTCGCCGGAATTGCGGTAGTCGAGCAGCTCGGGCCTCAGCCCGTGGCGGCGAGCGGCCAGGAGCAAGCCGTTGATGGGGGTGGCCCCACAGGCGTGCCCGTGGTCGAGCACCGCTTCCAGGGCGAGGATGTGCTGCACCGACTCGGTATCGAGCCGTCGCGCCTGCGCATACGGATGACCGTGCGACAGATCCGAGCTCACCACGATCAGCGTCTCCGAACCACCCCAGAGCCGCTCGACGACCTCCGCCACCTCGGCTGCGGTGGCATCGCCCACGGCCAGCGGAACACAGCGGAAGCACCGCAGAACCCCCTGCAAAAACGGCAGCTGGACTTCCAGCGCATGCTCCCACGCGTGGGCGGCCGCCGAGATCACGACCTGCGCAAGATCGGCCAGACGGGTCAGCGCCCCGGTGTCCACCGGCACCTCGCCCAACGGCGTGGCCCATGTCTGCGCCGCTGGCAACGCCAACCCACGCACCGGCACCCGATGCACCGGGCCCAACAGTACGACCCGCTCGATCTGGTCGCGCCAGCGGCGCAGATCGGCATAGACCTGCGCCGCCACGGACCCCGAGTAACGGTAGCCGGCGTGGGGCACGATCACAGCTTTGGGGGCGCGTGCAGTCGGCGCCACGCTGGCGGCGTCGAGCAGCGCTGCCACCTCCGCCGACAGCACGGCAGGGTCAGCCGGGTAGAACAAACCGGCAACAGCAGCAGGACGAACGACGGCAACCATGCTCCACGCCTTCATGACGGCCCAGACGGCGGGCACGCCCAACGTTGTCGACGATGCGCCCGTCCCGCGCAAAAATCAAGCCCGCCATCCGGGTAGGCGACGAATGGCGGGCCGCTATGATCGGTGCCTTGCTGCTGCGCCCCCACGCCGCCCCGCTCGGGCGGCTGCCGGGCCGTGCGCCACTTCCCTCCCGACGCCCGTGCGCCTGCAACCCCAAGGACCCCAGCCCCCCCTGTCCGGCCTGGCGGCCGCTGGCCTGGCCGCGATCCTGTTTGCCCAGGCACTGGTTCTGAGTGCGATCCGCGGGGGTACCAGCTACGACGGTGCCGAACAGCTGCTCTACACCCAGTACCTGGACTGGGGCTACGGACGCTCCCAGCCCCCTCTGTATACGTGGCTGCTGTGGACACTGCACCAGATCCTGGGTGTGTCCGCGCTGACGGAAAACCTGCTCAAGTTCGCCCTGCTGGGTGTGGGCCTGACGGGCATGGCCTGGCTGGCGCAGGCACTGTGGCCGGGTGTGGCCCATGCGGGGTCGGCCGCGCTGCTGTTGTGTGTGTTGGTTCCCGACATCGCCTGGGAGATGCAGCGCAACTACGCGCACTCGGTCTTGCTGTTCGCCCTGTTGCCCTGGGGTGGCTGGCTCTATCTGCAGACCCGGCTGCATCCAACCCCCGTCCGCTGGGTTGCCCTGGCGTTGGTGGCCGCGCTGAGTGTGCTGGCGAAATACAACGCGCTGCTGTTCTGGGCTGCGTTGATACTAGCCGACGGCATCGTCCACGGACGCCGGGCCCTGTTCAGTCAGCCGATGGCGTGGGCAGCCGCTCTGATGGCCCTGGTACTTCTGCTTCCGCACGCTTGGTGGACGTGGCGACACCCGGCGCCAACATTGCGCATAGCCGACCGCATGGGCCTGCGTGCGCACGACTCGCTCTGGCACGATGCACTGGCCGGTGTGACCGAGTGGGGCGTGGCCTGGCTGGCGTTGTTTGTGCTGCCGGCCCTGCTGTACGGATGGGCCCACCTCCGTACAAACCCGCAGCTCACACCGGCGCAATCGTGGTCAGCCGCCGACAGGAGCACGCCAACGGGCGCCGCCCTCCCCGAGTGGCATGGCAGCGCGTCCAACAATGCCCAACTGTGGGCGTGGACCTGCATCATGGTGCTGGCGCTCAGCCTGCTGGCAGTCCTGCTCACCGGCATGACCCGTGTGCAGCCGCGCTGGCTGCTGCCCACTGCCGTGCCACTGCTGGCGTGGATGGCGGGCCGGATAGCGTCCTGCGCCCCGACATGGCGCGCGCTGCGCTGGTTCGCACTGGTGTTCGGGATGCTCGTGATCGTCGGCAACTGGTGGGCTGCCGTCAAGCCCGGCACCCGTACCGCCTACGATTACGCCGCCCTGTCGAGCGCATTGCGGGACCGCACCGGCGCGGACTGCGCGGTCTTCACCGACTATGCCCATTTTGCCAACCTGCGGTTGGCCGATCCCCGCTGGTGCTTGGCCAATCCGGCCATGCCGCAACAACCCGGGCTCGGCGGCGCCGAACGCCCGGTGGCGTTGTGGCTGACCACCGACCCCCGGGCTCGAGACGCCACGCTGTCATTCGCCCAGGCCCACGGCTGGGAGCCCGTGGGCCCGACCGAGGCGCTGGCGCTGCCACACCGCTGGGGCACCGAGGCATTGCCGGTCACCGCCCAGCGCCTGACGCGGTGGCCCGCGGCGCGCGCCAATCGACGCTGAACGGCAACCGGCGCGGTCTCGGCACTGCGCCCGCGGCGTTAGTGCACCGTCGGCCCAAAGGTGAACTGACCCGGCGCGCGCACCGGATCGACGTCCACCTGGATGACGCTCTTGGGCGGGAAGCGACCCTCCAGGATCAACTTGGACAGCGGGTTTTCGATGCGCTGCTGGATGGCCCGCTTCAGCGGCCGCGCACCGAACACCGGGTCGAAGCCGACCTTGGCCAGCTCGTCCAGCGCCGCATCGCTGAGCTCTAGCGTTAGATCCATGCGCGCCAGCCGCTGCTGCAGCGTGCGCAGCTGGATGCGCGCGATGTTGCGGATGTGCTCGGCCGACAGCGGGTGGAACACCACGGTCTCGTCGATGCGGTTGAGGAACTCGGGCCGGAAATGCGCCTTGAGCTCTTCCCACACCGCGTCCTTGATGTCCTCCATGTCCTGCCCGGCCATCGCCTGGATACGGTGCGAGCCGATGTTGGAGGTCATCACGATCACCGTATTCTTGAAATCCACCGTGCGCCCCTGCCCGTCGGTCAAGCGGCCATCGTCGAGCACCTGCAGCAGCACGTTGAAGACGTCCGGGTGGGCCTTCTCTACCTCGTCGAGCAGCACCACGCTGTAGGGCTTGCGCCGCACCGCTTCCGTCAGATACCCACCCTCGTCGTAGCCGACGTAGCCCGGCGGCGCCCCGATTAGGCGGCTGACCGAGTGCTTTTCCATGAACTCGCTCATGTCGATGCGAATCATGTGGTCTTCGCTGTCGAACAGGAAGGCCGCCAGCGCCTTGCACAGCTCGGTCTTGCCCACCCCGGTCGGCCCCAGAAACAGAAAGGAACCCAGCGGCCGGTTCGGATCGGATAGCCCCGCGCGCGCACGCCGGATGGCGTTGGCCACCGCGACGATGGCCTCATCCTGCCCCACCACCCGCTCGTGCAGCTTGGCCTCCATCTGCAGCAGCTTGTCGCGCTCGCCCTGCATCAGCTTGGACACCGGAATGCCGGTGGCGCGCGAGACCACTTCGGCGATTTCTTCCGCGCCAACGCGCGTGCGCAGCAGCTTCAGGCCCTGCCCGCCCGCGCTTTCGCGCGCCTGGGCCTCCTGCAGGCGCTTCTCCAGCTCAGGCAGACGGCCGTATTGCAGCTCGGCCACCTTGTTGTAGTCGCCCTTGCGCTTGAGCTCCTCGATCTGGAAGCGCAGGCGGTCGATTTCTTCCTTGATTTGGGCTGAGCCTTGTACCTGGGCTTTTTCGGACCTCCAGATCTCCTCCAGGTCGGCGTATTCACGTTCGAGTTTGGCGATTTCTTCCTCGATGAGGTCCAGCCGCTTGCGCGACGCCTCGTCGGTTTCCTTGCGCACCGCCTCGCGCTCGATCTTGAGCTGGATGAGACGACGCTCCAGCCGGTCCAGCGCCTCGGGCTTGGAGTCGATCTCGATCTTGATGCGCGCCGCCGCCTCGTCGATGAGGTCGATGGCCTTGTCGGGCAGGAAGCGGTCGGTGATGTAGCGGTGCGACAGCTCGGCCGCGGCGACGATGGCCGGGTCGGTGATCTCGACACCGTGGTGCAGCTCGTACTTCTCCTGCAAGCCGCGCAGGATGGCAATCGTCGCCTCGACGCTGGGCTCGTCCACCAGCACCTTCTGGAAGCGCCGCTCCAAGGCGGCATCCTTCTCGATGTACTTGCGGTATTCGTCCAGCGTGGTGGCGCCGATGCAGTGCAGCTCACCGCGCGCCAGCGCTGGCTTGAGCATGTTACCCGCATCCATGGCGCCCTCGGCCTTGCCCGCGCCCACCATGGTGTGGATTTCGTCGATGAAAAGGATGATACGCCCTTCCTCGGCGGCGATTTCCTTGAGCACCGCCTTCAAGCGCTCCTCGAATTCACCGCGGTATTTGGCTCCGGCCAACAAGCCCGCCATATCCAGCGCCAACACGCGCTTGTCTTTCAGCGTATCCGGTACTTCGCCGGCGACGATGCGCTGCGCCAGCCCCTCGACGATCGCGGTCTTGCCCACGCCGGGCTCGCCGATGAGCACCGGATTGTTTTTGCTGCGCCGCTGCAGAATCTGGATCGTGCGGCGAATTTCGTCGTCACGGCCGATGACCGGGTCCAACTTACCCTGACGGGCACGCTCGGTCAGGTCGAGCGTATATTTTTTGAGCGCCTCGCGCTGGCCCTCAGCTTCAGGGCTGTCCACTTTCTGGCCGCCGCGCACGGCGTCGATGGCAGCTTCCACCGCCTTACGATTCAAGCCGGCTTTGCGCGCCTCATCGGCCAGGGTGATCTTGCTGTCGGCCAGCGCCAGCAAGAACAGTTCGCTGGCCACAAACTGATCGCCGCGCTTGATGGCTTCTTTTTCGGCTGCCTGCAGCAGGGTCACCGTGTCACGGCCAATTTGTACCTGCTCCTGTCCCTGCACTTGCGGCAAACGCTGCAGCGCATCGTCGACGGCCTTTTGCAACTGTGCGGTATTGACGCCGGCGCGCATCAGCAGCGCGCGCGGGCCGTCTTGCTTGAGCAGCGCAGCCAGCACATGGGCCGGCTCGATGTAGGCGTGATCACGCCCCAACGCCAGCGACTGCGCGTCGGCCAGGGCTTCTTGGAACTGGGTGGTGAATTTGTCGATACGCATGAGGGACTCCAATGGAGAAAACTGCTTACCATGTGGAGCGGGCGCGCATCCTTTTCAAGGGCTGGGGCAGTAACCTTTTGACCTGGCGCAAATTCCTTTGCGTTGCACTACTGCACGGCGGGCACCGGCGGCAACCACCGCTTCGGTCGGCTACACCGCGTGCCATCGCGCAGCAAGCGCGCTGTCGTGCCCCTCACATGGCGGCGTTGCGCGCCGCAATGCCCCAGCGGGCCAGCGCCGCGTCGTCGCACGCGCGCGCATCCACCCAGCGCGCGCCCTGTGGGGTCTGTTCTTTTTTCCAGAACGGGGCCTGGGTTTTCAAGTAGTCCATCAAAAATTCGCAAGCCCGAAACGCCTCGCCGCGATGGGCCGAAGTCACCGCCACGAGCACGATCTGATCCTGCGGCTGCAGCGGCCCAACGCGGTGGATGACCCGCACGCCGCGGATGTCAAAACGGCGCGCTGCCTCGTCGATCATCGCGTCGATGGCGCGCTCGGTCATGCCGGGATAATGCTCCAGCTCCAGCGCCGCGACCGCGCTGCCCTCATTGTGGTCGCGCACCGTGCCCACAAACACGCACACGGCCCCAACGCCGCAATCGTTGGCACGCAGGGCGGCCACCTCGGTCCCGGTGTCGAAGTCCTCGGTCTGGATCGTGACGCTGCGCCGTTGCAGGGACATGCCCACCTCCTGCTACCACCCATGGGCCCGGACGGCCCGACACCCACCCGCGCCGCCCCGCCTGCGGCTCACCCGCCGGTGACGGGGGGAAAAAAGGCGACCTCGGCCCCATCGTGCAGCGCCGTGGCGTCATCGGCCATGGTCTGATCAACCGCCACGCGCACAGGGCGGCCACCGCCCAGCGCCTCGGCCCACACGCCGCCGCGCGCGCACAGCTCCGTGCGCAAAGCACCCACTGTCGTGGCCGTTGTCTCGCAAGCCAAGGCTGCCGTGCCCAGCGTCTCGCGCAACGAGGCAAAAAACCGCACCTGTACGTTCATCTCAGTCCAGTAGAGCCGACAGCGGAAGATAACGCACGACATCGCCATGAGCAATGGTCGTGCCGGCCGGCTTGTCTACCAACCCGTCGGCCCAGGCCACCGACGTCAGCACGGAGGAGCTTTGGTTCGGGAAGACATCCAGCCCACCGACCGAATTGCAACGCACACGTAGGAACTCGCGCCGCCGGTCAGCCTGTGGCCAATCGAAATGGGCCACCATCGGCCACGCCGGCGGCAGCGTAGGCTCAACGGCCGCACCCGCCAGCCGCAGCAAAAACGGCCGCGCCAGCAAGGCGTACGTCACGAAGCTGGATACCGGATTGCCGGGCAGCCCGATGACGTGACAGCGCCCGCTGCCGCCTAGGCGCGCACGCTCGATCCAGCCGTGCGCAAAGGGCTTGCCCGGCTTCATGGCAATCTGCCACAGATCCAGTCCGCCGAGCGCCCGCACCACCGGTCGGACGTGATCGGCCTCGCCCACCGACACACCCCCGGTGGTGATGATGACGTCATGCGCCAGCGCCGCCTGCGCGATGGCGGCCTCGGTGGCCTCGCGGGTATCGGCCACCCGCGGCAAAACCGTCACCTCGCACTCCAGACGGCGCAGCAGCGGCTCGAGAAAAAAGCGGTTGGAGTTGTATATCGCGCCAGGCGGCAGCCGTTCGGGCGGCAGCTCGCCTGGCTGGATCAACTCGTCGCCCGTGCTGGCCAGCGCCACCCGCAGGCGGCGCCGCACCGGCAATGTGGCACAGCCGATCGAGGCGGCCAGCCCAGCGTCGGCCGCCGTCAGCCGCCGACCCGCAGACAGCACGATCGTCTCGGCGCGCACGTCCTCGCCGCGCCGGCGCACCCACTGCCCTGGTGCAGGGACCGAGGCGAAACGCACCCAGCCCAGCGACGCCGGGGCACGGTCGGCTGCAGTCGCATCGGCCACCGGGGTGGCCTCTTCCTGCATCACCACGGCATCCGCCCCCACGGGCAACGGCGCACCGGTGAACACGCGCGCCACCGCCCCGGGCGGAAGCTCCCCCGCCGCCTGCCCAGCCGCCACCCGCAACGCCACCGGCAGAGCCTGCCCGGCCGCCAATGCTGCGGCCACCTCCGCGCAGCGCACGGCATACCCATCCATCTGGCTGTTGTCGAAGCCGGGCACGTCCAGCGCCGCCACCACGTCACGCGCCAGCACGCGGCCCACCGCCGCCTCTGTCGCCACCGTCTCCTGCTCCGTCAGCGGCTCGGCCGCCGCCAGCAGGCGTTGCAAGGCGTCTTCCACGGCCATCAGTCCGCGCCCCGCCGCACCCGCTGTTCCCAAACCCGGTCCCTGACTCATCTCTGACCTCCCGCGCCGTCACCCATCGCCACACGCTGCGCCTGGGACCGCTCACCTTACGCCGCGCCGCACACCGCCTCGATGTACGCCTTGACGCGCGCAGCGTCCACAGGCATCACTTGCACCCGCTTGGGCAGCGCCTCGATGCCGGCAAACTTCGCGGGCCGCGGCGGCTCTTGCCCGATCGCTTCGACGATGGTGGCGGCGAATTTGATCGGCAACGCTGTCTCCAGCACGATCATCGGCACACCCGGCTGCCGGTGCTCGCGCGCCACCTTGACGCCGTCGGCGGTGTGCGGGTCGATCAGCACGCCGAAGCGCTGCCAGGCGTCGCGGATGGTGGCCAAGCGATGGGCGTGCGTACTTTTGCCGCTGACGAAGCCAAAGCGCTGGCGCACCTGCGCAAACGCCGGGTGCGCAGACAGATCGAAGCGCCCATCGCGCGCCAGCGCCTGGCCAAACAGCGCGCGCGTCTGCGCCGTGTCCTGTCCCAGCAAATCGAACACGAAGCGCTCGAAGTTGCTGGCCTTGCTGATGTCCATCGACGGGCTGGAGGTCTCGAACGTGTCGGCACTGCCGCGCACGCGGTACACACCGGTGCGGAAAAACTCGTCGAGCACGTCGTTTTCGTTGGTGGCCACCACCAGCTGCTCGATGGGCAGCCCCATCTGGCGCGCGATGTGCCCGGCGCAGACGTTGCCGAAATTGCCGCTGGGCACCGCAAAGCTGACGCGCTCGTCGTCGCGCTCGGTGGCCTGGATCCAGCCCGCGAAGTAGTACACCACTTGCGCCAGCAGCCGCGCCCAGTTGATGGAGTTGACGGTGCCGATGCGCCAGCGCCGCTTGAAGTCGAGGTCGGCGCTGACGGCCTTGACGATGTCCTGGCAGTCGTCGAACACACCCTCGATGGCAATGTTGTGGATGTTGGCGTCCTGCAGACTGTACATCTGCGCCTGCTGGAACGGGCTCATGCGCCCGTGCGGGCTGAGCATGAAAACGCGGATGCCGCGCTTGCCCCGCATCGCATATTCGGCAGCGCTGCCGGTGTCGCCGCTGGTGGCCCCCAAGATGTTGAGGGTCTGCCCACGACGCGCCAGCTCGTACTCGAACAGGTGGCCAAGCAGCTGCATCGCCATGTCCTTGAACGCCAACGTCGGTCCGTTGGACAGCGCCTGCAACCACAAGCCGTCTTCCAGGTGACGCAGCGGAACGATCTCGCCGGTGCCAAATACCTCGGCGGTGTAGGTGCGGCGCAACAGGCTGCGCAGATCGTCGGCAGGGATATCGTCGACGTACAGCGACAGAATCTCGAACGCCAACTCGCCATAACCCTGCTCGTGATAGATGCGGCGCCAGCGCGCCAGCGTGGCCGCGTCTACTTGCGGATAGGTTTCGGGCAGATACAGGCCGCCGTCCGGTGCCAGCCCTTCGAGCAGGATGTCGCAAAAGCGCGGACGCGCCGCGTCGCCGCGGGTCGAACGGTAACGCATCAGGCCAGCTCCTCCTTGCGGATGCGCACCACCGGCGCCAGGACCGTGGGCAGCGCCTGGATCGCCGCCAGCGCCGCGTTCATCGTGCCTTCGCGCGTGTCGTGCGTCAGGATGATCAGATCGGTCTGGGTGCTGCCCTCGCCGCCCACCTGGTCGGCCTCGCGCTGCAGCACGGCGTCGATACTGATGCCAGCGCGCGCCAGAATGCCGGTCACTTCGGCCAGCACGCCGGGTTGATCAGCCACGCGCAGCCGCAGGTAGTAGCTGGTGACCACCTGCTCGATCGGCACGATGGGCAGCGTGCTCAGCGCCGCGGGCTGGAAGGCCAGATGCGGCACCCGGTGCTGCGGATCGGCGGTGTGCAGGCGCGTCACATCCACCAGATCGGCAATCACGGCGCTGGCGGTGGGTTCGCTGCCCGCGCCCTTGCCATAGTACAGCGTGGTGCCGACGGCGTCGCCCTGCACCACCACCGCATTCATCGCGCCTTCGACGTTGGCAATGAGGCGTTTGGCCGGCACCAGCGTGGGGTGCACGCGCAGCTCCACGCCCTCGGCCACACGCTTGGTGATGCCCAGCAGCTTGATGCGATAGCCCAGCTGCTCGGCGTAGCGAATGTCAGCGGCTTGCAGCCGCGTGATGCCTTCGACGTAGGCCTTGTCGAACTGCACCGGGATGCCAAACGCCAGCGCGCTCATCAGGGTGGCCTTGTGCGCGGCGTCGATTCCCTCGATGTCGAACGTCGGGTCGGCCTCGGCGTAGCCCAAGCGCTGTGCTTCCTTTAGCACCACGTCGAAGTCCAGCCCCTTGTCGCGCATCTCGGACAGGATGAAATTGGTGGTGCCGTTGATGATGCCGGCCACCCACTCGATGCGGTTGGCCGTCAGCCCCTCGCGCAGCGCCTTGATGATGGGGATGCCGCCGGCCACCGCGGCCTCGAACGCCACCATCACCCCTTTGGCCTGGGCAGCCGCGAAGATTTCAGACCCGTGCACCGCCAGCAGCGCCTTGTTGGCGGTCACCACGTGCTTGCCGGCGGCAATCGCCTCCATCACCAGCTGGCGCGCGATGCCATAGCCACCAATCAGCTCCACCACGATATCGATGTCGGGGTTGGCGATGACGGCACGCGCATCGCTGACCACGGCAGCGGCGTCCCCCACGATAGCGCGCGCGCGCTCGGTGTCGAGATCGGCCACCATGGTGATCTGGATGCCGCGTCCGGCACGGCGGCGGATTTCCTCCTGGTTGCGTTGCAGCACGCGGAAGGTGCCGCTGCCCACGGTGCCGATGCCCAGCAGGCCGACTTGGATGGGGGGAAGCGCGTTGGTCATGTCGTTGGAACGTCGCGTATCAGTCGAAGGAAACGGGGGACGTGGGGCGGCCAGCTCGCCGCCCGCGGCGGCGCCGGCCTCGCCTCACGAGCCGGTGCCGTAGCGCCGACGCAGATGCCCCAGAAAGCGGGCGATACGCCCGATTGCCTCGGCCAGGTCGTCCTCGTGCGGCAGGAACACCAGCCGGAAGTGGTCGGGCGTGGGATAGTTGAAGCCAGTGCCCTGCACGATCAGCACCTTCTCCTCGGCCAGCAGCTCGTAGGCAAACTGCTGGTCGTCCTCGATGGGGTAGATGACGGGGTCCAGGCGCGGAAACATATACAGCGCCGCCTTGGGCTTGACGCAGGTCACCCCCGGAATCTCGGTCAGCAGCCGGTGCGCCAAATCGCGCTGCCGGCACAGGCGCCCGCCCGGCGCCACCAAATCGTTGATGCTCTGATAGCCACCCAGCGCGGTTTGGATGGCCAGCTGCCCTGGTGTGTTGGCGCACAGCCGCATCGACGCCAGCATATTCAGCCCTTCGATGTAGTCGCGCGCGCGCCGCTTGTCGCCCGAGACCACCATCCACCCCGCGCGGTAGCCGCACGAGCGGTAGTTCTTGGACAAGCCGTTGAACGTCACGAACAGCACATCATCAGCCAGCGACGCAATCGACGTGTGCACGTTGCCGTCGTACAGCACCTTGTCGTAGATCTCGTCGGCAAAAATGATGAGCCCGTGCCTGCGCGCGAGTTCGACAATGGCCTGCAGCACCTCCACCGGGTACAGCGCCCCGGTCGGGTTGTTGGGGTTGATCACCACGATGCCCTTGGTGGCCGGCGTGATCTTGCGCGCCATGTCCTGCAGATCCGGGATCCAGCCGTTGGCCTCGTCGCACAGATAGTGCACCGGCGTGCCGCCCGACAGCGACACCGACGCCGTCCACAGCGGGTAGTCGGGCGCGGGCACCAGGATTTCGTCCCCGGCGTTGAGCAGCGCATTCATACTCATGGTGATGAGCTCGCTGGCCCCGTTGCCCAGATAGACGTCATCGACCGTGACGCCAGCGATGCGCTTTTCCTGCGTGTAGTGAACGATGGCCTTGCGCGGCGCAAACAGCCCCTTGCTGTCGGTGTAGCCCGCCGCCTGCGGCAGGTTGCGGATCATGTCCTGCACGATCTCATCGGGCGGCTCCAGCCCGAACACCGCCAGGTTGCCGATGTTGAGCTTGATGATCTTGTGCCCGTCCTCCTCCATTTGGCGCGCCTTCTCGAGGACGGGACCGCGGATGTCATAGCAGACGTTGGCGAGCTTGGCCGACTTGTGGATCTCGGGTGCAGGCATGGTGTGGGCAACGGGCTGGCGGCTTGCAAGGCCGCAATGGCTCGGGGGCGTGGATCAACCGCGCACAGACAGCTGCCGGCGCGAACCTATAATTTCACCACAGATTCACAACCCGGCCGACTCGGTTGCTGTTCGGGAAGGTCTGCCCTGCTACGCGGAAGGATCGCTGCGTTGCGCGGTGCTCGCTCCCTCGCCTCACTCATTGTGATGTCTCGGTCGCTGCGCTCCGCCCGCTCGCGACGGTCGTGCGGACCTTCCTTCGCACTGGGGTAACCGCCGCATGAAGTTTCAGCCCGACCGCATCGACACGGTGGCCATCCAAGCGCATGGCCCGGGATGGGTCGTGATCGCAGGGCGACGCTACGTGCACAGCGTCATCGTCAGCGCCGCTGGTGTTCAGCCGTGGGACTGCGCGTCGCTAAGCGAGCTCACCCCTGCGCATTTCGCGCGATTGGCCGACGCCACCCCCGAAGTGGTGCTGTTCGGCAGCGGTCGGCGCCTGCGCTTCGTGGCACCCGAACTGCTGCGCGCACTGCTGGAGCGCGGCATCGGCGTCGAGACCATGGACACGATGGCCGCAGCACGCACCTACAACGTGCTGGCCGGCGAAGGCCGCCGCGTGCTGGCGGCTCTGCTGATCGACGAACCGGCCGCCCCGTGACAGCGCCGGACGCGCTGGCACAGATCATCGCGGCAGGCCATATGCTAAAATGATAGCGTTCGGCGCAGAGGAGCGCCCGCCCCGTCCCCAACGTCTTGAGCGCGTAGCAGACACGGCGGCCCGGCAACCCTAGCGGCGGGTTTGGCCTCGAGCGATTTTTGACCGAACACCTTCGACGAATCAACCACGCAGGGGTCCCGCTTCATGGCCGTAGTCGTCAACAAACCCATCCCCGAATTCGAAGCGCAAGCGACAGGCGGCGTCAAGGTCACCCACCAGTCCCATCTCGGCCAGGTCCTGGTGCTGTATTTTTATCCCAAGGATCACACACCCGGCTGCACCACCGAAGCGCAGCAGTTTCGCGACCAGTACCAAGAATTCGTCAAGGCCGGCGCGCAGGTCTTTGGCGTGTCGCGCGACAACCTGAAATCGCACGAGGACTTCAAGGCCAAGCTCGGTTTGCCGTTCGAGCTGATCGCGGACACCGAAGAGAAGATGTGCCACATGTTCGGCGTCGTGAAAAACAAGATCATGTACGGCAAAAAGGTCAAGGGTATCGAGCGCAGCACCTTCCTCATCAGCGCTGATGGCATCCTGCTGCAGGAGTGGCGCGGCGTCAAGGTGCCGGGCCATGTCGATGAGGTGCTCAAGGCGGTTCACATGCTTAAAAAGGTGGCCTGAGCGGCGGATGTTCCGCTGGCCTTCCTCCGCTGGTTTTCATTGCCGTCTGGCCGCCACCGAGCGGCCAGCGCTTTTTCTGGCATCATCCACCCATGCCATTGCCTCCTCCGCCGCGCCGCAAAGGCGATCGCGTCCAACGTCCCCGTTCCCGCGCCAGTGCCCCGATGTCCGACACGGCTGACAACGCCTCGCCGCCGCCGGATGGTGCGGCTTCGTCCGACGACACGGTTCCCGCACAGCCCCCGGTGCGCAGCTCGGCCTCGGCGCGTCGGCGCCGCGCCAGTGGCCCCTCTGCAGGAACTTCGTCTGTCTCTGATGTCACCCCGGCGGCCGTCAAACCACCGGAGCCAGCCAGCACGGCCGCTGCCGCCTCCATGCCCACCCGTGCGCCGGCGCCAACGCGGCCCGCGCGCCGCCGCAGCGGCAGCGGCAAACCGGGCCGACGCCTGTTCGTGCTCGACACCAACGTCCTGATGCATGATCCCAGTTCGCTGTTCCGGTTCGAGGAACACGACATCTTCCTGCCGATGATCGTGCTGGAAGAGCTGGACAACAACAAGAAGGGCATGAGCGAAGTGGCGCGCAACGCTCGCCAAGCCAGCCGCACCCTGGACGCGCTGGCTGCCGCCGCCGGCGCCGACATCCGCGACGGCCTGCCGTTGTCGGCGCTGGGCAACACCGACGCCACCGGCACGCTCTTCTTTCAGACCGAGCTGCTGCCACACGCCCTGCCCAACAACCTGCCGCAGGGCAAGGCGGACAATCAGATCCTGTCGGTGGTTCAGGCGCTCACCGCCCGCCACCCGGAACGCGACGTGGTGCTGGTGTCCAAGGACATCAACATGCGCGTCAAGGCCCGCGCGCTGGGCCTGGCGGCCGAGGACTACGAAAACGACAAGACGCTCGACGATGTCGAGATGCTCTACACCGGAACCCTGGCGCTGCCACCGGATTTCTGGACCCGCCAGAGCAAGACCGTGGAGAGCTGGCAGCAGGGAGGCCACACCTACTACCGCATCGCCGGCCCGGTGGCCGAGCAACTGCTGCTCAACCAGTTCGTGTACTACGAAGCCCCTGGCGAGCCCCCGCTGTATGCGCGGGTGGTGGAGCTGCGTGGTCGCCAGGCGGTGCTGCGCACGATCAAGGACTACTCGCATCTGAAGCACGCCGTCTGGGGCGTGACAGCGCGCAACCGCGAGCAGAACTTTGCGCTGAACCTGCTGATGGACCCGGAGATCGACTTTGTGACGCTGGCGGGCACGGCAGGCACCGGCAAGACGCTGATGGCGTTGGCGGCGGGGCTGACGCAGGTGCTGGACGAGCGGCGCTACACCGAGATCATCATGACCCGCGCCACCGTCAGCGTCGGCGAGGACATTGGTTTCTTACCCGGTACGGAAGAAGAAAAGATGGGGCCCTGGATGGGGGCGCTGGACGACAATCTGGAGTTTCTCACCAAAGGGGGTGGGGGCGCGGGTGAGTGGGGACGCGCAGCTGCCCAGGATCTGGTGCGCAGCCGCATCAAGGTCAAGAGCATGAACTTCATGCGCGGCCGCACGTTCCTGAACAAGTTCGTCATCATCGACGAGGCGCAGAATCTGACCCCCAAGCAGATGAAGACGCTGATCACCCGTGCGGGGCCGGGCACCAAGCTGGTGTGCATGGGCAACCTGGCGCAGATCGACACCCCGTACCTGACCGAAGGCTCCTCGGGGCTGACCTACGTGGTGGACCGATTCAAGGGCTGGCCGCACGGCGGGCACGTCACGCTGGCGCGCGGGGAGCGCTCCCGCCTGGCCGACTTCGCCAGCGACATTCTCTGAGCGCGCAGCGGCTCAGGCCGCCTCCCGCACCGGGGTTCGGATCGCTCCGGGCACGCGCTGGCGCGCCAGCAACAAGTACACCGTGGGCACCACGAAGATCGTCAGCAGCGTGCCCACCGTCATCCCCCCGACGATGACCCAGCCGATCTGCTGGCGGCTCTCGGCACCGGCGCCACTGGCCAGCGCCAGCGGAATGGCACCCAGCACCATCGCGGCCGTGGTCATGAGAATGGGGCGCAGGCGCAGCGCAGCGGCTTCGCGCACCGCCTGCTGCAGATCACGCCCTTGCTGGCGCAGCTGGTTGGCAAACTCGACGATCAAGATGCCGTGCTTGGTGATGAGGCCCACCAGCGTCACCAAGCCGATCTGGCTGAATACATTGAGCGTGCCGCCGGTGAATTTCAGCGCTGCCAGCGCCCCCAGCATCGACAGCGGCACCGACAGCAGGATGATGAAGGGGTCGATGAAGCTTTCGAACTGGGCAGCCAGCACCAGATAGATGAATACCAGCGCCAGCACGAATACCACCGCCAGTGCCCCCGAGGCAGCGCGAAACTCGCGGCTCTGACCATTGAGGTCGGTGGTGTAGCCCTCGGGCAGCACCTCGCGCGCAATGGCGTCCATGGCGCGCAGTGCGTCACCGAGCGCAAAGTCGGGCGCCAGGTTGGCGGTGATGGACGCGCTGCGCCGCTGCGCAAAGTGGTTGAGTTCGCGCGGCGCCACCACCTCCTGCACGCGCACCAGCGCCGACAGCGGAATCATCGCGTCGCCGCGTCCGCGCACGTACAGCCGGTCGATGTCCTGCGGCGTGCTGCGCTCGCCCGCGGTGGTCTGCACGATGACGTCGTACTGTTCGCCCTCGCGCTTGTAGCGCCCGACAATGCGGCCGCCCAGCATGGTCTCGACGGTGCGCGCCACCGCTTCGACACTGACACCCAGATCGGCGGCACGTTCGCGGTCGACTTCCAGCCGCAGCTCGGGTTTGTTCATGCGCAGATCGGTGTCCACCTGCAAAAAACCGGGCATCTGCGCCATGCGGCGTTGAAACTCCGCCACTATGCGCGCCAGGTTGGCGTAGCTGTCGGTGGTGGTGATGACGTAGTTCAGCGGCCGCTCGCGAAAGCCCTGCCCCAGCGACGGCGGTGTGATGGGAAACGCCGTCACCCCCGGCAAGCCCGCGATGCGCGGCGCCATCTCGCGCGCCAGCTGCAGGGTGCTGCGCTCGCGCTCCTCCCACGGTTTGGCACGGAAAAACACCGTGGCCTGCGACACGGTAGGGTTGCCGATCAGTCCGAAGATGCGGTCGAACTCGGGATAGTCGGCGCCGATGCGCTCGATGGCGGCGGCGTAGCGGGCGGTGTAGTCGAGCGTGGCGCCGTCCGGTGCGTTGACGATGTTGAGGATCACGCCGCGGTCTTCCAGCGGGGCCAGCTCCTGCTTGGTGGTGCGCACCAGCCACAAGCTGGCGGCGGCGCTGGCCAGCATCAACCCCACCACAATCCAGCGCGCGCGCAGCGCACCGTCCAGCGCCCAGGCGTAGCCCGCAGTCAGACGGCGCAGGCCGCCTTCGATGAGCCGGTCCACGCGACCATGCCGCTCGTGGCGCGGCAGCAGGTGCGCGCACATCATCGGCGACAGTGTCAGCGCCACGAACCCGGACACCAGCACCGCGCCGGCCAGCGCCAGCGCAAATTCGGCAAACAGCCGACCGGTGCGCCCTGGCGTGAAGGCCAGCGGCGCGTACACCGCGGCCAGCGTCAGCGTCATGGCGACCACGGCAAAGGCAATCTCGCGGCTGCCGCGGATGGCGGCGGCAAACGGCGTCATGCCGTCTTCGATGTGGCGGTGGATGTTTTCGAGCACGACGATGGCGTCGTCCACCACCATGCCGATGGCCAGCACCAGCGCCAGCAGCGTCAGCGTGTTGATCGAAAAGCCGGCCAGCGCCAGCAGCGCAAAGGCACCAATCAGACTGACCGGGATGGTCACCAGCGCAACGATGGAGGCGCGCGCCGTGCGCAGAAACAGCACGATGACCAGCGTCACCAGCACCACCGCTTCCAGTATGGTCTGATAGACCGCGCGGATGGAGCGGTCGATAAAGACCGAGTTGTCGTTGGCGACCTGCACCTCGATGCCGGCGGGCAGGTCGGCGCGCACCTTGTCCAGCAGCGCGCGCACGGCGACGGACAGCTCCAGCGGGTTGGCCGTGGCCTGCCGGATGACCCCCAGCGACACCGTCTCGCGGCCATTGAGGCGCACGCGCGTGCGTTCGTCGGCCGCCGTCTCCTGCACCTGGGCCACATCGCCGACGCGCACCGGCAGGCCGCCAACGGTGCGGATGACGACATCGGCAAAAGCTTCGGCACTGCGCAGGTCGGTGGCGGCGGTGACGTTGAATTCCCGCATGCGGCTCTCGACCCGGCCGGCCGGCACCTCCAGGTTAGCACGTCGCAGCGCGTCCTCCAGATCCTGCACCGTCAGCCCGTAGGCCGCCAGGCGGTCGGGGTCGGGGTAGAGGCGCATCGCAAAGCGGCGCTCGCCGAATACGCGCACTTCGGCCACCCCGGTGGCGGTCTGCAGCACCGGCTTGGCGATGCGGTTGGCCCAATCGGACAGCTCCAGCGCCGAGTGCCGGTCGGACGACAGCGCAATCCAGATGACAGGGAAAGCGTCGGCCTCGACCTTGGCCACCACGGGCTCATCCACACTTTGCGGCAGCCGCCCGCGCACGCGCGCCACTTTGTCGCGCACCTCGGCCGCCGCGGCATCGGGGTCGCGCTCCAGCCGAAAACGCACCGTGATCTGGCTTTGCTCGGGCCGGCTGACGGAGGTGATGACGTCAACCCCTTCGATGCCCGCCAGCGAGTCTTCCAGCGGCTTGGTGACGGTGGACTCGATCACTTCGGATGAGGCACCGGCCAGACGCGTCGTGACCGTGACCACGGGCTCGTCGATCTTGGGGTACTCGCGCACCGACAAGTTCTGAAACGACACCCCGCCGATGAGCACGATCAGCAGCGACAGCACGGTCGCAAAGACCGGACGGCGGATGGCGATTTCGGGCAGCTGCATCGCGTGGCCCTCTGCTCAGGGGCCGCTGCGCGGCGCCATAGGCTGAGGCACTGCGGAGCCGGTGAACGCAGGCGATGCCTTGCCCTGCGGCTGAACATCGGTAGTTGATGACGCCGCACTTGCGCCCTGCCCCGCGGACGCCGCGGCAGCCGCTGCGGCAGACGGTACGCCCGCTGTCGGCGACCGCGCCGGATCGACGATGCGCACCAGCGTGCCGTCGCGCTGCAGGCGCTGGTGTCCGGCCACGACGACGCGGTCGCCGGCCTGTAGGCCCTGCGTGACCTGCACCCACCCGTCCTGCCGCAGCCCCAGCTGCACCGCCACCCGCTGCGCCTGCGGCGCCTCGGCGCTGCCGTCGAGCCGCCACACCCAGAACTGCTGCCCTTGCGGCACGATGGCCTCCTCGGGTACCCGCAGCGCCTGCTCAAAGCGCGCCAGCTCCAGCGTGACGCGGGCAAACATCCCCGGCTTGAGCGCGGCGTCTGGCTGCTGCAGCGCCGCCCGCACGGCCAGCGCGCGGCCATTGGGTTCGATCACCGGGTCGATGGCCTGCACGCGCGCCGTAAATTCCCGCTGCGGCCAGGCATCCACCCGCACGCGCACGGTCTGCCCAGGACGCACGCGCGGCTGCAGCCGTTCGGGCAGGCGAAAGTCCAGCAGCAGTTGGCTCACATCTTCTAGCCGCACCAGCTCTGCCCCGTCCTTCACATACTCGCCGACATCGACACTGCGGATACCTGCCAGACCATCGAACGGGGCCACCAGCCGGGTGCGCTGCCAGCGCGCCCGCGCCAACTCCACCTGCGCCTGCGCCACCGCCAACGCGGCGCGGTTTTCATCCAGCGTACGCTGCGCCACGAACCCCTGCGCCACCAACTCTTCGGTGCGACGCAGGTTGGCCTGCTGCACCGCCAGCTGTGCCTCGGCCTGCGCCAGTTCGGCACGCGGCAGCGCGTCGTCGAGCTGAAACAGCAGCTGGCCGCGCCGCACCGCCGCGCCGTCGGCGAAACCGATGGCCACCACCCGTCCGGCCACCTCCGGGCGCAGCACCACACTTTGGCGTGCGCGCAGCGTACCAACCGCCTGCGCCTCGTCCGCCAGCGGCCCCACCTGAACCGGCCGGACTTCGACCGCCACCGGCCCGCCGAGGCCGCTCGGCCCTCCTCCCGCGCCACGCCCGGGCGAGCCCGACCCCGCAGCCGGCCGGGCGCCGTTGCCGGGGCCACCGACAGGCCCAGCTTCGCCCATAGTGCGCTGCGCGGCGGGCGCACCGGCTTCGGTACCCGATGACGCCGGGCGCTGCCACCACCAGGCCAGCGCCACGGCGGCCACCAACCCCAAGCCGGCCCACACGGCCACGGGAACGCGTTGCTTCATGCCCAGCCTCTCTGTTGTGCGTGCGTCGCGGTCACCGCCACACTGTAGCGGGTTTGCGTTGCTGCCGTGTAAAGGCCCCTATCCTCAGGGTCCGATCGCCGCTTAGGTCCCACGGGGTGGACGCACCTGCTCCACCCCGCGATTGGCCAGCGCGTCGGCGCGCTCGTTGCCGGGGTCACCGGTGTGCCCCCGCACCCAGTGCCAGTCGATCTGGTGCCCGCGCTGATGCACCAGCTCGTCCAGCTGGCGCCAGAGATCGGCGTTCTTAACCGGCTTGCGGTCGGCGGTCAGCCAGCCGCGCGCCTTCCAGCCTGGCAGCCACTCCGTGATGCCCTTGCGCACGTATTCGCTGTCGAGAAACAACCGCACGCGGCACGGGCGCTTGAGCGCCGCCAGCGCCTCAATGACCGCACGCAGCTCCATGCGGTTGTTGGTGGTTTGCACCTCGCCACCAAACAACTCGCGTTCGGCCGACCCAGCGCGCAGCAGCGCACCCCAGCCGCCGGGGCCGGGATTGCCTTTGCAGGCGCCGTCGGTGTAGATGGTGACTTCGGTCATGCAGAGGGTGTGGTTTCGCCGTCGCGCCGCGTCACGACGGCCGGTGCCGACGCGGCGCGCAGCGGCCGCCACGCGGGCCCGAGCAGGTGCAGGCCGCGCACCCGCTTGACGGCGTGAATGAAGTACACGGCCCCCAGTGGCGGCCACCAGCGTGGACCCCAGCGATCCATCCACTCGAAGCGTTGCAACCAGCGCTCAGATCGCACCGCCGGACGGTAGCAGCCGTAGTGCACCCGCTCCACCTCGAAGCTGAGCAGACGCAGCCAGTCGCGCAGGCGCCACGGACCGATGAAGGCACCGGCTTCGGGCAGGTACAGCCGGGCCAGCCGGCTGCGCCCCAGCCCCATCCGCGCCAGGGCATGGGCCCGGTACTGGCGCACGCCCCACCAGCTGGCCGGGTTGAGCCCGGCAATCACCACGCGCCCGTTGGGCACCAGCACCCGCTCGACCTCGCGCAGCACGGCGTGCGGGTCGGCACTGAGCTCCAAGGTGTGTGGCAGCAGCACCAAATCCAGGCTGTCGGCGGGAAATGGTAGCGCGGCAGCGTGGGTCACCAGGTCGATGCGGCCGGCCGGCGCACCTGCTGGCGGCTCGGGCGCCGCCAGCCAGCGATGCGGCATGCGATTCGCCGCTAGCGCGTCGATTTGCGGCAACCCCAGCTGCAGCGCGTGGTAGCCGAAGACATCCCCCACCGCCTCGGCGAATGCGTCCCGCTCCCACTGCAGTAGGTAGCGCCCCGGCGCGGTCTCAAACCAGGCCGCCAGGGCCTGGCCCAGACTCGTCGCGCCGTCGACGGGGGCGTGCGCTTGCGGCATCGCTGCGTCGTCAATCCGTGGACGCGACCGCCTCCGCCGCGACACCGTCGTCGTGGTGCACCGCATCTGGCCCCAGGACGGTGGCGCGCACCATCTCCCGCATCAGCCGCTTTTCCGGGAAAGTGAGATTGCGGCCCAGCTCACGCCGCACCTGCATCAGGATGCGCCGGTCTGCCTCGGGCGGAATACCTTGCTGGCCTCGCATCGTCTCAGCCAGCATCTGACGCTCGTCGGCCGAGGCCGACTCCCACCAGGATGCGATGACACGCGCCACCTGCGCTCGCCAAGTCTCATCGGGCTCGGTGACAACGGGACGCTGAGGACCCTCGGCGGCCGCGGCCGCGCTCTCGTCGTCATCGACCGCGCGTGCGCCCGTAAACACCGCGCCCGGCGTCGTCAATGCCTGCCAGGCGCAAGCGGGTACGGCTACGCGCCGGTCGGCCTGCATCAGCAGCCGCGCCCAGCTCGGGTCGTCGGCTGCCAGCCGGGCGAAGTCGTGCACCGCATCATCGGCCACCAGCACCACGCGCGCACCCAGGGCTTGCGCCTCGTCCACATAGGGAATCAGGCGCTCGTCGTCACTGGCCACGAGCAGCCACGCGCAGCCGTGCCGCGCCAGCTGCACCATCTCCTGGCCCAACGTGCGCACCAGGGCCAGCCCGCCGTCGCAGGCGTGCGCTGGCACCAACCGCAGCACCACGTCGTCGTGCAAGTCGGCCACCTTAGCGTCAATGAACAACAGGGTGCGCAGCAGCGGCGCATCGACCCCAGCCAAGCGAGCCAGATGACTCAGCACCGAGTTGAGGGCACCGCGTTGCAGGACATCGACCCGCATTTCAGTAACTTGACCGGCCAACCACAGCAGGTAGCGCTCATCAACCAAGGCCACCACCGACCCCGGTACAACGAACTGGCCCGTGCCAGCCGAGTGGCGTGCTGCCGCACGCTTGTAGAGAGGATATTTGGGTTTCATGTAATCAGGGGCTCCATAACGGTAAAAAACCACGCGCGCGCCGCCCTCAGTGGTGATAGTTCTACGCACTGGCTCGATATGGCGACCAACCGGCAGAGGCGACCGCGGCGCGTCGTCCGCATTGTGCCTCAGTGAGCAACGCGACGTGTCAGCGCGATGACGCGGGGATGGCTGGCGCCGCAGCTGGTGGCTTGGTCTGCAGGACCCAGGTCAGGCGGCGCCGCGCCGCTTCGGCAGCGGTTTGATCCCCTTGGCGCTCGGCCAGCTCTGCCAAGACGGCCAGCCAGGCCGCCAGCGGCCGCCGCCATCCTTGCGCCGACGCGGTCTCGACCAGTAGCGCCACACCCCCCCGGTCTAGCCGGCCGGCGCGCCACGCCACGCCCCCCGCCACCAGGCGTGCCAGCGGATCGTCGATAGCCGCCAGCAACGGCGCCAAGCTGGCAGGCTGACCCGCGGGATCGGACAGGGCCTGCGCCACCGGATGCTGCGCGGGCGGCAGCACCGCCAGCGCACCCTCACCCGCAGTCGGCACACCCTCAGCCACGGCGCCGCTCAACCCCGACACGCCCAGGTAGGCGGCATAGGCGCGCACGGCGGGGCCGGCATCGGCCAGATACGGCTGGGCTGCGGCACACCCTTCCCACACCAGCGCGGCCTGATCGACCGCGCACCGCCACAGCGCCACGCGCGCCAGCGCCTCGGCCTGCCCGGAGGCAGCGGCAGCGTCGTGGGCCTGCCGCCAGTGATGCTCGGCCACGCGCAGACGCCCTTGCAGCGACGCCGCGCTGGCCTGCTCGATGGCCTGGCGCAGCTCCAGCCGCCATGTCGGCACCGGCACACTGGCGCACCCGGCCAGCAGCAGCGCCACCACCAGCCCAAAGCGAGCCGCGCTCATGGCAGTTTCACCTCGGTGTCGCGCGCAAACGGCCAGCGCCGCTGCACGTCCAGGATCAGGCCGTCGACGCGACGCAGCGTGGCCTCGACCTCGGCGCGCAGTGCATCCAGATCCTGGGTTGCCCCGCGCACCTGGGTGGCGATGCCGCGCGTCTCCTCCAGCAAGGCATCGACGCGCTGCAGCGTGCCGCGCGCCTCCAGCAGCCGCTGGCGCACCTCACGCAGCACACCCTGCGCGTCATCGACCACGCCCCCCGTGCCGAGCACCCGTTCGTCGGCCCGCTGCAGGACCTGCTGGCTTTGCTGGGTGAGGGCCTGCAGCTGCTGCAGCAGCCGGCGCGCCGCCTCCAGTGTCTGCGTCACCCGCGCGCGGTCGCCTCCTTCACCCAGCACCGCCCCCAGCGCCCCCTGCGGCCCGTTGGCCGCAGCCAGCAGGCGGTGCAGTTCGTGCAGCGCCTGCGCCAAGGGGGCGCTGTCCCCGGTTAGGGCCTTGAGCTGCTCCAGCAGCTCGCGCGCGGTGTTGACGATGCGGGGCAGATCGGCCAGCGCGTCGCCCCGCAGCACCCGCCGTTCTGCGCCATCGACCAGCACCGGCCCCTCCAGCAGCCCGGTGTAGGCGCGCAGGCGCGTGCCCCCCACCAGACCACGCTCCATGGTGAAGACGCTGCCCTCGCGCAGCCAGTGGGCATCGCGGCGGGCCACGTCCACCAAGATGCGGGCGTAGCCGTCGCCCCCCAGTTCGATGCGGCGCACGCGCCCAATCGGAAAGCCGGCAAACGTCAGATCCATGCCCACCGACACGCCCTCGGCGTCATCGGCGATCAGCACCAGCGTCTGCGTCGGCTCGAAGACGCCGCGGGCATACAGCAGATAGCCGGCTGCGGCCAGCAGCAACCCCGCCAGCACCACCAGCAGGGCGCGCGCCCGCCGTTCGATGGCAGCAGACGGCGCGGGTGCGTCAGGCGACACGGGGACGGCAGCGGGGTCGGAGGTTTCCTGCATCACACTCTGCGATCAATGGTGGTGTCACCGGTTCAATAATAGTTGCCGATTAGCGACAGCAGCTCGACGACGAGAAGCACCGCCGCCGTGCGAACCAGCACGCGCACGTCGCTGGCCGGCGCGCGTTCGAACGCCCCGGCCAGGGGCACCACCGCTACCGCCAGCGCGCACCCCATGGTCTTGAGGACAAACACCAGGGTCACGGCGGGATCGAAAATCTGCCCCACGGCACGGGTGTAGGTGGCCAACGCCCATGGAGTGAATCCGTACAGGTTCAGGTAGGCCAACAGCAGCGCCAGCGCCGCGCTGAGCAGCACCAGCAGCCAGGTGGTCCAGACCGCGCTGATCATGCGCGGCAAGGCAAACGCGCGCAGCGGACCGTCACCCGCCTGTGTCGCCGCCGCGAAGGCACCGCTGGCGCGCGGGCGCCGCAGGGCTTGACCGTGGGCTAGCGTCACGCGCACCAGCACGAACAGCGCGGCCGTCAGTGGAATCAGCTCCAGCACCAGTACCCGCACCACCATCTCCACCGCATAGGGGGTCAGCCCATAACTGACGGCGGTGACAACGACGATGCGGATCAGCACCTGTCCGAACAGGGCCGACAGCACCGCATACCACCAGACGGTGGGCACCGCCGCCGCCACCCAGTGCGCGGCCAACGCCTGCCAGCGCGGGCCACGGTAGCTGTCGGGGGCGCACGCCCACGCCAGCAGGCGTGCCGTCAGCCGCAGCAGTTCCCCCCACTGCGCCCACGCCCGCAGCCACGGGCGCAGTGCGGCCCGGATGCGCGGCTCGGCGGGTCGAGGCTGTGCCATGCCGGCATGTTAGTCGATGAGCGCCCACGCCACGTGCTCACGCACCAGCGGCGGCGTTTGCGGGTCGTCGTGAACCGCCGCCAGCGCTGCGGCCACGGCGCGCGCGCCGTCGGCGTCGCCGCGTGCGCGCGCCGCGCGCCGCGCGTTGCCCAGCGCCACGGCCAGGTTCCGGCGCCAGCGCAGGTAGCCGATGCGGCGTATCGCGCTACCCTCGGTGTGGCGCAGAAAATCGGCCTCACTCCACGCCCACAGCGCCAGCAAACGCGGCTCGGCCAGCGGTGCGCGCACGTCGAAGTCCGGCAGCGCGCAGCGCCGCGCATACTTGTTCCACGGACACACCAACTGGCAGTCGTCGCAGCCGTAAATGCGGTTGCCCATCGGTGCACGCAGCGCCTCGGGAATCGGGCCGGGATGCTCGATGGTCAGATACGAGATGCAGCGCCGCGCATCGAGCCGGTACGGAGCCACGATGGCTTGTGTGGGACAGACGTCGATGCAGGCGCGGCACCGTCCGCAGTGGGCTGCCACCGGCGGAGTGCGCGGCAGCCACCGATCGATAAAAATCTCGCCCAGAAAGAAGAGCGACCCGGCATCACGGTGTAACACCAGGGTGTGCCGTCCCCGCCAGCCCAGACCGCTGCGCACGGCCAGCTCCGTCTCCCACACCGGGGCCGAGTCGGTAAACGGCCGGTACCGCAGGGGCTGGCCATCGGTGGCAACCAACGCCGCTTCGATACGCTGCGCCAGCTGCTGCAGGCGGCTGCGCAGTACCTTGTGGTAGTCGCGCCCCCGCGCATAGAGCGACACCACCGCGGCGTCCGGGTCGGCCAGACGCGTCCACTCCCGTTGCCGCCAGTCGGCCGGCGCCTCGCGCGGCAGGTAGTCCATGCGGGCGGTGAGCACGCTGACCGTGCCCGGCAGCAGCTGGGCCGGCCGTGCGCGCAGCACACCGTGGCGCGCCATGAAGTCCATTTGGCCATGAAAGCCGGCAGCCAGCCATTGCAGCAAAGCCGGCTCGGCATCCGACAGATCGACGTCGGCCACACCGATCTGGGAAAATCCCAGATCATGCGCCCAGCGACGGATCTGCGCCAGCAGTCGCGCGGCTCGGGCCTGAGCATCGCCGCCGCCACCGGCGGGTTTGCCCGGTGGCGCGACGTCGCAGGGGTGAGCGGGCGGCATGACGAGCATTGTAAAAAGCATCCATGTCCGAAGCCTTCGACGACTCCGGGGTCTCGGCCCGACTGGACCTCACTGCCCACGACGAAGACGGCACCGCCGCCGTGGCCCGCGCCCTGGCGGCGGTGTGGCACGGCGACGAAACGCTGGCCGATGCATTGCTGACCCTCAGCGGCGACCTGGGTGTGGGCAAGACCACCTTCGTGCGCCATCTGCTGCGCGCGTTGGGGGTGCAGGGACGCATCAAAAGCCCCACCTATGCACTGGTGGAACCCTACACACTGGCGCTCGGCCCGCAGCGGCGCCCCTGGCCGGCCTGGCATGCCGACCTCTATCGCTTCAGCGACCCGCGCGAATGGGAGGATGCTGGCCTGCGGGAACTGTTCGCGCGTCCTGGGCTCAAGCTCATCGAGTGGCCGCAACATGCACAGGGCGCCTTGCCCGCGGCCGACCTCGACGTCGAGCTACACGCCGACGCTGACGGTACCCGTCACCTGAGTCTGCGCGCGGGCAGCTCACGCGGACGAGCCCTGCTGCTTGCCCTGCGGGCCCTGATGCCCGGCGCCGCCCCATGACACCGCCCGCTCTACCCGACCGCCGTCGCCGACTGCGCCTGCTGGCGTGGGCGGTAATCGTCGTGTCGCTGGGACGACCCTCCCTGGCCCGGGCCGCCCGCGTGCTGGGGGTGCGGGTTTGGCCCGCGCGCGACTACACCCGGGTCACCATCGAATCCGATGCGGCGCTGGCGGCCACGCCGGTCTATGTCAGCGATCCCCCGCGGCTGGCGGTGGACATCCGTGGCGCCGACCTGCTGCCCAGCCTGCAAGAACTGCTGCGGCGCGTGCAGCCGGATGACCCCTTCGTGGCACGGGTGCGCGTGGGCCTGAACAACCCCGAAACGGTGCGGTTGGTGCTCGACCTCAAACAGCCCGTCAGTCCCCAGGTGTTCCAGCTCGAGCCGGTGGCGGCGTATCAGCACCGTCTGGTGCTCGACCTCTACCCCAGCACACCGCCCGACCCGCTGGCCGAGCTCATCGCCCGCCACATCGAGCGCACCCCTGCCGTGCCGGCCACCGGCGCGACGCAGGCATCACCGCCGGCCGCCGACGACCCGATCGCCGCGTGGCTGGCCCGTCGCGAAGCGGCCATCAGCGCCCCGCCGGCCGAACCGTCGACCCCGGCGGCCGGCGCCACCGCGTCCGCTCACCCCCCCGCCGCCACGGGTGTCTCCCCGTCGGCGTCGGGCGGCGCAGCGGCGCGATCCGAACGCACCGGCACCGAGCGCCTCATCATCGTGGCACTCGACCCCGGGCATGGCGGCGAAGACCCGGGTGCCATCGGCCCCAACGGCACGCAAGAAAAGGACATCGTGCTGGCCATAGCGCAGCGCCTGCGCGAGCGGCTGGATGGCACCCGCATCAACGGCAACCCGGTGCGCGTGTTCATGACCCGCGACGCCGACTTTTTCGTGCCGCTGCACGTGCGCGTGCACAAGGCGCGGCAGGTGCAGGCCGACCTGTTCGTCAGCATCCATGCCGACGCCTTCTTCACCCCGCGCCCGCGCGGCGCCAGTGTCTATGCCTTGAGCGACCGCGGCGCCAGCAGCGCGGCGGCGCGCTGGCTGGCCAACCGCGAAAACAACGCCGACCGCGTCGGCGGCCTGCCGGTGGCGGTGCGCGACGCCACCGTGCAGCGCACGCTGCTGGACATGAGCATGACCGCGCAGATCAACGACAGCCTGAAGCTGGGCGACATCGTGCTGCGCGAGCTGCAGCGCGTCGGTGACCTGCACAAACCGCGCGTGGAGCAGGCCGCTTTCGCGGTGCTGCGCGCACCCGACATCCCCAGCGTACTGGTGGAGACGGCCTTCATCAGCAACCCCGACGAAGAGCGGCGGCTGGGTGACCCGGCGCACCAGGCTCGCCTGGCCGATGCGCTGGCGCGCGCTATCCGGCGCTACTTCGAGCGCAACCCGCCACTGGCGCGCACACGCCGCGCCACCTGAGGCAGATGCTGGCCGTGCGGCTGCGCGCGGCCATCGGCCCGCCGCTACACTTCGTCGCCGTGACCAACCCTGCCCGTGACGAAACCCCGCTCCCAGTGGGCGCGCCCGCCCCCGCGGTGTCTCGCCGCCCCATCCGGCCGCTGCCCGACACCCTCATCAGCCAGATCGCGGCCGGCGAAGTCGTGGAGCGACCGGCATCCGTGGTGCGCGAACTGGTGGACAACGCGCTCGATGCCGGCGCGCACCAGGTCACGGTGCGGCTGGTGAGCGGGGGCGTGCGCCTCATCACCGTGGAAGACGACGGCTGCGGGATTGCGCGCGGTGAACTGCCGATGGCCTTGCAGCGCCACGCCACCAGCAAAATCGCCGACCTGGCCGACCTGGAGGCGGTGCAGACGATGGGCTTTCGCGGCGAGGCGCTGGCCGCGATCGCCTCCATTGCCGACGTCACCGTGATTTCACGCGTCGCCGACGATGGTGACGGCCACGCGTGGCGGCTGGATGCGCGCAGCGGCGAGCTGCAGCCAGCGGCCCGGCCCGTTGGCACCACAGTCGAGGTGCGCGAACTGTTTTACGCCACGCCGGCCCGGCGCAAATTTCTCAAGAGCGAAGCCACCGAACTGGCACACTGTGTGGAAGCGGTGCGGCGCCATGCCTTGGCACGACCCGACGTGGGCTTCGCCATTTGGCACGACGGCCGTCTGATACAGCTCTGGCGCCCCTGCAACGACCTCGACTCCGGCCTGGCGTGGGAACGGCGCCTGGCCGACGCGCTGGGCGAGGACTTCGTGGCCGAGAGCCTGCCGGTGCAGGCAAGCGCCGGCCCGCTGCGCCTGCATGGCCGCATCGGACGGCCCGATACCGCCCGCAGCCGCAGCGACCGCCAGTTCGTCTATGTCAACGGGCGCTTCGTGCGCGACAAGGTGATTACGCACGCTCTGCGCAGCGCTTACGAGGACGTGCTGCACGGTCAACGCCAGCCGGCCTATGTACTGCTGCTGACCCTTGATCCGCGCGCGGTCGATGTCAACGTCCACCCGACCAAGACCGAAGTGCGGTTTCGCGACGCCGGCGCCGTCCATCAGGCGGTACAACGCGCGGTGGAAGAGGCCCTTGCAACACCCCGCGCAGCCGCCGGGCTGCCCCCGAGCGCGTGGGTGCAGCGCCCGTCCCCCCCACAGGGGGAGGGATACGGCAGCCATGCGGCCTGCCACAACGCGCCCGTGCCCGCCCGCAGCGCCGAGATGCAGACGCTGGGCGCAGCGGCCGCAGCCGCCGACTCCGCGACGCAACCCGCAGTTAGGGGACACGAGGCCCCACGTGCGGCGCGGCCGCGCGCCGAATGGCTGGCCCGCGAACCCCAGCCGCGTTGGGCCGGTTGGCCCAAGGCAGCAGGCAACACCGCACCGCTGCCTTTAGCTCACCCCGTCGCGCCGCCGGCCGGCGCGGGGGTGCCGCCACAGATGACCGTACCGTCTCCGCCCAACCCAGCGCCGCCCTCCCCGTCACTGACCGACACACGCCAGCACGCGCCGGCCCCAGCCACCGACGACAGCGTCACGTGGCCACTGGGCCGGGCGCTGGGACAGCTGCACGGGATCTACATCCTGGCGCAAAACGCCCACGGGCTGGTGATTGTGGACATGCATGCGGCGCACGAGCGCATCGTTTATGAACGCCTCAAAGCTCAGTTCGACGCGCTGGCCGGTGCCGAGCAGACCATGCCCAGCCAGACGCTGCTGATTCCGGCCACCTTTGCCGCCACGCCGCTGGAAGTGTCCACTGCCGAACACTGCGCCGACGTGCTGCGACAGTTGGGACTGGAGATCGCGCCGCTGTCGCCGCAGACACTGGCGGTGCGAGCCATGCCGTCCCTGCTGGCCCAGGCCGACGCCGTGGCGCTGGCGCGCGCGGTGCTGGCCGAACTGGAGCAGCACGGTGGCGCGCGCGCGCTGCAGCGCGCCCGCAACGAACTGCTGGCTACCATGGCCTGCCACGGCGCGGTGCGCGCCAACCGGCACCTGACGCTGCCCGAAATGGACGCCCTGCTGCGCCAGATGGAGGCCACCGAGCGCAGCGACCAGTGCAATCACGGCCGCCCCACCTGGCGCCAGCTGACGCTACGCGAACTCGACGCGCTGTTTCTGCGCGGTCGTTGACAGGCATCCAATCGATTACCATTGATAACCATGTCTGCCGCCGACCGCGCTCCGATGCCGCCCGCCTGGGTGGTGGTGTTCCTGTCGCTGCTGCTGGGCATCCAGCCGCTGGCCACCGATCTCTACCTGCCAGCCCTGCCCGCGCTCACTGCCGCGTTGCAGGCCCCGATGCCCAAGACGCAGGCCACGCTCAGCGCACTTCTGCTGTCGTTTGGCTGCGCGCAGCTGATCTGGGGGCCGGTGTCCGACCGCTTCGGGCGCCGTCCGGTATTGTTGGCTGGCCTAGCCGCCTACACCGCCGCCGCCATCGGCAGCGCGGTGGCCTCCAGCATCGAGCAGCTCATCCTCTGGCGCATCGTGCAGGGGGCGGCCATGGGAGCGTCGGTCATGGGCGCGCGCGCCATCGTGCGCGATCTCTACCCGCCCGTCGAAGGCGCGCGCATGATGTCCAGGGGCTTGAGCGGCCTGGGGATCTTCGCCTGTATCAGCGGACCGCTAGGGGGCTGGCTGACCGACCAGTTCGGCTGGCGCGCCACGCTGGCGGTGCTGGCGGTCTTTTCGGCCGCCACGCTAGCGCTGGTGGCGCTGCGCTTCCGCGAAACGCTGCCGCAGCGCAATCCGCACGCCCTGCAGCCGACGCAGATGCTGCGCATCTGGGCCACGATCGCCCGCCATCCGACGTTCTGGGCCTGGGCGCTGCTGGCCGCCGCATCCTACGGCGGGCTGTTCACCTTTCTGGCCACCTCGTCCTTCGTGTTCATCTCCGTTCTGGGGCTGAGCAAGACCGAATATGGTCTGCTGATGTTTTCGATGTCGGCGGTCTACATCGCAGGCACCTTTGCCTGCCGGCGCCTGATTTCACGCCTGGGGGTTCGGCGCACGGTGGCGCTAGCGGCCGCGTCCACCCTGACCGGCGGCACCTTGTGCGGACTGGCGGGTTGGCTAGGCTGGCACTCGGTCTGGGCGCTCATGGGGCCGTACTACCTGTTCATTCTGGCGCACGGGGTGCACCAGCCCTGTGGTCAGAGCGGGGCCGTATCCCCGTTTCCGCAGGCGGCCGGCGCGGCCTCGGCGCTGGCCGGTTTCATCATGATGGTGACCGCCTTTTTGATGGGCCTGTGGCTGGGTCAGCGCATGGCGCCCGGCGGCGAAACCGGGGTCTATCCCTTGACCAATGGACTATGGTTCTGGGCGGTGGTGATCGCTGTGGTGGCCTGGACGCTGGTGCAGCGCCACGGCGAGGTGCGCGCCACCCCACAGGTCGTAACCACACCCAACAACGACTCGCAGAACGCCTGATCTGCGTCCGAGCGCTGCCCCGATGTCCACGAATCGCTCCCCGGTTTGCGGCGCGCTGACGCCGACAGCCGCTGCGCGGCGCCCTCCCCGCGACACCACCCCGCACAGCCGCCGCGCGTGCTCCGCCGGAGCCGCCGAACTGGGGTGGATCGCCGTGGCCGGACCGACGGCCAGTGGCAAGACGGCCGCAGCGCTGGCGCTGGCGCAATGGCTGCCGGTAGAGATCATCAGCGTCGATTCGGCCCTGGTCTATCGGGGCATGGACATTGGAACGGCCAAACCCACACCGGTCGAGCGAACTGCCGTTGCGCACCACCTGATCGATATTCGCGATCCAGCCGAATCCTACAGCGCAGCCGAGTTCGTTCGCGATGCGCGAGCACTGATCGCTGCCATCCGGGCACGCGGGCGACTGCCCCTGCTGGTAGGCGGCACCCTGCTGTACTTCAAGGCCCTGTTCGATGGGCTGGACGAGCTGCCACCTGCACAGCCAGCGCTACGCGCTGCCATCGAAGCTGAAGCACGCGCGCGCGGCTGGCCCGCGCTGCACGCCGAATTGGCCCAGGTTGACCCCGTCACCGCGGCACGCCTGGCCCCCAACGACGCCCAGCGCATCGGACGCGCGCTGGAGGTGTGGCGAGCCACCGGGCAGCCGCTGTCGGCGCTGCAGCACCGCTGGCGCAACAGCGGGGTCGACGACCCGTCCCCGGCGCCCGATACATCCAGTGCCGGTCGGCGCAGCACGCAGCCCAACCCTCTTTGCGCCAACGCGCCTCAGCCCCTGATCGACGGCCAACCGGGCCTGTTGCTGTCGCTGGAGCCGCAGTCACGGCAGTGGCTGCGCCAGCGCATCGACGCCCGCTTCGACGCCATGCTCAGTGCTGGTCTGCTCGACGAAGTGCAACGGCTGCGGGCACGCGGCGACTTGCACTTGGGCCTGCCCTCGATGCGCTGCGTCGGCTACCGCCAGGCGTGGGAAGCGCTCGAACATGCTGCCGCCGCAGGCCGCACCACCCTCACCGATGCGGAATACCATGAGCTGCGGGCCCGCGGTGCGGCTGCAACGCGGCAGCTAGCCAAGCGACAGCTCACCTGGCTGCGCAGCATGCCGGCACGCCGCGTGATCCCCGCCGACGCGCCCGATGCGCTGCATCGCCTGCTGGCGGCAGTGGGCAACCCTATGCCGGACTGATCGGGCGCACCGCAATACGCGGTGCGTGGCCCATCAAGCGGCAGCGCCGGCACACAAGCGCGCGCGTACCTGGGCGTATTCGCGCTTGAGGCGCTCGATCACCTCGGCAGCGGGGCGTACCGCGTCCACCACGCCGATCCCCTGGCCACAGCCCCAGATGTCTTTCCAGGCCTTGGCGGCGCCCTCCCGGAAATTCATTTGGCTGGGATCGCTTTCCGGCAGATGGTCGGGGTCGAGTCCAGCGGCGCGAATCGACGGCTTGAGGTAGTTACCGTGCACGCCGGTAAAGAGGTTGGTGTAGACGATGTCGTCTGAGTTGCACTCGACGATGCACTGCTTGTAAGCGTCGCTGGCGCGCGCCTCGTCGGTGGCGATGAACAGCGAGCCGATGTAGGCGAAGTCAGCCCCCATGGCCTGCGCCGCCAGAATGGCGCCGCCCGTGGCGATCGACCCCGACAGCGCCAGCGGGCCGTCGAACCACTGGCGGATCTCCTGCACCAGCGCAAACGGGCTCTTGGTGCCGGCGTGCCCACCCGCACCGGCGGCCACCGCGATCAGGCCATCGGCCCCTTTTTCGATGGCCTTGCGGGCAAAGGTGTTGTTGATGATGTCGTGCAGCACCACGCCGCCCCAGCTGTGCACGGCCTGGTTGACGTCCTCGCGCGCACCTAGGCTGGTGATGACGATGGGCACCTTGTATTTGGCACACAGCGCCATGTCGTGCTCGAGTCGCTCGTTGCTTTTGTGCACGATCTGGTTGACGGCAAACGGCGCGGCCGGCCGGTCGGGGTGAGCGCGGTCGTGCGCGGCCAGTGCCTCGGTGATCTCGGCCAGCCACTCGTCGAGCTGCGAGGCCGGGCGCGCGTTGAGCGCCGGCATGGCGCCCACGATACCGGCCTTGCACTGCTCGATGACGAGCTTGGGGTTGCTGATGATAAACAGCGGCGAACCAATCACGGGAAAGGCGATGCGCTGCAACACAGGAGGCAAACGGGACATGGAAACGTTCCTCGGAATCGGGACAGGAAGGAAGAGCGGCGGCAGGCGCACCGGGTACCCGGGCGGCGCGGCTCACCCCAGCGTCGCGTCACCGCACACCGGCGACACCGTCTACCCGGTGGGCAGTGGCGGCCGGTGGCCGGTGCGCTCAGTACGCGGCCAGCGGCATCGCTGCCACCGCCGCGTGGCCACCCACGATGCTGTCGCGCCAGCCGCCGCAGCGCGTCAGGATGTGGTCGGCGTAGAAACGCGCGGTGGCGATCTTGGCACGCATAAACTCGACGTCGCGGCCGGCGGCCGCCTCGCGCTGCGCTGCCAGCAGCGCGCGCGCCATCTGCCAGCCGGCCACGACGTTGCCCGCCAGCATCAGGTACGGCACACTGCCAGCGTAAGCCGCCACCGGATCGGCCTTGCCCTGCGCCGCCATGAACGCCACCACCTCTTCGAACGCCTGCCGCGCGGCCTGCAAGCGGGCATGCATCGCCATTGCATCGGCGCTGCCGTCGGCCAGCAGTTCGGCTTCGGTGGCGCCAATCTGCTGCGCCACCGCGCGGGCGGTAGCCCCGCCGTCACGCACCGTCTTGCGCCCAAGCAGGTCATTGGCCTGGATCGCGGTGGTGCCCTCGTAAATGGTCAGGATCTTGGCATCGCGGTAATACTGCGCTGCGCCGGTTTCCTCGATGAAGCCCATGCCGCCGTGCACCTGCACGCCCAGACTGGTGACTTCGTGGCTGACCTCGGTGCTGTAGCCTTTGACCAGCGGCACCAAAAATTCGTAGAACGCCTGGTTCTGGCGCCGGGCCTCGGCATCCGGGTGATGATGGGCGGCATCGTAGGCCGCTGCCGCCACCGCCGCCATCGCGCGACAGCCCTCGGTCAGCGCGCGCATAGTCAGCAGCATGCGGCGCACGTCCGGGTGGTGGATGATGGGCGCCGCCGCGGCTACGCTGCCGTCCACCGGGCGGCTTTGTACGCGCTCGCGCGCGTACTGCACCGCTTTTTGGTACGCGCGCTCCGACAATCCGATGCCCTGCAGCCCGACGGCGTAGCGGGCAGCGTTCATCATGATGAACATGTACTCCAGGCCGCGGTTTTCCTCGCCCACCAGGTAGCCGATGGCTCCGCCCTGGTCGCCGTACTGCAGCACGCAGGTGGGACTGGCCTTGATGCCCAGCTTGTGCTCGATGCTGACGCAGCGCACGTCGTTGCGCGCGCCCAGGCTGCCATCGGCGTTGACCAGGAACTTGGGCACGATGAACAGACTGATGCCCTTGACGCCTTCGGGCGCGCCGGTGACGCGCGCCAGCACCAGGTGCACGATGTTCTCGGCCATATCGTGCTCACCGTAGGTGATGAAGATCTTGGTGCCGAAGATGCGGTAGGTGCCGTCGGGCTGCGGTTCGGCGCGCGCGCGCACCAGCGACAGGTCGGAGCCCGCCTGCGGCTCGGTGAGGTTCATCGTGCCGGTCCAGCGCCCCTCGATCATCGGCGGGATGTACAGGCGCTTCTGCGCATCGCTGCCCGCTGTCAGCAGCGCCTCGATGGCGCCGTCGGTCAGCAGCGGACACAGCGCAAAGCTCAGGTTGGCCGCATTCAGGATCTCGGTGCAGGCGGCCCCGATCGTCTTCGGCAGACCCTGCCCGCCAAACTCAGCCGGATGCTGCAGGCCCTGCCAGCCGCCTTCGGCATACTGGCGAAACGCCTCCCGAAAACCCGGGGTGGTGACGACTTCACCGTCTGTCCACCACGACGGCTGCTTGTCGCCCGCCCAGTTCAGCGGCGCCACCACCTCTTCGTTCAGACGCGCGCACTCCTCCAGCACCGCCTGCGCGGTCTCCAGGTTGGCGTCTTCGAAGCCGGGCAGCTGCGCCACGCGCTCCAGCTGGGCCAGGTGCTGCATGGCAAACAGCATGTCCTTGACCGGGGCCTTGAAGGTCATGATCGGGGTCTCCTCAGGCAAAAAAGGGCATCCCCTGGGATGCCCGGATGAGTGCATCGGTGTTAGAGCGCCTTGACCAGTTCCGGCACGGCCTGGAACAGGTCGGCCTCCAGCCCGTAGTCGGCGACGCTAAAAATTGGCGCCTCGGGGTCCTTGTTGATGGCGACGATGACCTTGGAGTCCTTCATACCCGCCAGATGCTGGATGGCACCGCTGATGCCCACCGCCACATACAACTGCGGCGCCACGATCTTGCCGGTCTGCCCGACCTGCCAGTCGTTGGGCGCATAGCCGGCGTCCACGGCAGCGCGGCTGGCGCCGATCGCCGCTCCCAGCTTGTCGGCCAGCGGGGTGATGATGGCGTTGAATTGCTCGGCGCTGCCCAGCGCGCGCCCGCCCGAGACGATGACCTTGGCCGCCGTCAGTTCGGGGCGGTCACTCTGGGCCAGCTCGCTGCGGACGAACACGCTCTTGCCGCTGTCGGCCACCGCCGCCACCGGCTCCACTGCCGCGGACCCGCCGGCACCCGCCGCATCGAAGGCGGTGGTGCGCACCGTGATCACGTGCTGCGCATCGGTGCTTTGCACGGTGGCGATGGCGTTGCCCGCGTAGATCGGGCGCTCGAAGGTGTGCACGTCCACCACCGCCGTGATGTCGCTGAGCTGCGCCACGTCGAGCCGGGCGGCCACCCGCGGGGCGATGTTGCGCCCCCACGCCGTGGCAGGAAACAGGATGTGGCTGTAGCCACCAGCCAGCGCCAGCACCTGAGCGGCGACATTTTCGGCCAGGCCGTGGGCGAGTGCCGCGCCGTCGGCGTGCAGCACCTTGGCCACGCCGGCCACCTGGGCGGCGGCCTGCGCCGCGCCGGCAGCGCCCTGCCCGGCCACCAACACATGGATGTCACCGGCACCGGCGGCCTGCAGCTTCAGTGCCGCGCCCAGCGTGTTGAGAGTGCCCCCCTTCAGGGCAACGTTGTCGTGTTCGGCAATGACGAGAATGGTCATGGCGGCCTGTCCTTTCCTCAGATGACCTTGGCTTCGTTCTTCAGCTTGTCCACCAGCGTGGCCACGTCCGGCACCTTGATGCCAGCGCTGCGCTTGGGCGGCTCGGCCACCTTCAGCGTCTTCAGGCGTGGCGTCACGTCCACACCCAGATCCGCCGGCGTGACGGTGTCCAGCGGCTTTTTCTTGGCCTTCATGATGTTGGGCAGCGTCACGTAGCGCGGCTCGTTCAGACGCAAGTCGGTAGTGACGATGGCAGGCAGCGTCAGTTTGAGCGTTTCCAGACCGCCATCGACCTCGCGCGTGACCTCCACCGCGTCGCCCTGGACCTCCACCTTCGAAGCGAAGGTGCCTTGCGGCCAATGGAGCAGCGCGGCCAACATTTGCCCGGTCTGGTTGGCGTCATCGTCAATGGCCTGCTTGCCCAGGATCACCAACTGCGGCGCTTCCTTGTCCACCAGGGCCTTGAGCAGCTTGGCCACCGCCAGCGGCTGCAGCTCGCCGTCGGTTTGCACCAGGATCGCGCGGTCGGCACCAATAGCCATGGCGGTGCGCAACGTCTCCTGGCACTGCGCCACACCGCACGACACCGCCACGATCTCGGTCGCCACCCCCTTTTCCTTCAGGCGCACGGCCTCCTCGACGGCAATCTCGTCAAACGGGTTCATGCTCATCTTGACGTTGGCGATATCCACGCCGCTGCCATCGGCCTTGACGCGGACCTTCACGTTGTAGTCAACCACACGCTTGACGGGGACGAGAATCTTCATGCTGACTCCTGTGGGTGGTAGGACGGCGATACCAAGTTTACGTTTACGTCAACGTCAACCGATCGCATTGTACGGGGATAACACCCGCCAAAAAACGAACGATCGTTCGTTTTTGAAAATTATAGGCAAGCCCGTGCGCAGCCACAAGCCCCCAGTGACGGCGACCGTCTGCCCGCGCGATGGGCGCTGGCGCGGCACGTCATCGGGACTGCGCCGCCCCACCCGCGCCCGTGGGCGATACCGTCCCCGACAGGCCACGCACGGCGGGCGCGTCAGCCGCCGCCGGCCGCACGTGCAGCACCCGCTGTGGGTACGGAATTTCGACACCGTGTTCCCGAAACAGCTCCAGGATGCGCAGGTTGATCGCCGAGCGCAAGCCGAGCTGGCCATTTTCGGGGTCGGCGATCCAGTAGCCGAGCGTAAACTCCAGTCCATCGGCGCCAAATGCGGACAGCGCCGCCAGCGGCGCGGGCTCACGCAGCACGCGCGGCTGCTCCAGCGCCGCCTGCACCAGCAGCCGCTGCACCAGCGCCACATCGCTGTCGTAGGCCACGCCCACCACCGTAGACTGCCACACGCGCGGATCCGACAGCGACAGGTTTTCCACCCGTTGCGTGATCAGCAGCTCGTTGGGCACGATCGACTCGCGCCCGCTGACCGAGCGGATGACGGTGTAGCGCGCCTTAATATCCGCCACCACCCCTTCGAAGGTATCCAGCCGCACCATGTCGCCGATGCGCATGCTGCGCTCGGTCAGGATCACGAAGCCGCTGACATAGTTGGCGGCCAGTTTTTGCAGACCAAAGCCGATGCCGACCCCGATCGCCCCGCCCAGCACCGACAGGGCGGTCAGATCGATGCCCACCGCCGACAGCGCCAGCATCAAGCCCACGAACAGCAGCAGCGCGCGCGCCGCGTTGCTGGCGGCCTTGCGCAGCGACAGCGACTCGCCGCTGGCATCGCGCAACAGGCGCGCCTCGATGGCCGAAGAGATCCACAGCGCCACGATCAGCACCGCACCGGCACTAAGCACCCCCTCGATGAGCGTGCGCACCGACAGCGTGGTGCCACCCAGCTTCCAGGTGATCTGGTCCAGCTCCGCCAGCACCACGGGCAACAGCCCGGTGATCCAGGCCACCGCCGCCAGCCACGCGATCCACGACACCGTGCGCTCTACCGGACGCAGCCAGGCCGCGCCGCCAAACGCCACCTCCAGTACCTTGACGCCGATACGAATGACTACCAGTGCCAGCAGCGCGGGCACGGCCACGCGCCAGACGGCCTGCGGAACCCACAGCGCCGTCAGCGTCCGTGCCCCATAGGCCAGCACCAGCAGCAGCAGCGGAAACAGCACCCCATCGACACCGCGGCGTCCAAACCAGATGGAGCGTTCGGCGTCGGGGTTGTAGGCCCGCTGCAAACCGCGCACCACCCCCCAAGCCACACCCACGCACAGAACCAGTGCGGCCAGCTCGATCAGCGCCCCTGGCTGCAGGAACGTGTGCAGCCAGGCACCGAAGTCGTCGATCGCCGCCGGGGCGGTGGATCGCGCCATGTGTTCAGCCCTCCGTGCGCCACGCCGGGGCGCGCTTGTCGATGAAGGCCTGCACGCCTTCCTGCGCCACCTCGTGCATCATGTTGCAGGCCATTGTCTGCCCGGCCAGCTGATAGGCGGCCTCGATGCTGGTTTCGCGATGCTGATAGAATACCGCCTTGCCCAAGGCAATGGCCGCGCGCGGCTTGGCCACGATCGCACCCACCAGCCGCTCGACCTCGGCATCCAGCGCCTCGGCCGGCACCACCCGGTTGACCAGACCGCGCAGGCGTGCCTCCTCGGCGCTGATGAATTCGCCCGTCAGCAGCATCTCCATCGCCACCTTTGCCGGCACGTTGCGCACCAGCGGCACGCTGGGAGTGGCGCAGAACAGACCGACATCGATGCCGTTGACGCCGAAGCGTGCCTCTTGCGCGGCCACAGCCAAGTCGCACTGCGCCACCATTTGACAGCCGGCAGCAGTGGCCACGCCGTGCACGCGCGCGATCACCGGGATCGGTAAGCGCTGGATCTGCAGCATCACCCGCGAACAACGCGCAAACAGCTGCTGGTAGTAGTCTAGCTGCGGGTGGGCGCGCATTTCCTTGAGGTCGTGTCCGGCGCAGAACGCCTTGCCGGCGGCGGCAATCACGAGCACGCGCGCGCCCTCGTCCGCAGCAATCTCATCCAGCCGAGCCGACAGCGCCTGCAGCATCGCCTCGCTCAGCACGTTGAACGTACGCGGCTGGTTCAGGGTCAGGGTATGCACGCCGCGCGCGTCGCGCTCGTGCAGCAGGATTGGGGTGTCGTCCGTCATCGGTCCTCTCCTGGGCCAACAGGAAGGTTGCGGTCGCGCGGCGGCGCTAGACCTCGGCCAGCGTGCGCACATGCGCTTCCACGCTGCGCGCCAAGGCGCTGAGGTTGTACCCACCCTCCAGCACACTGACGATGCGGCCCTTCGCGTGCCGGCGGGCCACCTCCATCAGGCGCTGCGTCATCCATACGTAGTCCTGCTCCACCAGCCCGAGTTGCCCCAGGTCGTCCTCGCGGTGGGCGTCGAAGCCGGCACTGATGAGCAGCAGCTGCGGCCGATGGGCCTGCAGCCGCGGCAGCCACATCATTTCGACGAGCTCGCGCACGTCCACGCCCTTGGTGTACGCTGGCACCGGCACGTTGACGAGGTTGTCGTCGCTGCGATGGTCCCATTGCGGGTAGTACGGATGTTGGTAGAAACTGCACATCAGGATGCGCTCGTCTCCAGCCACGATGTCCTCGGTACCGTTGCCATGGTGGACGTCGAAGTCGATGATGGCGACCCGCTCCAGCCCCAGCCGCTGCAGCGCGTACCGGGCCGCCACCGCGACGTTGTTGAAAAAACAAAACCCCATCGCGCGGTTGCGCGTGGCGTGGTGCCCCGGTGGGCGCACGGCGCAGAACGCGTTGGCCAGCTCGCCGGCCACCACTGCTTCAGTGGCATCGATGGCCGCGCCCGCCGCGGCCAGTGCGGCCTCCCAGGTGTGCACGTTGAGCGCCGTATCCGGATCGACCGCCAGATATGGAGGCCCCCCGGCCGCCTGCGCATCCCGCAACTCGTCACTCAGCCCGCGGATGGCAGCGATGTGCAGACGGTCGTGCGCCAGCTCCAGCTCGGCGGTGGATGCCGGTGTGGCGGTGCGTTGCTGCAGCGCATCCAGCACGCCGGTGATCAACAGCCGGTCTTCGATCGCACCCAGCCGTTGTGGACATTCCGGATGGGCCGCACCCATCTCATGGCGGCTGCAGGCCGGGTGGGTGTAATAACCGGTGGGTTTCATGGCTCCTCTGAGGGCGATGCGGGTGTGCACGGCGACTTTCCGGTATCGTGCCGTCCATGACGGATACCCGACCCCTGATCGCCGCCTTGCTGCAGCAGCTTACCACGGTCATCGTCGGCAAAGAGAGCGTGCTGCGGCAGGCTGTCGCCGGCGTGCTGGCTGGCGGACACCTGTTGATCGAAGATCTGCCCGGCGTCGGCAAGACCACGCTGGCGCAGGCGCTGGCGCGCACGTTCGGCCTGTGCTTTGCCCGTATCCAATTCACGTCGGATCTGATGCCCAGCGATCTGGTCGGGGCGTCGATCTACGACCGCGCGCAGCAGACCTTCGTGTTCCACCCCG